>JBBRMQ010000027.1:0-26124 GCA_038230775.1 Thermoanaerobaculia bacterium
CCGCCGAAGTGTGGGGCCAGTCCTCTGACTGGCCAGGCCAGCCGGAGCGCTGGCCCCACACCTGGCTGTCGCCACACAGCTCGTTACATCCCTGTGATGTCGGGTCTTGCGTGGCGGCCTCAGGCCGCCGAAGTGTGGGGCCAGTCCTCTGACTGGCCAGGCCAGCCGGAGGGCTGGCCCCATACCTGGCTGTCGCCCGCAAATTCACCATCGTTTGAACCTACACTATCCAGATGAAACGGCTCGTCCTCCTCTGCGCGATCGCGGCACCGCTCTTCGGCCTCACGCGGCCTGTGACGAGCGGCGATCGCATCGGCGTCCTGCGGATGTCCTCGCAGTCTTCGTTCAGGACCGAGCAAGCGGTAGCGAAGACGATTCTTGCGGACCTGCCCGAGGAATTGAGCTTGCGCGGATTCCGGGCGTTTGACGCGGGGGCGACTTTCGAAGAGGCGCAACGCGGCGGTGCGCCGGCAGCGGACTACTACGTTGATGTCGTCTCCAGCGCCGCGGGCCAGCGTCCGCTCGGCGGCGTCGGCGCAGCAGTCGGCAGGGTCGGTGTGGACATCGAAGTCGTTGTGTCGCACGTCGCCGCGGAAGTGCGGTTGTACGACGGCCGCACGATGCAACTCGTCCAGCGCTACGACCTGCACCAGAGAAAAGCCGCGGTCATTCCGGCCGGGATCGCTCTCGGCGGGCGTTCGATCTGGGGCTACATCGCGCTTCCGTTCGTGCAATACGGCCAATACCGCCTCGCCGCCCACGATGTGGCACGCGAAGCCGCCGATCGCATCGCGAGCCGATGAGGCCCGTCATCGTGCTGACCACAGTCGGCGCGACATTCGACGCCGCCGGCATGGCCAGGCAACTCGTCGACGAACGTCTGGCGGCGTGCGTGAACATCATTCCGCAACTGCGGTCGATCTATCGCTGGCAGGGGAAAGTCGAAGACGACGCGGAACAGCTGCTCCTCATCAAGACAACCGCAGAGCGACTCGATGCTCTCCGCGAAGCGCTCTTCAAACGGCATCCGTACGAAGTTCCGGAGTTCGTGGTGCTGCCGATCGACCGGATCGAGGGTCCGTATCGCGACTGGCTCGTCGACGCCGTGCGATGACGTAGATCGCAATGGCGAGCAGCGTCGCGCCGGAGATCGCGCGGCCCAGGACGAACGAATCGGGCCAGTAGACGAGATGGATGCTGTGTTTCCCCGGCGTAAGGTAAATGCCGAGGAAGGTGATGTCGGCGAATTGGTGACGGATGCGCGTTCCGTCGACGGTTGCCCGCCAGCCGGGCCACGCTGATTCCGAAACCACGACCCATCCGTCGCCCTTCATGTCGGCAACGATGTCGAAGCCGTATCTCGCGCGAGTGAGGTGAACGCTGCCCGGACCGTTCCGCCGCTTCGCCGGCGCCCGGTTCATGTCGATCCAGGCGTTCTGGCGAAGCTCCGGCTCGAGAGCCATCTCGATCAGCGGCGCGGGCGAGCCGAGGTGAACGACCGCGGGCACGAAGGCTCGCGCCAGGACGTCCTGGTTCTCCAATAGCTTCGTACCTCGATATCGAGCGATCTCCCGCCAGCCTGCTGGAAGGGGGAGCAATCGGTGCGCGAGCGCGTAGCGAACGTTCATCACGGATAGAAAGCCGGACGGAAGATCGTCAACGATGTTGACAAAGCCGGGAAGCCGCCGGCACCACAGATCGTAGACGGCGGCGTAGCGGCGAAACGTCATCGCCGAATATCCGCGCACGTCCTCCAGGCCGTAGAACGCATTGGTGGCGGGGAGAAACGTGATGCCCTCGCTGACGATGCGGAACGGTTCACGCGGCGCCTCCAGAGACTTGAATAGTGGGATCGGCGGATACGCGGCGTCCGCTGGGAATGTGGGATAGAGCCCGCCCTCCTGCACGCTGCGCTGAATCAGCAGGCATGCGAAGAGCGCTGGAGCAACGAGACGTGGACGCACGATGAGGATCAACATGGCGATCGCGAGGAGGGCCACGTCGGCAAACGTGCGATAGACGCCCCATCGCTCGACGTTCGGCAGGATGAGTCCGCGCCGCTCGATGACCCACGACATCACCGCGATCGACAGGATGACCGCAAACCCGGTCGCGGCGAATCGCAGGACATCACGATCGCGCGCCAGACGGTCGACGCCGAGCGCGGCGAGGATGACGAACGCGAACGCGGCGCCGAACGCGAAGCGATCGTTCACCGCGATGTCGAACAGGGGAACGCGCTGCAGCAGATCTTCGAGCGGCGAGCGGACGTGCTCGAGCAGACAGAAGACGAGCATGCCGAAGAAGAACCACTTCTCCCTGCCGCGAACGCGTCCCATCGCATAGACGAACAGCGCGAGCACGATGCTGCCCGCCGCCGCGGTGTACGAACGGAGCTCGCTGGCGCGAGGCGTGCGCCACCCGCGCTGCTGCGTGTCCGCCAACAGGTCGGTGGCAAGAATGACCATCGAGTCTGCCGCGCCGACGCTGCGTTTTTCGTGCGCATAGAACCGAGATCGGGTGATGGACTCCTCGGTCTGCTTCGTGGCCTCAATGAAAGGAAGCAGATCGATCGCGCAGATGCCGAGCGCCAGCGCTCCGGCAGCGATCGCGTGAAGGACCGCACGCTTCGAAAGGTGAAGCATTCCGTAGGCGGCACCGAGAAAGACGACATGCAGCGTGGATTCGGGATGGCCTGTCAGCAGCAGCAACGTGAGCGCGATCAATAGAATCCACGGCAATGATCGGACGCGCCGGACGGCGAGAAGCACGAACGGGAGCAGCGCCCACGCTTGCCCGATGGGCCAGAGGATGAAGAACGTCAGCGCGGAGCAGGCCATGAATCCCACGCCGGCGAAGAGCGCCGGAACTTCGTCGCAGCCCAGCTCGCGCGCAAAGAGAAACGCACCAAGCGCGGCAATGAAAAACCACAGCGTCGCGGTGTACGTGAAACTCTTCGCCACCGGCAACAGCAACGCTAGAAGCGTGAACGGCGAGTACGCGGCGGGCTGCTCTTCCGCCGCCAGTGGCTCGCCGCAGAGCGTGTACGGGTTCCAGAGCGGCCACTCGCCGCGGCTGACCGCATCGCGCACCGCCTTGCGATACGGAATGATCTGCATCGAGAGGTCGCTGATCATGCTGTTGTGCGCCGAGCCGAAACCATGCTCGCCCCGCTGATCCGAAAGCGGGAGCGTCTCGTACGGCAGGTCGAACGGACCGAAGAGTCCGTCGGTCAGGATCGCTCGGCCCGTGAGACAGAGCGGAATCAGCAGAAGGATCAGCGCGGCAGATCTACGGACTGGAGAGATCCACCGGTCCGCTGCCCACAGAAGCGCAATCCCCGTCGCGAGATATAGAGCAGCGGACATAGACAACCGGAAGATACGGGAAGAGCAGGGCAACCGTCGCCGTTAAGATTTCTCACTCATGGATTCGATCGTCATCCGCGGTGCCCGGGAACACAACCTCAAGAACATCGACGTCGTCATCCCCCGAAACAAGTTCGTGGTGATCACCGGCGTCTCCGGCTCCGGCAAGTCGTCGCTGGCCTTCGACACGATCTTCGCCGAAGGGCAGCGGCGCTACGTCGAATCGCTGTCGTCGTACGCGCGGCAGTTCCTGGAGCAGATGGAAAAGCCCGACGTCGACTCGATCGAAGGGCTGTCGCCGGCAATCTCCATCGAGCAGCGCACGACGTCGCGCAATCCGCGCTCGACGGTCGGGACCGTCACCGAGATCTACGACTATCTCCGCCTTCTCTATGCTTCGGTCGGCGTTCCTCACTGCACGCAGTGCGGCCAGGAAATCCGGCCGCAGACGGTTCAACAGATGGTCGATCGCCTGATGGCGCTCCCGGCCGGCACGAAGTTCACGATCCTGGCGCCGTACATCCGCGGCAAGAAGGGCGAATACCGCAAGCAGATGCTGCAGATGGTGAAGGAAGGCTTCACCCGCGCGATCGTGAACGGCAACATGATCGAGCTCGCCGATCCGCCGACGCTCGACAAGCAGAAGAAGCACACGATCGACGTCGTCATCGATCGCCTGGTCGCCAAGCCCGACATCGGACAGCGCCTGGCCGACTCGCTCGAGACCGCGACCCGCGTGGCGAAGGGCCTGGTCAAGATTCTGTATGTCGAAGGAAATCGCGAAGAACTGATGTCGCAGTCCTACGCCTGCCCCGATTGCGGCATCTCCATCGGTGAGATCACGCCGCGACTCTTCTCGTTCAACTCGCCGTACGGCGCCTGCCCGAATTGCTCCGGCCTCGGCGTCCTGCTGGAGATCGACGAGAAGAAGATCGTTCCCGATCCGTCGAAGTCGATCGAGGACGGGGCGATCGCGATCTGGAAGGAAGGCGCGGAGAACTGGCGCATCCGCCAGATTCACACTCTGGCAAAGCACTACAAGTTCTCGCTCACCACTCCGTGGCAGAAGCTTTCCGAGAAAGCGCGCAACTGCATCCTTCTGGGCACCGAAGAGAAGATCAAGTTCACATTCGAAGGCAGCGACAGCTCGTATCACTACACGGGCAATTACGAAGGCCTCCTGCCGATGCTGCAGCGCCGGTATCACGAGTCGGACAACGACGACATCCGCGAAGAGATCGAGCGCTTCATGACGCCGAAGAAGTGCCCGGAGTGCAACGCCCGTCGCCTGAAGCCGGAGGCGCTCGCCGTCACCGTTGCCAACCGCCCGATCAACGAAGTCGTCGCGCTCCAGCTTCGCAACGCTGTCGATTTCTTCAAGACCATCAAGCTCACGACGCGCGAAGAGACGATCGCCGGCAAGATCCTCAAGGAAGTGCGCGACCGGCTCGGCTTCCTCAACTCGGTCGGCGTCGGCTACTTGACGCTCGATCGCAACGCCGCAACGCTCTCCGGCGGTGAAGGACAGCGCATCCGCCTGGCCACACAGATCGGATCGAAGCTGATGGGTGTCCTGTACGTGCTCGACGAGCCGTCGATCGGGCTGCATCAGCGCGACAACCGCCAGCTCATCGAATCGCTCCTCGAGCTCCGCGACCTCGGCAACACCGTCATCGTGGTCGAGCATGACGAAGAGACGATTGAGACTGCCGACCACGTCATCGATCTCGGTCCCGGAGCCGGCGTTCACGGCGGCGAGATCGTGGCCGAGGGAACGCTGGAGCAGGTCGCGACGTTTCCGAGCTCGCTGACCGCGAAGTACCTGCGTGGCGAGTCGCGCATCGAGGTTCCCGCGGTGCGCCGGCCGCTCGGCGAGAACTCGCTGATCATCCGCGGCGCCACACAGAACAATCTCCAGAACATCGACGTGAAGATTCCGCTCGGCGTCTTCATCGCCGTCACCGGTGTCTCGGGCTCCGGCAAATCCACGCTCGTCAACGACATCCTGTTCAAGGCGCTGGGCCGTCACTTCTACGACTCATCCGACACTCCCGGCGAGCATGCCCGCATCGAAGGTCTGGAGCACATCGACAAGGTCATCGACATCGATCAGTCACCGATCGGCCGCACGCCGCGATCGAATCCGGCGACGTACACCCAGCTCTTCACTGAGATCCGAAACCTCATGTCGCAGACACCCGAAGCGCGCATGCGCGGCTACGGACCGGGACGATTCTCGTTCAACGTCAAAGGCGGCCGCTGCGAAGCGTGCAAGGGCGACGGGCAGATCAAGATCGAGATGCACTTCCTGCCCGACATCTACGTCACGTGCGACGTCTGCGGTGGCAAACGCTACAACCGCGAGACGCTGCAGGTCACATACAAAGGCTCCTCGATCGCCGAGATCCTCGACATGACCGTCGAGCAGGCGCTGAACGCATTCCGCAATGTTCCGAAGATCGCCAACATCCTCCGCACCCTGGACGAAGTCGGCCTGGGCTACATCACGTTAGGCCAGTCGTCGACGACGCTCTCCGGCGGAGAAGCGCAGCGCGTGAAGCTGGCGAAGGAGTTGGCGAAGCGCGCCACCGGTCGAACGCTCTACATCCTCGACGAGCCCACGACGGGCCTGCACTTCGACGACGTCTCGAAGCTTCTGCACCTGATGCACGGCCTGGTCGACCGCGGAAACACAGTCGTCGTCATCGAGCACAACCTCGACGTCATCAAGACCGCGGACCACGTCATCGACCTCGGTCCCGAGGGTGGCGATGATGGCGGGTTGATCGTGGGAGAGGGCACGCCGGAGAAGATCGCGAAACTGAAGACGCCGACCGGCGAGTTCCTGAAGAAGATGCTGTCCCGTCGGGTCGCTGCGAAGCAGCTGGTGTAGGGCTTCGATCGCGTTTGCGGCGGGCTGGAGCCCCCGACACATGCAGCCCGGACCGTGAGACTGGCGAAGGCGCGGTCGCAAAAATCCGTTCGCTTAGACGGATAATCGGCTGCAGTGATCCTCGTCGTAACGGCCGACCCTCATCCACTGGCGAAGCGCGCTTTCATCATCGTTCAATGCGTTGCGATCGCCGCCGTCATCGCGATCGCGTTCTTCACGAGCAATGAACCGACTGCGGTCCTGTCGCTCGGTTGCGTCACCTTTCTGATCGCGGGAGCGTTCTGTATCAGCGAGGCCATTCTCGCTTCCAGGTTCGTCAGAGAAGGCGGGCGTCGATTGGGCGCGATCGCGCTGATCGTGATCGAGAGTGTCGCACTGGTAATGCTGCCGGGATGGATCAGTCAACTAGAGCGCGAGCGGATCACGCTGGACGATCCGGCGCGTGCCGTCGCGGACGCGCGCAAGCTCATCGAGGTGTCGGGCGAACAGAAGCTGCTCGGACCGAATGATCTGCCCGAGAGCCTTCGACTGCCTGGCCTCCTCGGCGCGCAGGCGCATGGAGATCATCTCGATCTCATCAACTACCGTGATCCCGACGGCCACGCCGGGTTCCGCGTCTGGGCCGCGGGCTCGAGTTGCCGCCGTGAGGAGAAAGCGACGCGGTATCCGGATGTGTTCATTTACAGCTGGACTAACGACCGTCCCGAGGCTCCCGACAACATGCCCTGACGCCGACCGGCGGAATGCTGCGCTCCCACGCCGTACAATCCGCGTATGAGGAAACTATTCATCGCCCTCCTTCTCATCGCCATCCCTGCCTCCGCTGTCGATTCCGGCGACTGCTCGCGTCTCGCCGCCTTGTACGAGATCCGCAGCCTGATGATGAAGAGATACTCGTCGTCGTACGACGTCGGTCAGGCGATCGACCGCCGCCTCGCCGACATGCGGCGCGGTTACGTCATCTGGGTTCGACACGACGCCGACGCACCGACCGATAAGAAGGTCCACAAGTTGCGCGGCAACGGCGGCGCGGATCGCTTCGAATCGGAGAGCGATCACGCGTTCGCCGTGCGCGTCGTCGTACCCAGCAAGCGGTCGATGTTCAACGGCAACAATCCCGTGTCCGTCGGCGGCGTGACGATCAACTACACCGTGAACGGGCGTTCGAAGACGCGCACCGAGCGCATCGACACCATCATGAACCCCGACACCTCGCGCACCTTCGACCTCGGGGTCATCGCCGATCACATGCAGGTCGCCGTGGACGTCGACTCCAAGTCGGAAGCGGTCGTCGAGACGCATTACCGTCAGGCCACAGCCGAGGATGATCCTGCGAACCCGGCGTACGGAACGATTCAATCGCTCGCGCGCCTCGGCAGCTCGCCCGATGCGCAGGCCGTCGACGACGAGATCGCTTCGGTCGAACGAAGTCTTTTCCCCTCTTCGGACTCGCTTCCGCTGCTCTCGATCGTTCACGACCTGCGCCGCGCGGACGAGTTGATGCGCAGCAAGAAGCAGGACGAGCAGGAGAAGGGCGACAAGCTGCTGCGCGAGACGCTGCGGCGGCTGCGCTGATGGAGACTTCGGACGGGTTGCGTCGCGCAGCGATCGAGCTGACGCTGACGTCGTTCATCGTCCTCTTTCAGGAGCTGACCCTGATTCGATGGATGTCGACGGAGGTGCGTGTGCTTGCGTACTTCCCCAACATCGTTCTGATCAGCGCGTTCCTCGGGCTCGGCATCGGGACGATGCGCGCCGGCCGCAAGCCCATCATGTGGCTCTGGCCCGTGAGCCTGGTGGTGCTCGTCGCCGCGACGCTCGGCATGCACCAGATCGCGTTCACGAACCGGCACGCCAGCGAGTTTCTGTGGCTGCTCTACTTTGACATCCCCAACCCGACGGTCGTTCGCGACGTGCGTCCGCCGATCATCATCGCGTTCCTCCTCACCGCCATCGCGTTCCTGCCGCTGGGGCAGATCGTCGGCGAGCGGCTGCAGGAGTTCACGCGCGCCGGCGCGCCTCTTCGCGGATACATGGCCGATCTTCTCGGATCGCTCATCGGCGTGATCGCGTTCGCGATCGCATCGTTCTACCGGGCTTTTCCCGTGATCTGGTTCGCGATCTTCCTCATCGCAGGGCTCTTCCTGTTTCTGCGGCGATCGAAGGCGTTGCTCGCGATTTATGCCGGTTGTGCGATCGCCATCCTTGTCGCGAACGTGGTGACGGAAACGGCGATGGCGTACAGCCCGTACTACGCGTTGCGCGCCCATCACACCTGGCAAGGCAAAGGCGTTCAGGTCCTCGCCAACGGTTCCTTTCATCAGTACGCGGCGCCGCTTGCGCACACCGACCTCGTGACGAGCGATCTCGATCGGGCGCTGCAGGTCAGCTATCCGGTTCCCTATCGTTATCTCGGCCGCAGGCCGCGGCATGTGCTCGTGTTAGGCGCGGGGACGGGAAACGACGTCGCCGTCGCGCTCGACTACGGCGCGGAGCGCGTGGATGCCGTGGAGATCGATCCGGTGATCATCGAGATGGGGCGGTCGCTGCATCCCGATCACCCGTACCGCTTCGATCGCGTTCGGGTGTTCAACACCGACGCGCGGGCGTATCTCCGCAACACTCCCGAGAAGTACGACCTGATCATCTTCGGCACGCTCGACTCGATGACGCGGCTGTCCGCGCTGGCCAACGTGCGGCTCGACAACTTCGTCTACACGGTCGACTGCATGCGCGCCGCGCGCGATCGACTGACTCCCGACGGCGGCGTCGCGCTCTACTTCATGGTAAAGAGCGGACCGATTCACGACAAGCTCTTCGCGATGCTGACCAACGCCTTCGAAGAGCCGCCGCTGGTCGGCACCGGGTTCAAGCATCTCTTCAACGAGATTTTTCTGGCCGGACCGGGCTGGCGGCACCTGCAGACGACGCAACGCCACGCACTGGCGCAAAGTGCCCGCGATGCATCGGCGCAGATCGATGTGCCCACCGACGACTGGCCGTATCTCTACCTCGACAGCCGCAGCATCTCCGGCTTCTACTGGTCGATCACGATTCTCTTCGCCCTGATCGCCGCGGCGATGATCGCGTGGCTGGCTCCGGAGATGCGCCGCTCGGCGTCGGCCCATTTCGACGGAGAGATGTTTCTCTTCGGCGTCGCCTTTCTTCTTCTCGAAACGAAGCTCGTCACGCAGATGAGTCTCGTCTGGGGCGCGACGTGGCTCACGAGCGCCGTGGTTTTTGCGTCGATCCTCTTCATGATCCTGGTCGGAACACTCGCCATGCAGTTGCGGCCGATCTCGTTCGAAGTGGCGATGGGCGCGCTGATCGTCGCGCTCGTGATCACGTTTTTTCTGCCGACGACGACGCTCCTGGCGCAGAACATGACGATGCGCCTCGCGGCTTCGGTTCTCTTCGCCGGCGCGCCGGTGTTTTTCGCCTCGATCTGCTTTGCACTCCGTTTCAAGGAACGCGCGAACGCGAATCTGGCGTTCGGATGGAACCTCGCCGGCGCGGTCGCGGGCGGCCTCATCGAGCTACTGGCGATGGCGGTTGGCCTTCGCGCGCTGACCCTGATCGCGCTCACCGCGTACCTCGGTGCGTTCCTCGCGCAACGAAGGGCGATGGCGGTCCGCGCGGCATGAGCTCCACGGTCTTTCTTCTCTCGCCGGCGAATCTCAGCGGCCTGCGCGCCAGGCAGCTGATGTCACCGCGCGCAAAGTTCGAGGCGGCGCTGATGTATCGCTCCGTCGAAGGTGTGCCGATCGGTATGGCGTTCGCGTTCATGAGCGCGCTCTATTTCCGCGGCAAGATCACCTACGCGCTGCACTTCGGCGGTGCCGAGAATACGCACGTGGTCGCGCCGGGATTCGGCCTGGTGCATCCCGACTGGCGCATCACCGAAGCGCGGATGAAGGTCTTGAGGAGGACGCCGGTGGACGTCGCGAAGCGCTCGTATCGTAAGCCGCTGGAGCGCGAAGCGAAGGCGCTCGCCGAACGCCTTCCCGCCGACGCGCAGGTCGTGCTGCTCGGCAGCGTCGCATCGGGAAAGTACGTCGACGTGCTCTGGCCGATTTTCGGCGACCGGCTCGTCTTCCCCGGAATCTTCGCCGGTCTCGGCGACATGAGCCGCGGCGGCCTCCTGCTCCGCGCCATGCGCGCGAATCGTGAGCTTGAGTACACGCCGCTATCCGCGCCCCGCCAGAAAAACAACAACAACCCGGTGGAACTGGCGCGGGCGTGGGCGCGTAAGCATTCGCAGCCGATGGGCCCGAAGAAATGAGTTGCAGCCGCTGCGCGCTACGTTGACGGCTGACGGTCCGCGCTCGATTCCGTCAACTGTCAACCGTCAACGCGCGGCGAAGCCGCGCAGATAGACTGCGACGAATGGCCGCCAAAACGCTCACCATCCCGACCGACGAGAACGAGGTGCTCCTTCGCTTCGGCGAGCGCGAGGTGCGGCTCACCAACCTGCGCAAGTTGTTCTGGAAAAACCTGAAGATCACGAAGCGCGACCTTCTGCAGTACTACGCTGACGTTGCGCCGTACCTTCTTCCGCACATTCAAGGCCGCGCGATGGTCATGAAGCGGTATCCGAACGGAGCGGAGGGAGATTTCTTCTACATGAAACGGGCTCCGGAGCCGCGGCCTGACTGGATCGACATCTGTTCCATTCCTCACGATAAGGGCCCTGTGCCGTTCCCGATCGTGCAGGACCTCCCCACCCTCATGTGGCTCATCAACCTCGGCTGCATCGATCTCAACCCGTGGTACGCCCGCTGCGACGACTGGGACCGCCCCGACTTTCTGCACTTCGATCTCGATCCCGGCCCCGGCTCCGATATCAGAAAGGTGCGGCAGGTCGCGCTGTACGTCCGCGACATCCTCGATCACCTGAACATGCCCACGTATGCCAAGACCACCGGATCGAAAGGCATTCACGTTTACATTCCGATCGTTCGCGGACCGTTGCAGAAAGAGGTCTGGGCGTTCGCGAAAGCGATCGCCATCGAGCTGGAGGCCCGTCATCCGGAGGTCATCACCGCGGAATACCGAAAGGTGAAGCGGCCGCACGGCCGCGTTCTCGTCGACTACAACCAGAACGCATGGGGCCGTACGCTGGCGTCGATCTATTCGATCCGTCCGACGCCGGTCGCCGGCGTCTCGACGCCGGTGACATGGGACGAGGTCGAAGGGGGCGTTCGCATCGAGGACTTCCGCATCGACAACGTCCGCGAGCGACTCCGCAAAGTCGGCGATCTCTGGAGGCCCGTCCTCGGCAAGAAGCGCTTCGACCTGCGCAACATCTTTGCGCCGCCGAAGAAGAAGCGGACCTCCGCCAAATGACTCTGCCCATTCGTCCGCCGTTCGCGCCGATGGAGGCGAAGCGTGTGGACGCGATTCCCGACGGCAGCCACTGGCAGTTCGAGCCGAAGTGGGATGGGTTTCGCGCGATCGTTTTCCGCGATGGAGCGAAGATCGAGATCCAGTCCAAAGCGGGACAGCCGCTGGCCCGCTATTTCCCCGAGCTCGTCGAGGCGTTCGGTGCGCTGAAGCAGAAACACTTCGTCATCGACGGCGAGATGGTGATCCCGGTCGACGGACGCCTTTCGTTCGACGACCTGCTGCAACGCATCCATCCCGCGGAATCGCGGATCAACAAGCTCGCTGCGGCGACGCCGGCGCACTATTTCGCGTTCGACCTGCTCTACTGGAAACGCGATCTCACGAAGCAGCCGATCGAAAAACGCCGCGTTCAACTCGAGACATTCTTCGAGACGATCGATCCCGACTCGCTGCTTCGCCTCTCGCCGGCAACGACCGACCGCAAGGTCGCGAAGACCTGGTTCAGCGATTTCTCGGGCATGGGCCTCGACGGCGTGATGGCCAAACGCCTCGGCGAGCCGTACCACTCGGGCGATCGCGATGGGATGGTCAAGGTCAAACATCTCAAGACGGCGGATTGCGTGGTGGGCGGATTCCGTTACGGTGAGGGAACGAAGACGGTCGGCTCGCTTCTGTTAGGCCTGTACGACGACGAAGGCCGCCTCGTTCACCTTGGGCACACCTCGTCGATCAAGAAGGGCGACCGCGACGACCTGACGAAGAAGCTCGAGTCGCTTCGCGGCAAGAATCCGTTCGAGGTTCGGGTGCCCGGCGGCCCGAGCCGGTGGGCGAGCGAGAAGAGCGGCGAATGGGAACCGGTGAAGCCGAAGCTCGTATGTGAAGTGGAGTACGACTACTACTCGCAGGGACGCTTTCGACACGGCTCGAAGTTTCTGCGCTGGCGGCCGGACAAACCGCCCAAGCAATGCACGATGGACCAGGTGCTTCCCACGGGAGGGAAAAAGAAATTCGATCTCATCTCGCCTTAATCGCGGTTCTCCTCGCCGCGGCGACGTCCGCCGCCGCGCAACCGGTTCGCATCACCCAGAAACTCGAAGGCCTGGTTCACGGCACGCTCGTCGTGCCGGTGACGAACGCCGAGAACGTCGTGCGCGACGAGCTCTTCGTCAACGGCGTGAAGTTCGCGGAGGCGAAGGGGCGATCCGTCGTGATGCCGGTGCTGGTCGGCGATTACCTGCGCCGCCTGCGCATTCGCGTCGTCGGCTACGACGCGCAGAACAACGTCGTCGGCGAAGACGAGATGGTCATCAATGACCCGAAACCGCCATTTCGCGTGCATCTGCAGAGCAACGGCAACGAGCTTTCCGCAAGCGTCGTGAAACCACCGGAGTTATCGCTGACGGGCGTCGAGTTTTTTCTAGGCGAGGAGAAAGTCGCGACGGTTCGCGCGGAGCCGTGGTCCGCTCCCTTCGACCCGGCAAAGAAGGCGGTGTACGCGCGCGTCGTGGCCCACGCATCCGACGGCGAAGAAGCAAACGACGTTCTCTTCTTCGGCGCCGCGGTGAGCGGCCGCGTCGACGTCACGCTGCAGCAGGCCCCGATGTCCGTCGCCGGCAACGGCGCACCGCCGCGGATCGATCAGCTCACACTTTTCGACGACGGCCAGCCGCGCAAGATCGAGGCGCTCGTGCCGGCGTCCGACCAGCCTCTCTACGTCATCCTCCTCGTCGACTACTCCGAGAGCATGATCGAGGAGATGCCCGTCGTGAAGGCGGCGGCCAAGCAATTCGCGCAGCGCCTTCTGCGGCCCAACGATCGCATCGCGCTCGTCGGCTTCAACGACCACCTGTTCTGGCTGACGGGATTCACCAACGACTTCAATGCGGTGGCGCAAGCCATCGACCGCGTGAAGCCGCAGAGCGAGACCCATCTGTACGACACCGCCATCGAGATGTTGTTCGACCTGCAGAAGCAGCCGGGCCGGCACGCACTCGTCATCTTCACCGACGGCGTCGATCAGGGCAGCAAGTTCAAACTCGAGCATCTCGTGCACTACGCGCGCTACGCCGGCGTTCCGCTCTACCCGATCATCAAGAATCGCATGCTGATGAAGCTGATGCGATTCGGGATCGGTCAATTGCAGGCCCGCAAACTCGCCGGAGTGGCCCGCGACACCGGTGCCACGTACTTCATCATCTCGAAAGAGAGCGAGCTGCCCGCGGTCTACGACAAGCTCTCGCTGGAGTTGCGCCAGCAATATCTCCTGCAGTTCTACTCGGCCCCCTCGGAAGCGGACGCCTGGCACTCCCTGGCCATCAAGTCCTCCGCGGGGCAGGAGTTGCGCATTCCGAAAGGGTATTTTCCTTAGTGTGGGGCCAGTCCTCTGACTGGCCAACGTCGGCCAGCCAGAGGGCTGGTCCCACACCCGGCACCTTTGTTGAACCTGTCGCCTTCGTGCCGGACTCCGCCCTCCATCCCAAGACGCCGCGGCGGCATCGCATCTTCGGTGGGTTGACGGAGCGGCAGGAGCACATCTTCACCCGGGTGGCCGTCGTCGTGGTACTGCTGTTCGTGACGGCATGGGTCGGTGCGATCAACGACGCGTTTCAGCGGCGCCGCGAGATCATCCGCCAGGCGCAGGAAGCGAACATCAAGGTCCCGCTCCCGCCGCCGCTCGCGCCGACGCAGCAGATCACGTCCGCTCTGACGCAGCCGAATGCGCCGACCACCGCGTATCTCAACGACGCCGTCCTCGGCTTTCTCAATCCGCTGCGGGGAGAGAGTGGCAAGGTCTACTTCACGACGCGAACGCCGGGAGCCGCCATCGCACCCGGAGCGCCGGCGAACGCCAGGGCGGTGCTGAAGGGCGGCACGACCGAGGTGTCGAACAACTTCGTGGCGCCGGCGAACCCCGGCGTCTACAAACTCGCCGTGCGGATCGATCAGGCGATGAAACAGATCAACGACATCAACGTCATCACACTGGTGCCGTTCGCCCGGAAACAGAGCGGCAAGATTGGCCTCTACTACCTCGGCAGCTGGCCTTTCGAAAGCGGCGGAACTCCGAAAACGCCGGCCTACGCGAATCCGAGCGGTTTCATCGAGGTCACCCCGCAGAACGCGGACACCCAGATCTCGGAACACTTCCGCCTGCGCGATTTCCTGACGAAAGATCAGCCGAACGTCTGGCCGAAGTATCTTCTGCTCAACCCGAAGCTCCTCGATAAGCTGGAGCTGACGATCCAGGAGCTCGACGCGATGGGCCATCCCGTTCGTCACATCAAGATCATGAGCGGCTTTCGCACGCCGAACTACAACGTGCATGGCGGGAACTCAGCCGGCCGGGCGAACTTGAGCCGCCACATGTACGGCGATGCGTCGGACGTCTTCATCGACAACGACGGCAATGGCAACATGGACGATCTCAATCACGACGGGCGGGTCGATGTGCGCGATGCCGAGGTGATTCAGCAGGCAACGGAGCGGGTGGAGCAGAAGTACCCGTCACTCGTTGGTGGAGTTGGCGTTTATTCCGCATCTAGCGGCCATGGACCCTTTACGCACATCGACGTGCGCGGGTACCGGGCGCGATGGCGCGGTACCGGTAATGGTTAAGGAGGCAGTCGTGGTAACCGAGACCGCAAGCGACAAGCGAAAAAACCTCGAAGAGGTCCGCGATGAGGATCTCGAACCGTATGTGACGTTGCGCTACATCGCACGCCTCTTCAAGATCCTTGCGATTCTGATGGTGGTCATGCTGGTCGGCGAAGTCGTCACCGGACTGATGGCCGACGGACGCAGCGCCCTCATGACTCTCATCGGCGAAGCGACGAAGCTCCTCGTGATCGCTGGATTGATGTGGGGCGGCGGCGACATCACGATCCTTCTGATCGACGCCGGTCATGACCTCCGCGTGGCCCGCATTCTCCTGGGACGCATCAACAAATCACTGCAGGGCGAAGGCGAGCGGACGATTGCGGTGAAGCCCGGTACGGCTGCTACGACGCCGGCGCCCCAATCGCGCGTCTGAGCGTCTCGCGGATCTCGCGGAAGACGTTCTCCGGCGCCAGGCCGAGCTCGCGATGACCGGCGGCGCGCTTGAGCATCGTCTCCAGAGCCTTCTCGTCAAGCACGCGCGCATCGATCGTGCGGTCGTTCAGATCGCAGAATGCGACAAGCGACGCGAGCGCGACCCGCCGGTTGCCGCCGCGGAACGGACTGTTCATCAGGAGCGCGAAGAGAAAGGCCGCCACCTTGTCCGCAAACGACGGATAGGCCTCGCGGCCGAGGGTCGTGATCTGCGGCCGCTGCACGGCGTTGATGAGGCCGAACTGCGAGTCGACGACTCCGGGATGCGCGGCGTGGCCGCCGAATTCTGCGCTTACGGCACGATGAATCTCGACGAGATCCTGCACCGTCAGGTAGCGGGTGCCGTTAGTCGGTAAGGCGCCGGAAAGCGGTGGGGTACTTCTTAACAGCACGTTTGAAGGCATTGGCAACGATGGGGTTGGAGAAGCCGACGACGCCGGGGATGATGCGCGCTGCATTTTTCCCGTTGCTGCCGGGCGCTGGCTTGGCAGCGCCTGTTTTGGCGACGACGCCTGTTTTGGCGACAACGCCTGTTTTGGCGACAACGCCTGTTTTGGCGACAACGCCTGTTTTGGCGACGACGCCTGTTTTGGCGACAACGCCTGTTTTGGCGACAACGCCTGTTTTGGCGACGACGGTTTTTGCGACGGCAACTGTTTTTGCGACGACGGTTTTGCCGACGGCAACTGTTTTTGCGACGACGGTTTTGCCGCCGGCAACTGTTTTTGCGACGGCGGTTTTGCCGCCGGCAACTGCTTTAGCGACGACGGTTTTGGCGACGACTTGGCCGCGGGTTTTGCTGGCTTCGCTACTTTTGACTGGGGGCGCGACTTTGGCGCTGGCCTTTTTGGTTGGGGCGTTGCCTTTGGCCGATTTTTTTGCTTTGTCGCCATGCTTCATCTCAGTCCTCAGCGGTACATGGTACTCCCGTTAAGTCACTGAGTCAATGGCGTTTACGCGTCTGGCGCGGCCTAACGTCCGCCTAAACTGCTGAAAATGAGAGGCTTAACGACTGCACTTTTTCATGTGCATTTATTCGACCGGCTCTTCTGCATCGCCTCCGGTGCCCTCAAATTCGGGCTTTGGGTCGTATGCAAGGAACTCTTTGGCTTTCTCGGTGAGGCTGAAACCGTCGCCGGCAGCCGCCAAATAACCCTTGGCCACGAGTCCCAGAGCCGGCGCTTCGCCACCTCCAGTCGGGTGCTTGATGGCCTTGATCGCGGCAGCGGCCATCGAGTCGCTCTGAATTCGACGGAACTCCTGCAAGACGCGGATCTCGGACGTTGTCATTCCTTTGATGGGCAGCATGCGTGGGGATTGTAAGACGGGGAAGGATGTAAGACGAGTAGAACGGATAGCGCGTCCTACTCGTCTTACATCCTTACCGCCTTACTCGATTGGCACTTCGGACACCAGTACGTCCCGCGCACGTCCGTTCCCTGCTTGCGATACTCGATTCGTGCGCCACACTTGCGGCACGGGTCGCCGCCGCGCTCGTATACCGCCCAGCGGTTCCGTGACTCGATCGCGGCGCGGCGCATGATGCTTCGCGCGTGTTTGATCACTTTCGCGATGGTCTCGTCGTCGAGATTCTTCACGTGATCGAACGGATTCACATTCGCGGCATACAACGACTCGGACTTGTAGATGTTGCCGACGCCCGCCATCACGCGCTGGTTGAGCAGCACGTTCGCGATCTCTTCTTCGTTGTGCATCCGCATCCGTCGCATCACTTCCGCCGCGTCGAACTCTTCGGTGAGGATGTCGGGGCCAAGCGCGTCGAGGCCCGCGACCTCACCGCGATGAAAGTCCGCGACCGGGATGTTGAATCCCACCGCCTCGAACTCGTCGGTTGCGATCACGATGCGCATGGCGCTTCTCGGCTGTCTCCAGCGCTCGCCGGGGCGGTAGATGTGCCAGCTTCCGTTCATGCGCATATGGGTACGAAGGATCAGCCGATCGGAGAACTCGATCAGCAGATGTTTGCCCGCCGCGCTCACGCGCTCGATCGTCTGCCCGCGCAGCGGAGCCTGATCGTCGACGCGCAGGAGCGCGGGAAATACGCTCTCGAATCGCGTGACTTTCCTGCCCGCCAGCGCGCGATGCAGTGTCCGCGCGGCGCGGAAGATCGTGTCGCCTTCAGGCACGTGGTCGCGCTCTCATCTGATAGCCATGCGCGGTGGCAACGAATCCGGCTTCAACCAGAAACGGCGCGATCGGCGAGTGCGACACGGGCTCGTCGTTCACTTCGGTGATCAGCATCGCGCGGCGGCGGCCCTCCTCGACCAGCGACGCGAGCGTCTTCGCCACGGCGCGCGCGACGGTACCGCGCTCCGGTTCGTCATCGGGGAGGTAGACGGACAGCTCCTTCCCGCCGCGCGAGATGTAGCACGCCATGCGGCCGTTCACGAGAATCACGCTTGCGCCGACGACGCGCATCAGCCCCTGCTCGGGCCATTTGAGCAAGGAGCCGTAAGGATTCGCCGGATCGGTCGCCGACAGCATCACCGTTTCCGGCTCTTCGGGATCATCGCGAAACGAACGAAGCAGATCGATGGCACCTGCCGATGCGAACTGCGACGCGCCCAGCCCGGCGACGAAGTATCCACGCCGGATCCGCCCTGCCTCTTCCATCGCCTTGAAGATCGGATACACGGCGCTGAATCCGCCGGCGATCGATTCCACGTGCGCCACCTCGCGCACCACAATGCCGTATCGCGCGAGAAGCTGATGCGCGAGCGCGTTTGCGCGCTCGGTCGCGTTCGACGAGATCGGCGGCACCAGCGACCAGCGTCCCTGCGTGGTGGCGGGCGCCGTGCGTCGCGAGCGGAATTGCGGACGCGCCAACTGCCGCGTCTTTTTCGTGAACGAGCGCAGCGCGTGGAACGTGTCGTTGGTGATCGCGCCCGCCCACACCAGATCCCAGAGCGTATTCACGACGTCGTTGGCGAAACCGCCAACCGCAGCGTGGATTTCGGCGAAGAACGACGCGCCGTGCGCACGGAGATCGTCGGTGATCTGGTTCGGTTCGACGGTCGGAGATGGTGCGAGCAGCCTGAAATGATCGGTGAGGTAGAGCGCGATGCGCCCATCCTTATCGCCCAACGGCTCAACTCCCGCCCAGACGATCTCGCCGGCCGCGCTCAGCATGTCGAGATCCGATGGCCGGTAGTCTTCGACGCGCGCGGCGAGGATCTCGCTCTCGAAAATCGACGCCGGCATCGAGACACCCTGCAGCGACTCGATCGCCTCCAGGAGCGCCTCCGGGCCCGTCCGCCGCTTGCCGACGTTCTGCCACCAGGTGACGAGCCGCGCGAACGCGGTGGGCTCGACCGGCTCGACCTCATGGCGAAGCTTCGCGAGGGATCGGCGCCGGATGATGCGCAACACTTCCGAGTCGCACCACTCGCGCTGCGATCCGCCCGGACGGAACTCTCCTTCGACGATGCGGCCGCGATCGACGAAGCGTTCGAGCGCGGTCATGATCACCGCGATGCCCAGTCCGTAGCGGCGAGCGACTTCACCCGGAGTGAACGGCCCGTGCGTGCGCGCGTAGCGAAGTACCAGATCGCCGATCGGATCGGCGACGGGCTCCAGCAACCGCTCCGCGATTCCGTGCGGCAGCGGAACTCCGAGCGCGTCGCGATAGCGGCTCGCGTCTTCGATCGCGATCCAGCGGCGCTCACGTGCGACGCCGACGTCGAGGATGCGTCGCGCTTTCGCCAGCTCTTCGATCGGTGTGCGCGCTTCACCCAGGTAGCGCGCCGCGACCTCCGCATCGCTCAAGTCGCCGAGGCGGAGGAGAAGATCGTGCAGGGCGTCGGGCGACTTGGCCTTGTGCCGCTCGTCGAGGTGCTGCAGCTCCATCTCGATCTGCGCGATGGCCTCGGGATCGAGCAGCTCGCGCAGCTCCGGTTCCCCCAACAGCTCGCGCAACTGCGACTGATCGATGGCCAGCGCCTGCGCGCGCCGCTCCGCCAGAGGTGCATCACCGTCGTAGATGAAATTCGCGACGTAGCGAAACAAGAGCGACGCAGCGAAGGGCGATGGCTTTTCGGTGTCGGCAACCACGACGCGGATCGTTCGCTCCCGCACCTTCTTGAGCGTCTCCACCAGCGCCTGCACGTCGAAGACATCGCGCAGACACTCGCGGTAAGCCTCGAGCATCATCGGAAACGATCCAAAGCGCGATGCGACCTGCAGAAGGTCGTACGCTCGCTTTCGCTGCTGCCACAACGGCGCCCTCACTCCCGGCCGATGCCGCGGCAGCAGCAGCGCGCGTGCGGCGGCTTCCCGAAATTTCGCCGCGAAGATCGAGCTGGCACCGAGCTGGCGGATGACGAGCTGCTCGACTTCGTCGGCATCGGGGATCACGAGCTCAGCGGATGGCGGCGCGTCGGTGTCCGGGAAACGAATGATGAAGCCGTCGTCGCTCCACATCGTCTCCACGTCGATCGCCAGCTCCCTCCGCACCTTCGCCGTGACGGCCATCGACCATGGAGCGTGAATCTTCCCGCCCAACGGCGTGAGGACACACACGCGCCAGTCGCCGAGGTCGTCGACGACGCGCTCGATGACGATGGTGCGGTCGTCGGGGATCGCACCCGTCGCCGCGTGCTGATCGGCGAGGTATTGCAGGAAGTTGTTCGCCGCGCGCTCGTCGAGATCGTGCTGTTTCACCAGGCGCTTGATCGCGTCCTTCGGCTTGGATTCGCGGATCTCGCGAACGAGCTTGCCAATCTCCAGGCCGAACGGGACGGTGCGCTCCGCGGCATCGGCGCGCCAGAACGGCATCTTCCCCGGCTCTCCCGGCGCGGGCGTGACGAGCACTCGATCGTGGGTGATCTCCTCGATGCGCCAGGTCGAGGCGCCTAACATGAACGTCTCCCCGACGCGCGACTCGAAGACCATCTCTTCATCGAGCTCGCCGACCCGCGCGCTTCCCTTCTCCGCGCCGGCCAGGAAGACACCGAAGAGACCGCGGTCCGGGATCGTGCCCCCGCTGATGATCGCCACCTGCTTCGAACCGGGCCGCGCGGTGATGAGGTTCGTCATCCGGTCCCATGTCACGCGCGGACGGAGCTCCGCGAATTCATCCGACGGATAGAGCCCCGACAGCATGTCCATCACGCCGTCAAATGAGGTGCGGCTCAACTCTTCGAACGGAGCGGCGCGGCGGATCGTGTTGTACAGATCATCGGCGTGCCATTGTTCGACGGAGACCATCGCCACCATCTGCTGTGCCAGCACGTCCAGCGGATTCCTCGGATACCGCGTCGGCTCGATCGAGCCGCGATGCATCGAGTCGGTGACCGCGGCGCACGCGAGAAGGTCGCCCCGATACTTCGGAAAGATGATGCCCTCGCTCGTCGCGCCGACCTGATGCGACGCGCGACCGATGCGCTGCATCCCGCTCGCGATCGACGGCGGTGCCTCGACCTGGATCACGAGATCGATGGCGCCCATGTCGATCCCGAGCTCCAGCGAGGACGTGGCGACAAGCGCGGGCAGCCGCCCCGATTTCAGGTTGTCTTCGATTTCCGTGCGCTGCGCGCGCGCGATCGAGCCGTGGTGCGCCTGCACGAGCGTCTCGCCGGCGAGCTCGTTCAGCGCTCCCGCCAGCCGTTCCGCGAGCCGCCGCGAGTTCACGAAAATCAGCGTCGATCGGTGGGAGCGGATGAGCTCGAGCAGCCGCGGATGAATCGCGGGCCAGATCGAGCGCGACTTCTCGTCCTGCGCCGCGGGACCGCTCGGAATGCGATCGGCCGCCGATTCCGAGAGCCTGGCCATCTCTTCGACCGGAACCTCGACGCGCAGAATGAGCTGCTTCTTCTCGCCGGTGTTGACGATGGTGACCGGCGACTCGCCGCCCAGAAATTTCGCCACTTCTTCGAGCGGACGCTGCGTCGCGGAGAGGCCGATGCGCTGCGGCGGCTTGTCGCACAGACGCGACAAGCGCTCCAGCGAGAGCGCGAGGTGTGCGCCGCGCTTGTTCGGAACGAGCGCGTGGATCTCATCGATGATGATCGTCTCGACGCCGCGCAGCATCTCGCGAACGTTCGACGTCAGCATCAGGTAGATCGACTCCGGCGTCGTGATGAGGATGTCGGTCGGATCGCGCAAAAAACGGCTGCGCTCGGCACTCGGCGTATCGCCCGATCGGATCGCAATCGATGGCGTCACGAACGCGTCGCCGCGCTCCGTCGCGATGCGCGCGATCCCGGTCAGCGGCGCGCGCAGATTTCGCTCGACATCGACAGCAAGTGCTTTGAGCGGAGAGATGTAGACGACGCGGCATCGGCGTTCCTTCGGGGGCGGCGGCGCGAACATCAGCCGGTCCAGACAGGACAGAAACGCGGTGAGCGTCTTGCCGCTGCCGGTCGGCGCGAAGATCAGTGTCCAGTCGCCCGCCCCGATCGGCGGCCATCCCAAATTCTGGGCGCGCGTCGGCGCTCCGAATGCAGTCGTGAACCACTCGCGAACCGCCGGATGAAAGGCGGCAAGCGGCGATGTGACGTCAGGTACAACCGGGGTGCCGCTGGACATTAACTCCTTCCACTGCAACAATATTTACTCGGACCCAACTCCCGCGACAGATAGGAATCGAATGCGGCTCAAGGTGCTCGGCGCATATGGTGCGTCGGATGCAGAACACAATTTGACCGGGTACCTGCTCGACGACTGGCTTGCCGTCGACGCTGGGACGCTCACGTCGAAATTGTCTCTCGCACAACAAGCCCGCATCCAGGCGGTCTTCATCACCCATACCCACGCCGACCACATCCGCGATCTGCCGCACCTCATTCACAACCGATTCAGCGCAAATGCCAGTCCACTCACGATTTTCGCCGCCAAGGACGTGATGGAGCTTCTCCTGGAAAACGTCTTCAACGGCATCGTGTGGCCGGACTTCTCGACGCTGGTCTCTCCCCTCACCGGAAAGCCGGCCGTCTACTACCGGCCGCTCGTGAATGGAAAGAAGACCATTTTCAACGAGGTCGGTCTCACCCCGGTTCCGGTCAATCACCAGATTCCGGCATCCGGCGTCATCGTCGAGATGAACGGCCAGGCGATGGCGTTCACGGGCGACACCGGTCCGACGAACGAGATCTGGAAGCGGACGAACAAGATCGCGAATGTCGTGGCCGTGGTGACCGAAGCGTCGTTTCCGAACGATCAGCAGTCGCTGGCGGATGATTCCGCGCACCTCTCGCCGCAGACCTTCGGGGAAGAGCTGAAGAAGATCACCGTCGACGCACCGGTCTACGCGAGCCATCGCAAGATTCCGTTCGAGCGCGACATCGAGTCGCAGATCCGGAACCTGCGCGACCGGCGCGCGCGCGTGCTGCTGGAGAAAAATTACACGCTGTAGTCCGGCGGTGTCGTCCCGAGCGTAGCGAGGGATCCCCCACGACCTTGCGATGGGGATTCCTCACCGTCTTCGCGGATCGGAATGACACTAAACTTCCGAATGTGCGCCCTCCCGTCACCGCGATCATCCACACCCTCGATGAGCGCGACTACATCGAAGACTGTCTGAAGTCTGTCGATTGGGCGGACGAGATCTACGTCATCGACTCCTTCTCCACCGACGGAACGGTCGAGCTCATTCGCGAACGCTTCCCGCAAGTCCGCCTGGAGCAACGCGAATACCTCGGCGCCGCCGCCACGAAAAACTACGCGATCGACCGCGCGACGCACGACTGGATCTTCGTGATCGACGCGGACGAGCTGGTGACGCCGAAGCTGCGGGCCGAGATCCTGAAGACACTCGGCGGAGAGTTGAAGTTCTGGGCGTACTCGATCGGGCGCTTTAACTTTATGTTAGGCCAGCCGGTGCGCTTCAGCGGACTGCAGCGCGATCGCGTCACCCGTCTCTTTCATCGCAAGCATGCGCGCTATCCGAACAAGCGCGTCCACGCGGATCTGCTCGTCGATGGCCAGAACGGCCAGCTGCGATCGAAAATGGATCATTACTACGTCCGCGACTTCGATCACATGATCGCCAAGATGACGCGCTACGCGTACTGGGCAGCGGCGCAGATGTACATCGACGGAAAACGCGCGTCGGCGTTCGACATCTTCAGTCATACCCTCGGTCGCTTCATCCGCGACTACATCTTCAACTTCGGCTTCCTCGACGGCGCACGCGGCCTGATCTCCGTCGGCATGCACGTCTACTACACCTTCTGGAAGTACACGAAGTTGTGGGAGTTCCACCGGTTGAAGCAGATGGGAAAGCCGATCACCCTTCCCAAACTCGACAAAGATCTGGAGAGGTGGCAGTTGCCGTGGGAGAAGTAGGACGCGAACAATTCATGCGCCGCGATTGAGTGATCTCGCGCCGCCCACCCACACCGGTTCCGGTGTGGGCGGGAGGCACGAGACATGCGGCCCTCTACTTCTTCTTCTTGGCAGTCTGCAGCGCTTCCGCGATGTCGGCCGGCACATGCCGCGGGGCGTCCGTCTCGCGCACTTTGATTCCGCCGTCGAACTTCCACTGATGTTTCGGGCGGTAGACACCGATGTCGTGAACGCGCGCGCCGACGACGAAGCGCAGCACTCCGCGGCGGTAGTCGAATGCGCGGCCGTTGCGCGTATGCACCGCGGCGTCGAGCCGGTAGGTTCCGGCAACGAGGTCGAGCGACGGCATCACGAAGCGCACACGCCCCTTGGATTCGAGATGCTCCGCCGCGAAGCCTTCGAGATCGGTGTTCGTCCCGTATACGCACGTACCGTCGGCGTGATAGATGCCGATCCCGAACACGAAGTCATCCTGCGGCGTGTGCGCCTCGACATCGATGTCGATCGTCGCCGCCGCGCCGGGACCGAGGGCCACGAGCTCGTGGCCTTTGTCGTCGGTCAGCGCCACGCGATTGAGTACGACCTCGCCCGAGCCCCAGCGTTCCTCTTCGCTCGCCTCTTTCGGTGTCGTCACCGTTGGCGCCTCGGTCGCGGGCGGGATGGCCGAGGCCTGGCCTCCACTCACGTTCTGCAGATATTCATCGACGACACGAACCGGGTCGCCGATGGACATGATTTCGCCCCGATCGAGCCACAGCGCGCGATCGCAGAGGTTACGCACCTGGTCGAGCTGGTGCGTGACGAAGACGAGCGTCACGCCGCGATACTTCATCTCCTGAATCTTAGCCACGCACTTCGCGGAGAACTCTTCGTCGCCGACCGACAGCACTTCGTCGATCAGCAGGATGTCGGGGTCGACATGCACGGCGACGGCGAAGCCCAGTCGGACGTACATCCCGGAGGAGTACGTCTTGACCGGCTGATCGATGAAATCGCGGATGCCGGAGAATTCGACGATGCGCTCGAAGCGCTCCTCGATGTCCTTGCGCGTGAGACCGAGCATGATGCCGTTGATGAAGATGTTTTCGCGGCCGGTGATCTCCGGATGAAATCCTGCGCCTAACTCGATGAGCGCGGCGATGCGTCCGCCCACGCGCACGTTGCCGCTCGTCGGCTTGAGAATTCCGGAGACCAGTTTCAGCAGGGTCGACTTGCCCGAGCCGTTGCGGCCGATGATTCCGAAGGCCTCTCCGCGATCGATGGCGAAGGAGACGCTCTTCAGCGCAGAGATGCTCGCCTCCGGCTCAAGCTTGAGATCACGCTTGAGCAGTGCGCTCTTGAGCGTCGCGAACTGCGAGCGGCGCCCCCACAGCCGATAGCTCTTCGACACGCGCTCGAGCGCGATGGCGTAGTTGGCCACTAGATCGCCTCCGCAAGCGAGTCGCGCAGACGCTCGAACACGGTGAAGCCCGTCGCGATCGAGATGAAGGCATAGGCAATCATCAGCGCCGTGTCCGCGAGGCCCGGCAAGTGACCGAAGAACAGGATGTCCTGGTACGACACCACGAAAGGCGTCATCGGATTGAGCCGCAGCAGCGCACGGAGCGGGCGATTCGAGATGTTGTCGATGAGATAGATGATCGGCGTGATGAAGAAGCCGAGCTGCATCAGGTTGGCGATGATGTCGCGCAGATCGCGGAAGAGCACCGAGATGGAGGCGATGCTCATCGCCATGCCGGCCACGAAGATCGTCTGCAGAAGCACGAGAACCGGGAGCAGCGCGATCGTGGCGTGCATGTGAACGTCGGACATCAGCGCGAATGCAACCGTCGCGATGAGAAGAATCGGCAGCGCAAGCAGAAAATGCACGAGGTGCGACATCACGACCACAAGCGGCAGCGCCTCGGCGGGAAACATCACCTTCTTGATCAGGCTCGCATTGCTGGAGATCGACGTCGTCGACTCGAGAAGCGCCGCCGAGAAGAACGTCCACGGCAGGATCCCCGCGAAAAGAAAGAGCGGATACGGCTTCACGACGTTCGACGGAAAGAAGACCGTGAACACGAGCGTGTAGACACCGAGGAGAAGGAGCGGATTGGCCAGCGACCAGAAGAAGCCGAGGAC
>JBBRMQ010000028.1:0-26008 GCA_038230775.1 Thermoanaerobaculia bacterium
CGGCCACCCTCTCCCCCCTGTCGCGGGGAGAGGGCAAACGAACATGCTCGCGACGAGAAAGGTTGATTGCCCCTCGCTCCGCGGCCCGGGGAGAGGGTGGCCGAAGGCCGGGTGAGGGGTTGAGCAACTCGGAAGGATCGTACTCGATGCCGTCGTGAATCACTGTCACGATCGAGCGCGTGTCGCGGATGTTGTGGAGACAGGACGCGAGGATGGCGATCATGTCATTCCGAGCGTAGCGAGGAACCGGTGTGGGCGTGAGGGTCGATCCGCGTGCCGCCCGCCCACACTGGTCCCTCGCTACGCTCGGGATGACAAATCATGCGATCTGCTTCAGTGCCTTCTCCATCCGCCGGATGCCTTCGCTCGCTTCTTCCATCGTGAGGTTCAGAGGCGGACGGAATCGAACAGAGCGTGAGCCCGAGGACAACACCATGACGTCGGTGGCCATCATCGCCTTGATCGCCGCGTCACGAACCTCGCTGCTCGGGAGATCGAACGCCGCCATCAAACCGCGGCCGCGCACGTTCGAGACGACCTTCGGGAACTCTTCCGAGAATCGCTCCAACTCTCCGACGAAGTAGGCGCCGACCTTCGCGGCGTTGTTCACAAGGCCTTCCTCTTCGATTACTTCGAAGTAGCGTTGCGAGCGGACCATGTCGGTCAGGTTGCCGCCCCACGTCGAGTTGATGCGCGACGAGACCGTGAACACGTTCTCGGCGAGCTCGAAGATGCGATCGTTCGATGCGAAGCCGCAGACCTGCGTCTTCTTTCCGAAGCAGAAAAGATCGGGCTCGATGCCGTAGTGCTGGAAGGCCCACATCTTTCCGGTGATGCCAACGCCGGACTGCACCTCGTCGAAGATGAGGAGCATGTCGTTCTCGTCGCAGAGCTGCCGCACGGCGCGGAAAAACTCGGGGCGGAAGTGGTTGTCACCGCCTTCGCCCTGCACCGGTTCCATGATGAACGCGGCGATGTCGTCTTTGCGGTCGGCGAGGAATTGCTTCGCGGTCTCCAGCGCCGCCCGCTCGCGCTTCTCCGCATCGGCCAGCGCCTCGGCAGTGGCCGGGAAGTTGATCTTCGGATTGTCGATCCGGGGCCAGTCGAACTTCGGGAAGTACATCGTCTTCTTCGGATCGGTGTTCGTCAGCGAGAGCGTGTAGCCGGTGCGTCCGTGGAACGCCTCGCGCAGATGCATGATCTGCGTGCCGCGCTCGGTCTTGTAGCCCTTCTTGAAGTTGCGGCGGATCTTCCAGTCGAACGCGGTCTTCACGGCGTTCTCGATGCCGAGGGCGCCGCCTTCGATGAAGAACAAGTGCTTGTTGAGCGACGGCGGGACGGCCAGGCGCGCGAAGGTCTCGACGAATTCCGCCATGTACGTGGTGTAGATGTCGGAATTCGCCGGCTTGTTGATCGCGACGTCGGCAATTTTCTCGCGGAACTCGGGGGTCTCGAGGCGCGGGTGGTTGTAGCCGATGGGGCAGGAGGCGAAGTTGGTGAAGAAGTCGAGAACGGCGTGGCCGCGTTTGGAGTCGAACACCCAGGAGCCCTTCGACTTGCGAAGGTCCATGACGATGTCGTAGCCATCCGCGAGCATGTGCCGCGAGAGAACGTTGTGAACTTCGCTCGGCTGAACGATCAGACGGCGATCGGTGATTGACGAGGCGGGCATGAAACAGGCTCCTTCCGGGCGGTGAGGATGATATCAATACGTCGTCGCGTTCTTCTGTGGCGAACGATCAACAGGGAGATCTCATGAAAGACATCGTGATTCTCGGCGGCGCCCGCTCGCCGATCGGCTCATTCCTCGGCACCCTCTCCGCGCTGTCCGCTCCGAAGCTCGGATCGATCGCCATCAAGTGCGCGATGGAGAACTCCCGCGTGGACCCGAAACAGATTCAGCAGGTGATCATGGGCAACGTGCTGCAGGCTGCGGTGGGACAGGCTCCCGCGCGGCAGGCGGGGATCGGCGCCGGGATTCCTGTCGAGGCCGGCGCTGTCACGATCAACAAGGTCTGCGGCTCCGGATTGAAAGCCGTGATGTACGCGGCGAACGACATCCGATGCGATGAGTACGACATCGCGATCGCGGGCGGGATGGAGTCGATGTCGAACGCGCCGTACGCGCTGACGCAAGCGCGCACCGGCTATCGCATGGGCAACGGCAAGATGATCGACGTCATGATCCACGATGGACTGTGGGACCCGTACGGCGACAAGCACATGGGCAGCTGCGCCGAGACCTGCGTGGAGAAGTATCACTTCACGCGCGAGGAGCAGGACGCGTTCTCGCTCGAGTCGTATCGCCGCGCGCAGGAAGCCGTGAAGAGCGGCAAGTTCAAGAAGGAAATCGCCGTCGTCGAAGTGCCGGGCAAGAAGGGCAGCTCGGTGATCATCGATGACGAAGAGCCGTTTACAGCTCCCCTCGAGAAGATGGGCACACTCAAGCCCGCATTCAAGAAAGATGGTGGCACGGTCACGGCTGCCAACTCATCGAAGCTCAACGACGGCGCCGCGGCGCTGGTGATCACCTCGGCCGATTACGCGAAGAAGAACAACCTCAAGCCGATGGCGCGCATCATCGCGCAGGCCACGGCCGCGCAGGAGCCGGAATGGTTCACCACCGCGCCGGCCAAGGCGATCGACATCGCGTTCAAGCGCGCCGGCATGACGGTGAAGGACATCGATCTGTTCGAGATCAACGAAGCCTTCGCCGCGGTGGCGATGGCCGCGATGAAGGACGCGAACATTCCGCACGACAAGCTGAACGTGAACGGCGGCGCGGTGGCACTCGGGCATCCGATTGGAGCCAGCGGCGCGCGGATTCTCGTGACGCTGCTGCACGCGCTCGAGGAGCGGAACCTGCGCCGCGGCATGGCCGCCATCTGCATCGGCGGCGGCGAGGCAGCGGCGATGATCGTCGAGCGGCTGTAGATCTTTCTGTCACCAAATTCATACGAGCTTCCGTCTCTGTGTGTGGACCGGCTTCAGCCGGTCAGAGTCCCGACCGGCTGAAGCCGGTCCACACACAGAGGCTACGCGAGGCGCCGCATCGTCACGTACGCAATCGCCGCCATCGTCAGCAGAATCAACGTGGCGTAGATCGTCATGATCCCAGCTGTTTTCAGCGCCGCGATCGCCCGGCTGCCGCTGTAGACCCGCCGCTGCGCGATGGTGAGGTACGGAATCGTCGCGAGCAGGATCAAGAGCCGCGGATGGCGGCCCAACGCCAATGCAACGGCCTCGTCGCTTCGAAGAGCGAAAGGACGAGGAAGGCGAACGCGTGATAGTGCACCGCGAAGTAGAGATGCGGCACGTAGAGGCGTTCGGTGCGGTAATAGAACGCGTGGACGATCAGACCGAAGAGTGGCATGAGCAGAAACATCGCCTTCGGAAATGCGATCGTCAGCGCGTGCGCCAGGATCTCAGGGTCCCGATTGATCTTCTCCGCAGCGCGCTGGATCTGCGCGTCACCCCTGCTGACGGAAACATGGAGATTGGATGTCGGCAACATGCTCACGATGCCGAAGAAGAGCACGCTGCAGAGAAGGTAGAGCCGTACGGGCGACACGGAGCGTGCGCGTTTGCCTTCGAGAAACTCTTTCGTGAGCGCGCCAGGCTGCGCGAGAAGAAGTCTCACCGTGTGGATCAACTTGCCGTCGACATGCGAGAGTTCGTGCAGCGCCTCGTGAAGGAGCTCGTGCAGCGCCGGTCGCAGCTCGGCCGTCCGCTGCCCGCAGTCCGCACAGTAGCGGGCCACGAGTTGTCCGCCACAGTTGGGACACGGACCGCCGGTCTTTCCGTCATGCACGGATTCAAGTGTACAAGCCGGTGCGGGGTCATGCTGTTGACGGAAGGTCCATGATGCGGCCTACTGGGAGCTGTCCAGCGTTCCCATCGACGCGATGCGCAGCGCACTGAAAACTTGCGACCGCTTCCGGCGTGCCCTGGCGTTTCTGAAGGGAGAGTGAGATGAGCGCATTCCTCCGGCGTCTCTGGCGTGTTGAAGGAACCGCCGATCGTACGACCTACATCGCCTCGGGCGTGATCGGCTTCGCGGTGAAGTTCAGCATCGACTGGTCGATCGCGCACGCATTTGGAAAACCGTGGCGCCTGCTCAACTACTGGTCGCTCTCCGGCGCTCGCCTGGAGCCGAATGAGGTGGCGACCCTGTTGCTCGTGGCGCTTCCTTTCATCTGGTTCGGTGTGACCATGACCCTTCTCCGTGCGCGCGATGCGAACGTGCCGGCGGGGACCGTCGTGCTGTTCTTCGTGCCGGTGTTCAATCTCCTCTACTTCGCACTGCTCTCCGTTCTGCCTCCATCGCGCAAGGGCGGCATCTCGGCGGCTCCGCCAAAGACCGAGACGACCAAGGCCGTCGAGAGCGCGGTGTACTCGGTCCTCATCACGGCTGCCTTCGGAATCGTCTTCGGTGGCCTCACGACATGGTTGTTCCGCAGCTACGGATTGATGCTCTTCGTCGGACTGCCGTTCGTGATCGGATTCGCCGCCGCGATGCTGCACGGCTATCGCTACCCGCGATCGGCGCCGCAGACGTTTATGGTCGCCGGGGCGGCACTGGTTTTCGCCGGCGGCGGCTTTCTGGCCTTCGCGTGGGAGGGCTTGATCTGTCTGTTGATGGCCGCGCCGATCGCGTTCGTGCAGGCGATGCTCGGAGCGGCTCTTGGCTACGCGATCCTTCGCACGCGATCACGCGCGTACGCCGCTTGCGTCCCGCTCGCGCTTCCGCTTCTCCTCATCCTGCAGACTGCCCGGCCGCCGCTCGTCGCGGTGCAGACATCGATGGAGATTGCCGCGCCGCCTGACGAGGTGTGGCACAACGTCGTCGCGTTTGCCGACATCCAGGAACCGCCGGAGTGGTATTTCCGCACCGGGATTGCTTACCCGTTGCGAGCGCGCATTCGAGGCACCGGGGTAGGAGCCGTGCGCTATTGCGTCTTCAGCACGGGAGCGTTCGTCGAACCGATCGAGGTCTGGGACGCGCCGCGCCGGCTCGCATTCGCGGTCACTCACAACCCCGCGCCGATGGACGAGCTCTCACCGTACGCGTCGATCCGCCCGCCGCACATGGACGGCTTCATCCTTTCTGAACGCGGCGAGTTCCTGCTGCAGGCGCTTCCGGGAGGCAAGACGCGGGTCACCGGCACGACGTGGTATCGGAACCGGATGTATCCGTCGGCGTACTGGCAGATGTGGTCGGACGCAATCATTCATCGCATCCATCTGCGCGTTCTGCGTCACATCCGGAACATCAGTGAGTCATCGCGTCCGCAAGTTCTGTGAGATTCCGGAACTCGAATTTCGGCGTGCCGCCCGGTAGCGCGCGCTCCCCTCGGCGATTGATCCACGCGTTGTCGATCCCCAGCTTGTTCGCCGGAACGATGTCGTGGAAATCACTTTGCGCCGCGTGCAGCCACCGCGCATCGCCGATGTGCTCGCGCGCCGTCTTGAAGTGCGGCTCGCCCGGTTTGTAGGAACGCACCTGCTGAGCGGTCACGATCAAATCGAACGGTGTCGTGAAATGTTTCCTTGTCGCGGTGAGCAGATCGTCGTCGATGTTCGACAGAATGCCGAGCTTGATTCCTGCACCGCGCAGCCGTTCGAGCGCCGCGTTCGTGTCGGGAAACGGCTTCCAGGACGGAAGGCTGTCGGCCAGGAAGGCGGCGTTCGCGATCGGCGTGCCGAGCCGTTGCGCGACGCGCGTTGCCGTCGAAGCGAGCACGTCGCCGTATCGCCGGTAGGTCTCGCGCTCGACCTCGGGCTCCAGATCACTGTAGGCCTCCAGAGCCTTGTCAGGATCGAGGCCGGCCGCGGCGAACGCATCCCGCATTCCGGTGACCCAGTCGATCAGTGTTCCGTAGCAGTCGAAGGTGATGATGTCGTACTGGCTCATTGTCGATGTCAAGGGTGACCGAAGTCACACATTGGCGTCCAGTCGTGCTATACCGTTTGCCAACATCCCGTCACATTTCTAACGAAAATGCTCGAAGCCGCTGCACGAAATCTTCGAACTGCTGAGCGCTTTCTGATCGAGCCTCCGCTGTCAGGGCACTTCGGACCCTCCGTCGTGTCCGTCTGCGACATTTCGCAGAAAGGCGCACGCTTCCGGCACGGCCATCCGGTCGAAATGGGACAGAAGTCGGTGCTCAAACTCGCTGTGGACGGCCGACCGTTGCCCGTGTCGCTCGAAGCCGTCGTGATGTGGACCCAGACCGAGAGCGCCGTCAGCGGCAAATTCGTCTCCGGCGTTCGAACGTACGCCTCGGCGGACACCATCGAGGCGATCCTCAAGGAGTTGCAGACGACGCACCGTTCGCAACGGATCGAAGAGCTGCGCGCCGCGGACCGTTTTTACGTTGCCCCCTTTCTGAACGCGCAGTTCGACGGACGTGCCGTACGCGTCGAGGATTTGTCGAAACGCGGTGCGCGGATCGAGAGCGCGCATGAGGTGCCCACCGGCGCATCATCGACGCTCCGCTTCGCGGTGCCGAACACTGCGATCAACGTCGAAGTGGCCGCGAGCGTGGTGTGGTCCGATGTGAAGTCCGTCGATCCGACGCGTTTTCGCGCCGGCATGATCGTCAACGACAAGCCTGAACTGATTCGTCTCGCGATCGGGCAGCTCTGCGAGACCGGGCGCGCCACCATCGACACTCATTCGCTCGGCCTCAAGCTACGCGTCATCCGTGCGCGTGCGCGACAGCTCGCGCCGCAGTACGGCTCCGTCGAGAGCGCCGGTGTACCCGCCGAGCAATACCTCCTGGTGCAGAGCGTGCGCGAGGAGCTGCGCCTCAACCCGGATGAAGCGGTTCACTGGTATCAGCGCGCGCGCCTTTTGATCCGCGACCCGAAGACGCGCATGGACGCGGCGCCGATCTGCGATCACCCCGATGCGCTGGCCGTGTGGGAGTATCTCGAGCGATCCGTCGATCCGTCGATCATCGGCCGTGCGTTCGAGCTTCCGCCGCGCTGAGCGCCGCGACGTTCCTCTTCATTCCGTCGAGCTTCGCGCGTTTGATCGCACTCTTCCTGAACAACGTCGAGAAATCCGCCTGCTCGTAGCGCAGCAGGTCGCTGATCGGTGTCGCGCGATACTCATCGCGGGGCGCGAATGCCGGATGCGCGGTCGCCGGCGCCTGGTTCCAGGGACACACTTCCTGGCAAATGTCGCAGCCGAACGCATTTCCCGCCAGATCGATCGGAGGCAGGTCGCCGCGATGCTCGATCGTCGCGTAGCTGATGCACTGCTCCGAGGCGATGGTGCGGTTGGGAAGGATGGCCGCGGTCGGGCAGGCGTCGATGCAACGCGTGCAAGTCCCGCAGCGGTCGCCAACGAGCGCCGCGCGGATGTCGTTCTCGAGGGAAGTGAGCAGAGTGCCGAGGAAAAAATAGGAGCCGATCTCTTCGTCGATCAGCATGCCGTTCTTTCCGATCCAGCCAAGGCCAGCCTGCGCGGCTGCCGCGCGATCGGAGAGCGGCCCGGTGTCGACGTAGCGCCGGGTCTTGATCGCGGGAAGCTGGCCTTCGAGCGATCGCAGGATTCGATCGAGAACATCGTGATAGTCGTCGCCAAGCGCGTAGCGCGCGACGTGGTTGCTGAGCGATCCGGCAGCGGCGTGCGGCCGCTCTGACGCGTAGGGCACCGCGATCACGATCGCCGATTTCGCCCACGGGAATCGCGATCGCGGATCGTGCCGAACCTCGCGGTTCTTCGCCAGGTAGTGCATGGTGCCGTGATGGCCGTCGTCGATCCACTGGGCAAACATCGCCGCATGCGGATCATCGAGATCCGCCGCGCCGACACGCACCACTCCCTCCGCGCGCGCCACGCGCTCAATCGACGGCCAGACCTCGGATAGCTTCTCGATCATCGGCACGGTTTCCCCGCCGCAGGACAAACGTCGCAACCTCGGGGCGGCACAGAATGCGGAGCGGCGGGATCGCTCCCACCCCGCGGCTGACGTACATCAACACCCCTCGCACGCGGTGAAATCCTTCCGCGTACTCGGCCTCGTGCATCGACGGAACGACGATCGCGCCGAAGAACGGAAACCGGATCTGGCCGCCGTGCGTGTGGCCGCAGAGGAGGAGATCGATGCGGCGGCCGTCGAGCAGATCGATGATGTCGGGATGATGGCTGACGCCCAGGCACGGGCCGTCGATGCCGGCAAATGCACGCTCGACATCGGGTGTACCGCGATACAGCTCGTCGATGCCGAGGAGCGGAAGCGTGTCCCCGCCGCGGGCGAGCGTGATCGAACGGTTCGTGAGGTATTGCACTCCCTGCGCCGTCAGGAGCTCGATGATGCGATCCGGCCCGGCCCAGATGTCGTGGTTGCCGAGGACGGCGAAGATGCCGTCCGTCGCGCGGAGCTCGCCTAACAACTCACCCATCAGCGGAATGTCGCGGCTGAACGTGACGAGGTCGCCGCCGAGGATGATGATGTCGGGCTCGAACTTTAAGGTCTGTGCCACGACCTCCTGATAGAAGACGCGCCGCATCAGTCCCGTGATGTGGGTGTCGGTCAGGAACGCGATGCGATAACCGTCGAATGCGGGCGGCAGATCGTCCACGATGACTTCGTGGCGCGTGACCTCGATATCGTACACGTCGTTGTGCGCGCCGAGGCGGCGGATCCATCCGAACGGGACGTGTGCTTTGCGGAGCGCGATCACTTCGGACGGCAGATCGCGGATGCCGGCGATCGGAGGATGGCCGAACGCGATGACACGGATGCGTTCCAGCATCCAGTACGCGCCGATCGCGGCGGCGATGATCAGCCACGTTGCGCCGACCTTGGCGAGATCGGGCACGTAGGCAATGTCCTCGAACCGATTGGGCGTCATGCGCTCCACGAAACGCGTGGACATCAGCCGGTCGACCCAGACGTTGAGCGGCCAGAACAGCGCGGTGAGACCGAGGAGAATCGGCGGCACGACGTAGAAGAGAAACTGCCAGGGCGAGTGCTCCTGGCGATGGTCGCCGTAAACGAAGCGGTTCAAAACGAACAGGAAGATGCGCGCGTCGCCGAGCAGGGCGAGGAGGATGAAGAGCGGGAAGACGATGCGGATCATCTGGTCGCTGTGCACTGTATCGTGTGGCGCGGGCCTGACCGGCTGAAGCCGGTCCACACACAGAAGCTGGTCCACACACAGAAGCCCGTCACAGCCGCTCGAGGATCGGGCCGATCAGATTCTCCGGCACGCGCACGGTGCCGAGCGTCTCGACCGCTTTCACGGTGCCGTGATCGTCGGAGCCGCCGGTCAACATTTTTCCGCGGAAACGCGCGACGTTCGAGTAGGTCTCGCGCGATGCGTCGTCGACATCGGGATGAAAGACTTCCACGCCGTCGATGCCGGCGTCCAGCAGCTCGGGCACGAGCGAGGCGTGATGCGGATAGAGCGTCGGATGCGCGATCGACGTCACGCCGCCGGCAGATCGAATCAGCGAGATCGCTTCGTGAATCGCGAAACGCTCCTTGTCGACGTACCCAGGCTTTCCTGTACCGATGTACCGATCGAATGCCTCGGCCACCGTCGCCACCACGCCGCGCTCGACGAGCGCGCGCGCGACGTGTGGGCGTCCGACGGCACCGCCCGCCGCGAGCTGTTCGACCCGTTCGTAGGTGATGTCGAAGCCGAGCGACCGCAGCTTGTCGACCATCCGCGCGCCGCGCGCCGCGCGCGATTCGCGGAAGCGGCGCAGGCGATCGTCGATGGCGTCATCGACGGGATCGAATGCGTACGCGAGGATGTGAACGTCGACGCCCTTGTATTCGCACGACAGCTCGACGCCGGGGACGAGCGTGACGTCGACCGAGTCGGCGTAGCGCTTCACCTCGAAGTACGCGGCGAGGTTGTCGTGATCGCTGATCGAGACGATGCCGATGTCGTGGGCGCAAGCGACATCGATGACTTCGCGCGAAGATCGCGTGCCGTCGGAGTGCGTCGTATGGGTGTGAAGGTCAGCGAAGCGCATGAACGAGCGGCGCTGCTCGCCAGGTTCTTACAGCGAGTCTGCCGCTTTCTTCAGCTTTTTCGAGCCGGCGAGGAGGGCCTTCTTGGCCACGGCGCGGCCCTGCTTTTTCAGCTCGTCGCCGGCGTCTTCGGCGGCACGTTTGGCCTTCTTGATCACGGGCTGCATGGCACGGCCGGTTTTCCTGGCGACGTTCGCGGCGGCATCTTTCACGTCTTTCGCTTTCACGGCGTCTCTCCTGTCGTTTGTGTGTGGACCGGCTTCAGCCGGTCAGGCCGGCTGAAGCCGGCCCTACACTCGGCATGAGGATATCAGACCGTCGGCGCCTCGGCCGGAGCCAGCGAGGCCACCACGGCCTCGCATCGGCCGCAGAGATCACCGTCGATCGCGACCTCCTCGCGGTACTGCCAGCAGCGGCCGCATTTCTTGCCGCGCGCGCGGGACATCGTGATGCCGATCGTGCCGAGGCCGGCGATCTCGACGGTTTCGGCGGCCTGAGATGCCGGCGCCCCGGAAAAGTCGACGTGCGAGACGATGAACACTTTCGCGAGATCAATGTTCAGGCTGCCGAGCAGCGCGGCCGGTGAGACGTTGCCGTGGAGCACGATGTCGGCTTCGAGGGACTGGCCGATCTGCTTCGCATCGCGCGCGCGTTCGAGGACTTTCGAAGCCGCTTCGCGAAGTACGAGCACCCGATCCCACGCGGCGTTGTCGACGCCGACGGCCGGAACCTGAACGAAGTCGGTGAGGTGCACCGATTTCTCTTTCGAGCCGGGCAGTGCTTCGTAGATCTCGTCAGCGGTGAAGGAGAGGATCGGCGCGAGCAGCCCGATCATTCCGCGCAGGATGTGAAACATCGCCGTCTGCGCTGATCGGCGCGCGCGCGACGCCGGCGCCTCGCAGTACATGGTGTCCTTTGACAGATCGAGGTACAGCGACGACAAGTCGACGGTGCAAAGCTCCTGGAGGCGGTGATAGACGATGTGAAAGTCGTACTCCTCGTACGCACGCTGGCAGCGATCGAACGCTTCGGCCGCGCGCGACAGGATCCATCGATCGGCGTCCATCAGTTGATCGAGGGCCACGGCGTCCTTGTCCGGATGGAAGTCGTACAGGTTGCCGAGCAGGAAGCGCGCGGTGTTACGGATCTTGCGATACGCCTCGCCGGCGCGCGTGAGGATGTCGCGCCCCCACGCCATGTCGTCGTGGTAGTCGATCATCGCAACCCAGAGACGGATGATGTCCGCGCCGCTCTGCTTGATCACGTCCTGCGGCGAGACTGCGTTGCCGCGCGACTTCGACATCTTCTCTCCCGCTTCGTTGACGATGAAGCCACAGGTGACGACCTGTTTGTACGGCGCGGCGCCTTCGATGCCGGTGCCGACGAGAAGCGATGACTGGAACCATCCGCGGTGCTGATCGTGACCTTCGAGGTACACGTCCGCGGGCCACGTCAGTTCGGGTCGCGTCTTCAACACGGCGAGGTGTGAGCAGCCGGAGTCGAACCAAACGTCGAGGATGTCCTTCTCTTTGCGGAACGTATCGTGTCCACATCCGCAGAGGTAGCCGGACGGCAGAAAATCGGTGAACGGACGTTCGAACCACGAGTCGGCGCCTTCGCGGCGGAAGATCTCGCCCACTCTGGCGAAGAATTCCGGTGCCGTGACCGCGGCGCTGCATTTCTCGCAGTACAGCACCGTGATCGGCACGCCCCAAAGCCGTTGGCGCGAGATGCACCAATCCGGACGGTTCTCCACCATGCCGGCCATGCGATCTTCGCCCCACTGCGGGAACCATTTCACTTTGTGGATCTGCTCAAGCGCTCTCTCGCGAAGACCTTTGTCCTCCATCGAGATGAACCACTGCTCGGTGGCGCGGAAGATCACCGGATTCTTGCAGCGCCAGCAGTGCGGATACGAGTGCGTGATCGTCTCCGAGAACAGCAGTGCGCCGCGCTCTTTCAGGAGATCGATGATCTGTGGATTCGCCTTGAAGACGTGTTGCCCGGCCCACTGCGGCACTTCATCCGTGAAGAGACCGCGATGATCGACAGGCGTGAGCACGTCGAGGCCGTAACGCTGGCCGGTGTAGAAGTCGTCGGAGCCATGCCCCGGCGCGGTGTGCACCAGCCCCGTGCCCGCGTCGAGCGTGACGTAGTCGCCTAACACGAAGAGGCCTTCGCGCGGCAGGAACGCGTGGCGATAGCGGAGATGCTCGAATGCCGATCCCTTGAACACCTTGACGGCCTGATAGTCCTGCCAGCCAAACTTGTGGAAGACCGGCTGCAGCAACTGCTCGGCGATGATGAAGTTCTGACCGTCGTGCTCCGCGATCACGTAATCGAAGTCGGGCTTCAGTGCGATCGCCAGGTTGGCCGGAAGGGTCCACGGCGTCGTCGTCCAGATGATGGCGTAGACCGGCTTCTCGATCGGCAGATCGAGACTCTTCACCGATTCGTCGGTGAGGCGGAAGCGCACGTAAACGGACGGCGACGTGTGCGGCCCGTACTCCACTTCCGCTTCGGCCAGCGCGCTCTGGTCGTACGTGCACCAGTGCACCGGCTTGAGGCCTTTGTAAACCATGCCGGTCTGGAAATAGCGGCCTAACGACTCGGCGATCGTCGCCTCGTAGTCGTAGGACATCGTCAGGTACGGATCGAACCAGTCGCCGAGGATGCCGAGGCGGATGAAGTCCTGGCGCTGGAGGTCGACGTACTTCTGCGCGAACTCGCGGCACGCGCGGCGGAAGTCAGCTTCCGACATCTCCTTTTTCTTTGCGCCGAGAACTTTGTCGACGGCGCTTTCGATCGGGAGGCCGTGGCAGTCCCAACCAGGGACGTACGGCGAGTCGAAGCCGAGCATCGTCCGCGACTTCACGACGATGTCTTTGAGGATCTTGTTGAGCGCGTGGCCGGTGTGAATCTCGCCGTTGGCGTAGGGAGGCCCGTCATGAAGAACGAACTTCGGACGTCCCGCCGATTTCTCACGGATCAGTTTGTAGAGATCGATCTCGTTCCAGAGGTCGAGCCGCTTCGGTTCGTTCTGAGGCAGATTCGCCTTCATCGCGAACGTCGTCTGCGGCAGGTTGAGGGTCTTCTTGTAGTCGCTGCTCTCCGCCATGGTGACGGCGCAAACTACAAACCCGCCTTCGACATTTCAAGGACGGCAATGTGCCGCTCGGGATGACATGAGCACCTACAAGCCGCCGGCCGTGAGGGCGCGCGGTGCCGAGACGCGGAGCTTGTCGCCGGGATGCAACTTGTGGTCGTGAGCGAGCTGGTTGAGGTCGCGCAATTCGGCGACGCTGAGCGCGAAGCGCTTCGCGATCGAGTCGATCGTGTCGCCCTTCTTCACGGCGTAATCCTGCTCGCCGGCGAGCAGCGCGCCCAGCTCGCGCGCGCGAACGGGGAGGTAGATGGTGTCCCCCTCGCGCGGGTTGCGGCCGTCATTCATGGCGATCAGCGTTTCCGCGTCTGCTCTGATGGTGCGAGCCAGTCGAGGAAGCGAGTCCCCCTCTCGCATCGTGAAGGTGCATAGCGCGAGGGTGGCGTCTTCATTCTTCAATGTGGCCGAACGAGATGCGATCTCACTGGCGGCGCGCGACGGAACGACGAGCGCTGCCCGGCCCGGCGGCACGATCGCGTGGCGGTACGCCGGATTGAGATCTTTGAGCATCGTTTCGTCCACGTTGGCTACTTGCGCGACGTAGCGCAGCGAGACGGGACCCTCGATCTCGACGCGGCGAACGTCGTTCTCGACGCTCTCGCCGAGCTGGAAACCGTACGTCGCCGGATCGCCGGCGATCGTGATCGCGGCGAAGAACGTTGGAACGTAGCCGCGCGTCTCTGCCGGCACCGCGGTGCGCTCCAGAAGATCCCAGAATGTTGCCGATCCGCTGTTGCTCATCGCGCGGCGGACGCGTCCCGCGCCGGCGTTGTACGCGGCGAGCGTCAGCGGCCAGTCGTTGAACTGCCGATAGAGATCGCGAAGGAACGCCGCGGCCGCGCGCGTCGATCGCTCCGGATCCGCGCGCTCATCGACCCACCAGTCGACGCGCAGGCCGTACTCGCGCGCAGTCGGCGTCATCATCTGCCAGATTCCGCGCGCGCCGCCGCGCGAGGTGAGCGTGGGCAGATACGCGCTCTCGATCACCGGCAGATAGGCGAGCGCTTTCGGCAACCTGTATTCGGCCAGGACGCGATCGATGAGCGGCTTGTATCGGGCGGAGCGGATGAGCGATTCCTGCACGCTGGACTTGAGATCGCCGCTGAACAGGGTGATCGCGCCGCGCACCGACGGATGATCCGGAATCTGGATCGACGCTGCGGATTCGATGTCCGCGCCGACGGCCTGCGGAGCCCGCGCACGGGCTTCAATCTGACGCTGCGCGTCTTCGAGCTCGCGCACGATCGGTTCCGGCTGCGCCCCAATCGTCGGTCGCTGAACAGGAGCGGGAGTCGTCGCGCACGCGGTGGCGAGCAATGCCGTTGCCGCCAGCAACCGCCGTGAGTTCCCCATCGCCACCTCCCCGCCCTTCACGAATCGATTCGAAGATTGACCGAGAGCGATTGGGCGTCGGTTGCATCGCTGACATCGACGGTGTGTTCCGAGGTCCGCAGGACGCCTTCGCTGTTTTCAAAGGATACCGTAACCCGCAGCGACTTCGTTTTCGGCAGCAGCTCGGCCGGCACTTTCATCGTCAGCGATTTCTGAACCTCGCGTTTCGACGCGGTGGCCGGTGCCGCCTTCTTGGGGGATCGCAGGGCGTCGAGCGGAGAGACTTCTTTCCTGACCTTCGGCGCGGTGCCGGCAGTGGCGCGCTTCCGAAGAGCCTCGAGCTCCGCCATGATGTCGACCGAGGAGCGCACTTTGACGTGCTTGACCTCGGGCTCTTCCGGCTCGGCAATCGGCGCCACCGGAGCGGTCTTGCGGGCTTGAGCCACGGGTGCCTTCGACATCACGTCGGCGCCAACGTCGGCAGTCTTGGCCAGCGCGCTCTCGGCAAACGAGATCTCTTCCGACGGCTCGATCTCTTCGACGTCTTCTTCGGGCGCGTGGACGGCGGGCATGGTTCGTGTCGACGAGGGGGTCGAGGCGGATGCGCCCGCGGGCGCGGAGAGCGGGGGCGCGCTTACCGTTCCGACGGCAGGCACCGGCATCGATCCGGTGATGGTGCCGCGCCCTTCGATCGCCGGCGACTCCTTGACGCGAAGCGCCGCGAACTTGCCGCTTTGTCCCGGAGTGACCTTCGCGGCTTCGTCGCCGGTCATGCGCCGGCGAAGCGTGCGAAGTGTCAGTTTCGAGATGAGCTTCAGGGTCTCGAAGACGCCGACACCCGACGCTGCGACGGATTCGATGTGCTCATACTTCCTGACGGGATCGAGGATGTCGAGCATCGAGTCGACGTCGGCCAGGTTGGGCAGGTCGCGCTTGTTGAGCTGGACGACGAGGGGGATCTCGTCGAGATCCACGCCGATCTCGCTGAGATTCTCGCGCAGATTTCTGATGCTGTCCGCGTTGGCATCCTGCATCGCCAGTTGCGAGTCCGCGACGAAGACGATGCCGTCGACGCCCTTCAGGACCAGCTTGCGGGTCGTGTTGTAAAAAACCTGGCCGGGGATGGTGTAGAGCTGGAGTCGGGTCTTGAATCCGCCGATGACACCGACGTCGATCGGCAGCAGATCGAAGAAGAGCGTGCGGTCCGTCTCGGTCTCCAGGCTGACCATCTCGCCGCGGCTCTGCGGAGATGTTTTCGCGTAGATGTGATGAAGATTGGTGGTCTTCCCGCAGAGGCCCGGACCGTAGTAAACGATCTTCGCCGCCATCTGCATCGTCGCGTAGTTGAAGAAGACCATGCTTTCAGTCGCTGAGAAGCGAACGTCGATGTTAGCACCCGCTACTTTCGAGTCGCAAGAATGCGCTCGGCGAGCAGCCGATAGATAAGCGCAAGGTCTGCTTGAGGTTGCAGCACTTCTATATGTGTGTCGATAACCTGCCGGTCGCCACGCGCGGCGGGTCCGGTGAAGCGCTGAGCGCCCTCGTGGCGCACCCAGTTTTCGATGGCGGACCGGGCGAGCGCCAACAGGTCGCCGCGCGCATTCTCGATTCCGATGAGCTCCTCCGCGATGTCGAGTAGCGCGGCGATGTAGTTCGAAGCGAAGACCGCAGCGGCGTGGTAACGCGGTTTCTGGCTGGCCGTGATCTCGGCGAAGCGGGCCCCGATCGCGGTGGCGATCCGCTCCGCGATGTCGCGGTGCGCGCCTTCGAAAACAAGGAGGGTGTCACGCAGATCGGACGGCTCACCCACGGGCGGAAGCGCTTTGAGGGGGTGGAGCGAGAAGCCGCCGCGGACGCTGGTGAGCGATCCGCTGGCATGCCAGATGATCGCGTTCGTTGCCGGAATCGCCTTCGCCACCTCTTCGATCGCGCGATCAGTGATCGCGATGAGGATGAGGTCCGCCGACGTCAGGCCGGCGATGTCGCATGCGGGAGCGCCCAGCTTCAAGGCCAGATCGTTCGGGCCGCGCGTGGCCACGCCGGCGATCGGCCAGCCGATGCGACGCCACGTCGAGCCGAATGCCCAGGCGGCCCGTCCGCCGCCGATGATCCCGAGTCTCATACAATGATCCGGTGAGGTCAGCGCTCATTCTCGCACTGCTCGCCGTGTCCGTGCCGGCCTCCGCGGCACCTCCTCCCACCACCTGCACCCTCGGCGACCCCTACAGCAAGGCGCTCTGCGCGTATCAACGCAGGAACTTCGCCGAGGCGGAGTCGAAGTTCCGGGCGGTGGTGGAGGCGGACGCCCAGGACCCGCAGACCGTGCGCGCGATCTACTTTCTGGCGCGGACGCAGATGAAACGTGGTCGTTACGAAGAAGCGGCGAAGCTCTTCATCAGAATCTATGCGCTCGACAAGTCGTTCTATGACGCGTGGTCATGCGATTACCTGCTCGGCGAGTGCCGGCGGGCGAGCGGAAAGGACTGAGTGGCGCAAGGTCAGTTTGAGCTTCGACGAAAGCTCCTCCAGCTGGAGGCGCTCTACGACGTCGGCCGCGCGCTCAACACGCTGCGGCCCGAAGGAGAGTTGCTCGAGGAGTTGATGCACCGGGCGGTGTCGGTGCTCGATGCCGCCGCGGGCTTCGTATTCTCGCTCGACGAGAAAATGAACGTGCAGCACATCTACACGTTCGGGTCGGAGATGCCGACGCCCTCCAATGCGATCCTTGCCGATCCGGCGGTGAAGCAGGTTCTCGCCTCGCGGGAGCCGGCGGCCATTCGCGATCTGCTCAACGCACCGATGATCTCCGGCGACGCCGTGATCGGCATGCTGGGCGTGAGCGGGAAGGAAGAGCGTGGCGCCGCGCGCGGCAGCTTCGTCGACGACGACCTGCGCTTTCTGGCCTCGCTCGGCGCGATCGGTGCGGCGGCGATCGACAACACGCGCAACTACCACCGGCTGGATGTGATCCGCGAGTCGCTCGAAGACGAGAACCGCAATCTCAAGCAGCGCATGCTGCGCGAGTACTCCGATCGGCTGATGGTGGGCGACTCGCCGAAGATGCAGCGCGTCATCGACCTCGTGGCGCGGGTGGCCGACAGTCAGGCGAGCGTGCTGATCCGTGGCGAATCGGGAACAGGCAAGGAGATGGTGGCGCGTCTCATCCACGGCAACTCGCCGCGCAAGGACGCGCCGTTCGTCGCCATCAACTGCGCCGCGTTGCCCGAGACGCTGCTCGAGTCGGAGCTGTTCGGCATTGAGCGCGGCGTGGCGACCGGCGTCGAGGCGCGTGCGGGAAAATTCGAGCTGGCGCGCGGCGGAACGGTGTTCCTCGATGAGATCGGCGACATCCCGCTCACGCTGCAGGCGAAGCTGCTGCGCGTGCTGCAGGAGCGCGAGGTTGAGAAGTTAGGCGGACGCCGCAGGATCCCGATCGACGTGCGCATTCTCTCGGCCACGCATCGCAGCCTCGAGGAGATGATCGAGAAGGGGGAGTTCCGCCAGGATCTCTACTACCGCCTGAAGGTCGTCGAGATCGTGCTGCCGCCGCTGCGCGATCGCCGCGAGGACATCCCAAAGCTCGTGCGGTTCTTTCTGGACAAGTACGGCAAGCGGGAAGGACTCAAAGACGTGCGCATCACGCAGGACGCGATGCAGCAGCTCATGCGCTATCCGTTTGCGGGCAATGTCCGTGAGCTCGAGAACGTGGTGGAGGGCGCGCTGGCGCTGACCACCGATCCGGTGATCGATACGAACGACCTGCTGCTACCGGCATCCGCCTCTCCATCGGTTGGGGACATCCTGGGGGCTGACCTGCCTTCGCTCGACGAGCTCGAGCGCCGCTATGTGACCCGGGTGCTCGCGCACGCGAAGGGAAACATCTCGAAAGCGGCGAAGATCCTGGGCATCGATCGCAAGACGCTCTACCGCATGCGCGATGTTCTGGCCCGTTTCGCCCCAACTGATGACAAATGGGACATTCACTAGTAAGTTGTATTGTAACAGTGGTTTGTGACGTTCATCACGACGGGCTGAGACGAAGTGGGGAGAAACGCCACACATCCGAGAAAATGTTCATTGAGTGCCTATCTTGTGTAAACTACATCACATCAGAGGTTTAGCAAGAGTGGCGGCGGGCTGGAACGCGTGGCAATTCGGTTGCTCTAGGGAGATCCCGACAAACAAGGGGGCTTTCCATGAGCAACGTAGCCGAACGCACGCAGTCGATCAGCATCCTCTCCGCTCTTCCGGTGGTGTTGGCGGTCAATACGTTCACGCTTCTGGCCCTCGAGCAGCTCGGACAGATCCCGTCCTGGATCCAATCGGCAGTCGCACTCTTCCTTTCCTTCTAGCGGCAAGGCCATCCCTGAGGAAGTCCTGCTGATGAATTCAACCGCGGAGCGGCAGATGGAGCTCACTCTTCCCATGGTGGAAGACATTGAGATTGCCGCGGCGCGCGCGGCCGCCAATCTGGCGAGGGAGCTGGGCATGAGCTCCGAGTCGATCGATGAGATGACCCACGCCATCATCGAGGCTTGCATCAACGCACGCGAGCATTCCGGTTGCGCCGACAATCGCATCTTCTTAAGATTCGTCGGCACCTCGAAGGGCGACAGCAGTAGGATCGACGTATGGGTCACCGATCACGGGAAGGGGTTCGATCCGGAAGAAGCCCGCTCACGCCGTCCCTCACCCGGCACACCGCACAAACGCGGCCGCGGACTCCAGTTGATCGAGGCGCATATGGATCAGGTTGAATTCCTAACGACAGAGAACGGCGGTACCACCATTCACATGGTCAAGCTCGAGAAGAAGTCATGACTGAGGAATTGAAAGTCGCGGTGGACCGCAAGGCGAATGGCGCGATCCTCTACACCAAGGGATACATCAACAATGTTGGTGGAGAGGAGATCGCCAATCGCGCCTACGAGCTGATGGACAACGGCGCGCGCACGATTCTGCTCAACCTGCGCGAGACGAAGATCGTCAACTCCATCGGCATCAGCATCCTTATCGAGATCATCGAGAAGATGATGGACAAGGGCGGCAAGATCGCCTTCTGCTGCCTCACCCCCGTCATCCACAAGACGTTTCAGATCATGGGCCTCGCCAACTACGCCTCGATCTTCGACAGCGAAGAGGCGGCGACGGCGGAACTGCAGTTGGGAAGCTAGGTTGCTGGGACGTTGGGACGTTGGGAAGTTCCACCAACAGCCTTCCTAACGTCCCAACATCCCAACGGCCCAACTCCCTAACTTCCCAACGTCCCAGCTTCCCAGCTAATCTTCAGCGATGCCCCCCTCCCTCAACCGCTTCACCGACTTCCTTCGCGATCTGCAGCAACTCGATCGGATGGCGGCGCGCGGCGAGGCGCTTCTCGATCCCTTCATCCGGCACACCGCGTTCGAGAGCGGCGCGCTCTATCTGCGCGACGCGCGCGACTCGTCGATGCGGCTCGCCGCCAAGACGCATCAGTGCGTGGCGCCCGAGATCCTCGACGGCGATCCTCCAATCGATCTGCTGTCGCTTGCCGGCCACGTCCTGGTGCCGTTGCGCACCGCGCGCGAGCACCTCGGCGTCGTCCGTCTGATGGGCACGCCGGCCGACGATGATCTCGAGCTCGTCAGCGCCGCCGCTGCGTTCGCCAGTCAGATGATGACCAACCAGCGCCTCTCGCAGGAGATGCGCGAAGGCGACTTCCAGCTCAAGTACCGCTTGTGGGAGCTCGAGTCGCTGTACGACATCGGCCTCTCCATCGCCGGCACCCTCAACATCGACGAGCTCGCGGATGAAGTCCTCTTCCGCATGATCTCGCTGTCGAACGCCCGCCGCGCGGCGCTGTTTCTTCGCGAGGGCGAGGGCGACGGCTTCAACGTTTACCGCTCCTTCGGCGACGTAACGCTCGAAGACTCGGCGCTGCAGCGCCTCGTGGCGGAAGCGCAGCCGATCACGCTCGAGGAAGGGATGCTGGTGGCGGTTCCGATCAAGGGCAACAACTCCATCATCGGCATCCTGGCCGTCGCCGATCGCGAGACGCGCGAAGGCATCGGCCCGTTCGAGCCGAACGAGCTTCGCCTGTTGTCGCAGTTTGCGAATCAGGTCGGCATCGCGCTGGAGAACGCGCGCCTGCACAAGGAAGCGCTGCGCAAGCAGGCGATGGAACGCGAGTTCGAGCTCGCGGCGACGATTCAGCGCGACATTCTGCCCAAGGCCGTTCCTCAGGTGCCGGGGATCGAGCTGGCGTCACTCTCCAAGCCGGCGCGCCAGGTCGGCGGCGACTATCACGCATTCTTCGAGCACGAGAACGGCGTCACCCTTCTCGTCGCTGACGTCTCCGGCAAGTCCATGCCCGCGGCACTGCTCGTCTCCGCGCTTCACGCCGCGGTGCAGCTCCTGTTCGCCGAGGGCCGCGAGTTAGGCGCGATCGCGACGGAGTTGAACAAGCACATCCACCGCTGGTCGGCGGAAAACAAGTTCGTCACGCTCATCGTCGTCTCGATCGATCGCGAAGCCGAGACTCTCGAATTTGTGAACGCCGGTCACAATCCCGGCTACGTGATGACGGACGGCCGTCTCGAGCTCCTGCGCTCACACGGGCTCCCCATCGGCATCCTCGGCCAGTCGAAATACATGACGCAGACTCGCCCCTTCGCGCGCGGATCCGCGGTCGTCCTCTACAGCGACGGCATCACGGAAGCGGAGAACGAAGCGGGGCTGGAGTTCGAGAACGAGCGGTTGGAAGCGGTGCTCACGAACAACATCGACGCCTCCGCTGCCACTCTTCGCGACGAGATCGCTCGCGCCGTCGACGCCTTCGTCGGAGCCGAATCGCAAAAGGACGATCAGACGCTGCTCATCGCGCGGATGTAGGTTTCGCGCTGTTACAACTTCACCCGGTTACGAAACCGCGCCCGCACGCCCATCGTCCCACTGCGAAAGGGGGACCTATGAAGCGACTTTGGTTTCTGCCCGTGCTTCTGCTTTGTGCCTTTGCCGTCTACGCCTCGACGACGTTTACGATCAACCCATCGGAGATGAAGAGCGGCGAGTCGAAGAAGCTGGTCGACGGCGACAAGACCGTGACCGTGACGCGCAGCGGCGACGCGATCGACGTTCGCATCGATGGCGCCGGTGCGTCGAGCCGGCTGACGATCTCGCGCAGCGGCGGCGGCGCCTTCCACATCGGGCGTGAGGGATCCTCGCGCACGTGGGTCATGCCTCCGGGTGCAGTGTTCGGCGCGCCGGACGTCCGTTCCTTCCGCTTCCGCAATACCACGAAGCAGACCTGGTTCGTCTGCCCGAAAGATCACACCATGTTGCGCGTGCCAGAGGGAAACGAAGACGACTCGTTCAAGTGTCCCGTCGACGGAACGCAGATGGAAAAGCGGAAAGGCTCCGGATTCGCGTTCTACTTCAACGACGACTTTGAGCCGGAATCGCTCTAGGGGCCATCGGCGGTGCCTCCCGCCCACACCGGTCCCTCGCTACGCTCGGAATGACATCGTTTCCCGCTCCATGTCATCCCGAGCGAAGCGAGGGACCGGTGTGGGCGGGAGGTTCGAAACCTCTACCGCCCTTCGAACTTTGGCGCCCGCTTCTCAAAAAAAGCGGACATGCCTTCGGCCGCGTCCGCGGAAAGAAACGCGCGCACCTGATTCTCGCTCTCCAGGTCGAGTTGATGGCGGAGATCGTTGCGCTCGCTGACGTGCAGTGCGCGTTTGATGCCCTCCATGGCGATGGGCGGAGCGGACGCCATTGCCCTGGCGAGCGTCTCCGTTTCGCGAGCGAGGTCCGCGGCAGGTACGACGCGATCGATCATCCCGATCGCGAGCGCCTCAGCGGCGTCGATCATGCGCCCCGTGGCGAGCAGTTCGAGCGCACGGCTGCGACCGACGAGGCGCGGCAGCAGCCACGTTCCACCCCAATCGGGATGCAGCCCGATTCGAACGAACGTTTCCCCGAGCTTGGCCTGCTCGGATGCAATGCGGTAGTCACAGGCCAGCGCGAGATTGCACCCCGCTCCGGCGGCGACGCCGTTGATCGACGCGATCACCGGCTTCGTCATGCCCGCGATCTGCAGCACGATGCCGCGCCCGGCATCGAGCAGCTTGCGGAGGCCGTCGGTATTGCCCTCGCGCTGCAGGCCGCTCATGAACTCCACGTCGCCACCGGAAGAGAACGCACGGCCGGCGCCGGTGATGACGACGACGCGCGACGTCGGATCGGCGCCGGCCGCTCGAAGCGCTGCGAGCAGCTCCTCGCGCATCGCACCGGCAAACGCGTTGAGTTTCTCGGGACGGTTGAGCGTGATCGTCGTGACGCCGTCACGTGCTTCAGTGCTGATCATCGCAATCGAGTTTAAACTGCGCGGCTGTGAAGCGCATCGTGACCTACGCGTTCTACGCCACGATCCCGGTGGCGCTCTTCATCCAGTTCACAAACCGCAGCCTCGTCTGGCTCTTCATCTTCGCCTGTCTGGCAATCCTCCCGCTCGCGGCATGGATCGGGATCGCGACCGAACAACTGGCCCATCGAATGGGCTCGACGGCGGGCGCGCTCTTCAACGCGACCTTCGGCAACTTCGCGGAGATGGTGATCGCGGTCTTCGCGCTGCGCGCGGGTCTGCCCGACGTCGTCCGCGCGTCGTTCACCGGATCGATCGTCGGAAACCTGTTGTTCGTCGCCGGCGCTTCGATGCTGGCCGGCGGTTTGAAGCACAAGACGCTGCGGTTCAACGCACTCGCGGCTGAGTCGCAGGCCGGGCAGATGATTCTCTCGGTGAGCGCGTTTCTGATTCCGGCGCTCTTCTTCCGGACTGTCATTCGCGCCCATCAGCCGGACCTCATTCATCCGGTATCGATCGGCACTTCCATCATCCTGATCATCGTCTACATCCTCGGTCTCGTCTTCAGCTTCAAGACGCATCGCGAGGCGCTGGCGGCCGCCGCACCGCCGATGGACGAGGCGGAGAAGCGGTGGCCGCTGTCGCGCGCCGTGTCGCTTCTCTTCGTCGCCAGCGTGCTCACGGGAACCGTGGCCGAGGGACTCGTGCATGCCGTGCATGAGGCGGGTCGGGCCTGGGGCATGAACGAAGTGTTCCTGGGCTTCGTCGTGCTGGCGATCGTCGGCAATGCCGCCGAGCACTCCTCCGCGGTGCTGCTCGCGATGCGCAATCAGATGGACACCGCGCTCAACATCGCGATGCAGTCGAGCGTGCAAATCGCGCTCTTCGTGACGCCGGTCCTCGTTTTCATCTCGTACCCGCTCGGGCATCCGCTCGATCTGCTCTTCACGCCGTTCGAACTGCTGGCGTCGGGGCTGGCCGTGGCGATCATCGCGTACCTCGTGATGGACGGTGAGACGAACTGGTACGAAGGCATTCAACTGCTCGCGGTGTACGCGATCATCGCCGTCGCTCTCTACTTCCTGCCCGCGAGTGCCGCTGCGCCTGCGCACTAGCGTGGGCGTGTGGCGCGTCATCGCCCCTCCCGCCCACACTGGTTCCTCGCTACGCTCGGAATGACATTGCGATGCTAATCTCGGAGCGGATGAAGCGTCGCCCGTACTTTTTCGAAGTCTTCACGATCCTCAACTTCATCGTCATTCAAACGCTGTTGTGGCGGATCACCCGCGCACCGCTCCTCTCGCTCTTTCACGTCTTGGGTGTCTTCGCTCCCGGGTTCGCAGCGCAGGCTGCGGTGGGCGTTGCCATTCGGGCGGCCATTGCCTGGCGCACGGGGACGCTCCAGCACTACCTCGGCGTGATTCGCACACGGCGGTGGCTGATCGACACGGTGCGGATCGTCGTCTTCAGCGCCTTTTCCGTGCAGACATACTGCTGGATCAAGCTCGCGATTCCGATCCTTCATCCGCGGCTCTTCGATCAGGAGCTCTGGAACATCGATCAGGCGATCTTTTTCGGGCACTCGCCGAGCGTGTTCCTGGTCGATCTTTTCTCCGCGCCCGCGGCGCTGCGTTCCGTCGATTGGTCTTATGCGAACGTGTTTTACGCCAGCCTGTTGGTCGCGGGCGTGTTCTTCGCCTCGTCGCCGGACCGCAAGGTGCGCGTCTCGTTCATCAACTCGAACATCGCGATGTGGCTGATCGGCGCCTGGTTGTATGTGTCCGTCCCCGCGCTCGGTCCCGCGTTCCGCTTTCCGGAAGTCTGGCTGCCGCTCTCGGCGTACTTCACGAACACGCAACAGATGCAGCGAACGCTGGTCGCGAACTACACCACTCTTCTCGGCTATCGGCGAGGCGTGATTCGTCCAGTCAACATCCTCTTCGGCATCGCTGCCTTTCCGAGCCTCCATGTCGCATTTGAAGTCCTCGTTCTCCTGTGGATGAGGCGGCTTTGGCGATATGGAGAAATCGTGTTCGGCATCTTCACCGTCTTGATCGTCATCGGATCGATGGTCACGGGCTGGCACTACCTGGTCGACGGCATCGCAGGCGCGATCCTTGCGGCAATCTGCTTCGTCTCTGCCACGCGGCAATACGGCGCGGGCGCAGGGCGTTTTTTCGATCATGCCGCGACCGACGCCGGAACAGATCACGCTCAGTGAGATCCTCTCGAGAAGAACAACCGAGGGGGCGCCGGAGCTCGTTGAGACGCTGGAGAACAAGGCGGTGCGCTGCTACTCCTGCGGTCATCGCTGCAAGATCCTCAACGGGCTGAACGGCATCTGCAAGGTCCGCTACAACGAAGGCGGCGTGCTCAAGGTGCCGCGCGGCTACGTCGCGGCGCTGCAGGTCGATCCGATCGAGAAGAAGCCGTTCTTTCACGCGTATCCCGGTGCGCTGGCGCTCTCGTTCGGCATGCTCGGTTGCGATTACCACTGCGGCTACTGCCAGAACTGGGTGACCTCGCAGGCACTCCGCGATCCGGTCGCCGGTGCGGCGCCGATGGACGTTGAGCCCGCGGATCTGATCCGCCTCGCTCGCAAGCATGGTGCGAAGGTGCTGACGTCGACCTACAACGAGCCTCTAATCACGTCCGAGTGGGCCGTGGAGATTTTCAAGGAGGCGAAGAAAGAAGGATTCGTCTGCTCGTACGTCTCGAACGGCAACGGCACCGAGAAAGTGCTCGACTACATCGCGCCGTACATCGATCTCTACAAGGTCGACCTCAAAGGCTTCGATGAACGCCACTACCGCGACCTCGGCGGCACACTGCAGCCTGTTCTCGACACCATTCGCAACTTGAAGCAGCGCGGAATCTGGCTGGAGATCGTGACGCTGGTGATCCCCGGCTTCAACGACTCGGACGACGAGTTGACGAGAATGGCGGAGTTCATCGCCGGTGTCGACGCCAACATTCCGTGGCACGTCACGGCCTACCACCAGGACTACAAGATGGACAACGCGAACACGACGACTTCGCACCTCATGCGCGCGTACGAGATCGGCAAGCGAGCGGGATTGCGTTTCATCTATCCCGGCAATCTGCCGGGTACGGTCGGCGATCGCGAGGGAACGCATTGCCCAAAGTGCAACGCGCTCGTCATCGGCCGCA
>JBBRMQ010000029.1:0-25806 GCA_038230775.1 Thermoanaerobaculia bacterium
AGTGAAGGCGATGACTTTGGCGGTGCTTGACTTGCTGCGGTGATTTTTGTGCATCGGTGAGCGGTGCTCACCGATGCGTTGTCGGTTCTCGGTTGTCGGTTGTCGGTTTCTCGCGTTTGCGGACGTATGCGATCAATCCGGTCAGTGGCATTGCCACCCGGCGGACCGCCGACCGCAAATTAAATAATGTAGGCGGGTAGAATAATTTTAATTTATACGCGACCATACCCAGCGCCTGCAGCTCGTAAAGCGACCCTCGAGCGTGGCCCAGGAATTGGCGCCACTCGCCGTTCGTGAGTCGACCCTGACCCTCCGCGACATTGCTCACGACAGAGACCGCTGCGCGGCGCATCTGTGCAGTGAGCCCGTAGCGTTCGTCGGCTGGGAAAGTCGCACTGATCTTGTAGACATGCGTCATCAGTTCAACAGCGCGTTGAAACACATCCAGTTGCTCGAAATTCTTCATTGATGGTTGGTGCAGAAATACGGAGACGTGCGATGGGAATCGCTCGTGTGGGCGCGAGAAGTGTACGCCGACAACCGACAACCGACAACGCGCGGCGTCAGCCGCGCAGTTTGTGCAGACACCGCAACACCTCCGCCACACTCCACGCCTGTGCCACACATCCGCGCGGCAGGTACGGCGGCTCGGCGTCGAAGACCTCGCTGATCGTGCCGATGCAGGCGTCGCCGAGGTGGGAGCGGAAGGCGGAGAGGTCGCGGAGGGCGCCCTCACGATCGTTCGGGTGCACCTTCAGCCAGGCATCGATGAAGGGTCCGATCAGCCAGCCCCACACGGTGCCCTGGTGATACGCCGCGTCGCGCGCGCGGAGATCGCCGTCGTAGTACTTCTTGTAGTCGGCGTGGTCGGGTGAGAGGGAGCGCAGTCCGAGTGGCGTCAGCAGCTTCTGGCGGACGACGTCCACGATGCGCGGCCAGCGCGTTTCGTCCAGCACGGGAAAGTCGAGCGAGAGCGCGAAGAGCTGATTGGGCCGGAACGCGGTGTCCTGGGGATCGATCACGTCGTAAAGATATTGACCATCGGAGTACCAGAACTTCTCGTTGAAAGATTTCCGCGCGCGTGTCGCGTATTCGTTCATGCGGTTCGCGTTGGCTTGATCGTTCTCGCGGAGGAGAAGCTGTTCCAGGATGCGGAGCGCGTTGTAATACAGCGCGTTGATCTCCACCGCCTTGCCGCGGCGCGGCGTGACGACCCATCCATCCACCTTCGCATCCATCCACGTCAACTGATAACCCTCCGCTCCTTGTGCCAGAAGGCCGTCGGCCGGATCGACGTGAATGTTGAACGACGTTCCACGGATGTGATGGTCGATGATATCGATGAGCTTCGGGATGAGCGCGCGCACGGTCTCGCGATCGTCGGTTCGATGCAGATAACGCCACACCGCGTGGAAGAACCACATCGTGGCGTCGGCCGTGTGATACAGCCCGCCGCGCTCCCCCTCGGGAAACATGTTCGGAATGAGACCGTCGCGAATGTAGGAGGCGAACGTGCGCAGCAGATTGCCGGCCTCGCGATTGCGTCCGGTGACGAGCGTCAGGCCTTCGAGGCTGATCATTGTGTCGCGACCCCAGTCGGTGAACCAGTCGTAGCCAGCGATCACCGTGCGCGGCTCGTCGCCGGCCGCGCGCGCCCGCGCCTCGTCTGCCGCACGTGTGTGAGGCTGAATGATGAATTGATCGGCGGCGAGGACGAGTTGCCGATAGAAGTCGTCGCGATCGTTGGCGCGCGCGATCGACAACAACTTTGCGCGACGATCCGCTTCCGCTGCCGCGGCATCGTCATACGAGAGCGCGTTCACCACGTTCCACGGTTCGACCGATGCGACGAGCCCGCATTGCTCGCCGGGATTCAGTTCGATGTGGATGACTCCCGGACTCCAGAGCTTGCCCTCGTACTCGTAGCCGCGACTCCTCTCGATGCGATAGAGAACGTGCGGGAAATTCTCGATGTCGCGCTCCAGCTTCACGGTCGACCCGAGCACGAGAAGACGCAGGGGAGGGAAACCGCGGTCGTCGTTGATCTCGACTGCCCGCCCGTCGCTGACCTGGACGGACCACGTCTTCGATACCTCCTCCGTCAACAGACCCTCGTGCGGACGGAAGTGCAGCGCGAATCGAAGCTTGAGGTGCAATCCGGGCGGCCCCTCGAGGAGGCGGTACACAATGTAGGCGGTGTTCTGGAGGTGCGGCATGACGACCCGCTTCTCGATGCGGATGCCGCCCTTCGAGTAACGCCAGATCGGAAGTCCGTTCTCCAGAACGAACTCCTCCAGAAAGTCCCGCTCGGGGAAGTCCACCTCTTTGCCGCCGCCGTGCTCATCGGCGCTGAGCTTCCAGCACATGCCGTCCGGTCCTTCGATGCTCTCTTCCAGATGATTGAGCATCATCGTTCGGCCGCGCGGCGCAGGAAGGGCGGCGATGAGGTATCCGTGAAAGCGTCGCGTGCAGGCGCCGCCGATCGTGCCGGAGACGTAGCCGCCAAGGCCGTTCGTTACCAGCCATTCCCGTATGATCAAGGCGTCGAGCGACTCACCTCGGCGCCAGCCGGACTGCAGGGGACCCGTGGACACGGCAGAAGAAAGATTCATGTCGCGAAACTCGCTCCATCGAAAAAGATCGGCTCGAAAATTGAAACGCGGCGTCAATTGTCCGAGGATGCAGACGGACGCAACTTCCGAACCGCTTTTTCCAATCGATGAAGAGGGAGGTTTCCGTGCGAAACACCATCGCAGTTTCGGCCGCATTGCTCCTGATCACGATTTCCGCGACCGCCGGGCCGCTCACCGCGGATGCGCGCCTCAGCGCGTTCAGCGGGTTGTGCCTCGCGGAGGGCGCGGACGCGAACGGCGGCGACGCCACGTCATCCTCGTCCAGTTCCGCGGACGAACTGTTGCAACGCGGACAGGACAACTATCGGGCGGCACACTACGCTGAAGCAGTCAACGATCTGCGCGCGGCGTCCGACGGCTTGCTCACGCCGGAGCAGATGCGTGCGTATGTAAACACCGGCCGTTTCGAGTCGTTGCCGAAGTTCGAGACCGCCGTCATTTATCTGGCGATGTCCTACGCCAGGCTGGGACGCGATGCGGAGGCCAGTGAGCAGATCCATCGGTTGAAAGTGGCCGAGGCGATCGAACCGGTTTATGCGAAGCTTCCGCTGAGTGCCGACGTGTCGGACTTCGAGCAAGTAGTGCAGCGAGTCGCACCGGCGGCAAACCTGCCGGCAAATACGGCACTCGCTTCGCTGGGAACGACAAGCGCGACGACGCAAGTTGCCAGCGCCCCGCCGCCTCCTCCACCTGCACCGCGTGCGACGACAACTACGACCACAGCAACGACCACGACAGCGACGACCACGACAGCGACGAACGTGACGCCATCGACGCCGCCACCACCAGCGCCGGCACCCGTTTCCGCGACGCCGGCGACGGCCGTCGCTCAGGTTGCCCCGCCGCCCGCTACGGTGCCGGTGCAGCCCACGATTCCTGAAGAACGCGCCACGCAGGCGCGGGCCATCAAGGAGCGCGTTGCCGCCGAATGTGCCGCAATCCAGCGCGATGCGGACCAGCGGGTCGCAAGCGCGCAGCAGGACGCGCAGCGCTCGGTCGAGCAGCGCGTCGCCACGGAGCGCGCCGCCATCGAGAAGAGCAGTCAGGAACAGATCGCGGCAGCTCGCGCCGACGCGCAGCGTTCGATCGAGCAGCGCGTCGCCGCAGAACGCGCGGCCATCGAGAAAGCGACCGCGGCACAGATTTCGACGGCGCAGGCCGACGCACAACGCCGCGCCGCCGAACAGATCGCGGCTGCTCAGAAGGCTGCCGACGAACGCGTCGCTGCCGAACGCGCCTCCTCCCAGCGTGCCGCAGACGAGCGCATCGCCTCGGCTCGCGCCGCCGCGGACCAGGAAGCGGCGGCCAGGGTCGCGACGGCCCAGGCGGAAACGCGGCGCAGTGAAGAAACGCTTCTTCGTCAAGCGGATGCCGCGGCAAACAGCGGAGGCGGCGATCAGGCCATCGCCATGTATGTGCGCATCGCAAACAGCGCCAACGCGTCGCGCGACGCGATCGCGGCCGCTGCCACGGGCCTTTATCGAACCGGCGCGTTCCCCGATGCCGTGAAGGCGTTTCAGAGGCTCTCGAATTTTGCGCGCGGTGAGGAAGACCTGCGCTATTACAACGCCGTCTCACTGTACGAGACGGGACATTACGATCTGGCCAGGAAAGAGCTCGCGTGCGCTCTGCCTTACATTCAGGTGACCGATGACGTCACCCGCTATCGTGCCAAGATCGAGCAGACTTCCAGTCAGCAAGCGATGAAGTGATCGTCACCAGGGTTATCCAAGCGAGATGAAGCCGGAGCTCAAGAAGCGGATACGCCGTTACGGGATCCCGATCGATCTCGTGATTCTCGCTACTGGCGCCGCGATGCTGTTCCCCGGCATCTCCGTTGCCGCCCTCGTCATCTTCTATCTGTTTGCGGTCATCGCTTCGTCCCTGAAGCTCGGCTGGCGAAGCGGCGCGACCGCGATGCTCTTCGGATTCGTCGTGATGCTCGCCGGGTTCGGCGCGCGTCTCACTGGCAAAGCTGACGCCGCATTCATCACACTGAGCCTGGTCGCGATCGCAGCGGGAGCGATGCGACGAACGGCGGTGAAAGAGCTCCCGCAAACCGTCGCGGCGCCCGAGGCGACCGTCGCGCCGGTGGAGGCAGTGGCGGAGCGAACGGCCGAACAGACTGCGGAACAGACGGCCGAACAAGGGGCCGAACAAGCGGCCGAACAGGCTGCGGAACAAACAGCGGAGCCGCTCCCGACGGAGAACGTCAACCTCAAGAAAAAACGGCGAGGCGAGCGTCGCCGTGCGGAGAGGCTGCTCGCTCGCGAACGCGAAGACGCTTCGCAGGCGTCCGAAGAGAGGCTGGCGACCGAGCGACGAGAGCGCGAGCGCCTCGAGAAGGTCCATCAGGAACGCGAGCTTGCGACAGAAGCAAAGCTCGCTGCGGAACGAACGGAACGGGAGCGGTTCGAGCGCGAAGCGCAGGAACGCGAGCGAGCGGCGCGGGCCGCGTCGGACCAGCAACTCGCTGCCGAGCGGAAAGAACGCGAACGGCTGGAGCGCGAGAAGGAGTCGCTGTCTCGGCGGCTTTCCGAAGAGCGCGAACAGGCGGAGAAGGAACGCCTCGAGCTGGAGAAGAAGCATCAGGAGCAGATGCAGAAGGAACGTGAGGCGCTGGCGAGGAGCGGGGACGTGCCGAAGCCGGTGGCGCCGCCACCAGAGTCTTCCGAGCGTGGCATCTTCTCCACGCTGAGCTCCTGGCTGAAGACGCCGCCTGCGCCAAAGCCCGTGCTCAATCTGAAGAAAAAGTTCGATGGCAACACGACGGCCACGCGCCGGCCGGCCGGCAGTGCCGCTCAAAAGCCAAGAGAGCCAACGGCGCCGCAGGGGGAACGGCGAGCGCGCATCGTGATGCTGGAGCGCCGCCGTGCGACGGCCGACACCATCGCGCAGCGTTTGCGCGAGATGGGTGTCGATGTGCAGATCGTCGAGCGCTGGATCGACGCAGTGGACGAATTGTTTCGCTTCCAGCCCGATGCGATTTTCGTCGATGCCGAACTTCCCGATTTTCTCAAGGCGCACAAGAGCATCACGGAGCAGGCGCCGAAGCTCCCGTTCTTCGTCACCGCGGGAAGTCACGGCGCGCTTCCATCGGTTCCGCGCGCCGCCTCCGTGATGCGTCCGTACTCTCCTGACGCAATCGCGAAGCTGGCCCGCGAGTCCGTCAAGAATCCGCAGCTGTTTCTCGATCGCCAGCAGGTGCGCGGCGCCGATGCCGGCCCCGTCAAGCAAGTGACGCTGCCTGCGGTGAGGGATGACGCGCTGGTGCCCATGCAGGTGGCGAAACCTGCACCGGCGGTTTCGGATCTCTACGAAGTCACCTGCTTCAATTGCCGCGTGGCGTTCGACGCAACCGAGGCGGACTGGTGCAGCTGCCTGACGAAGGAGCGAACGCTCGTCTGCACCAATTGTCTGACCTGCTTCTGCAAGGCGCCTCCCTCGTACAGGGAGAAGTTCTGGCTCCAGGCTCCTCCGCGGCTGTTCGAGAGAAAGACCGCGGAGATGGGAAAGCAACACTTGGAGGCCGCCCCGAATCCGCCGCCCGAGTTGGTGAGGCGCCCTCTCGTGATGCTGGTGGAGGACGACGAAGACATCCAGACCATCGTCCAACGTGTCTGCACCAACCTCGGCTACGGATTCGTGTGGGCGAACAACGGACAGTCCGGACTGAGTCTCGCGCGTTTGTACCGGCCGAATCTGATCCTGTCGGACGCGTTCATGCCGAAGCTCGACGGCCGGGAGATGTGCCGCCTCCTGAAGGAAGAAGGCCTCATCCCCGAGTGCAAGATGATCGTGATGACGGGCCTCTACACCGACACGAAGTACAAGAACGAGGCGGTGAAGCGGTTCCGCATCGATGACTACCTGTCGAAGCCCGTGTCGATCACGGATCTCATCAACCTGCTGCAGAAACATCTCGAGGGCGTCGTCACCGCGCCGCCTGCGGAAGATCTGCACGAGATCCATCGGAAGCAGATCGAGGAGGCAAACCTCGACGACTTCGACATCGAGCGCGGCATTACGCTGGCGGAAATGCCCGAACCGGCGCGAAGCAAGCCGTACGAAGTCTGCTGCTTCAACTGCAACCAGATGTTCGACGCCGGCGACGCGGAATGGTGCGCGTGCGTCGGCCGCGATCAGACGCTGGTCTGCCCGCACTGCAACACATGCTTCTGCAAGGCACCCAGCGCCTACCGGGAGAGGTTCTGGGCGGACGCGCCGCCTACGCTCTTCGAACGCAAGATGATCGGTTCGAAGCGAAGTGGGAGCGGCAGGAGCAACGCGTCTCCGATGGAAGTCAAACGGCCGCTCATCCTCCTGGTGGAGGACGACGAGAACATCCAGCTGATCGTGAAAACGGTCGTCACCACGCTGGGCTACGGATTCGTGGTCGCCGACAATGGACAGGAAGGTCTGGCGATGGCGCGCGAGTACAACCCCGACCTCATCCTCTCGGACGCCTTCATGCCCAAGCTCGACGGGCGCGAGATGTGCCGGCTGCTGAAGGAGGATCCGTCGACGTCGCGCGCGAAGGCGATCATCATGACCGGCCTCTATACCGACCGGAAATACCGGAACGAAGCGCTGACGTATTTCAAGGTCGACGACTACGTGGCGAAGCCTGTGGCGGTCGACGATCTGATCAAGTTGATGAAAAAGCACTTGCCGCAGGAAGTGCAGCCCACGATGTAGCGATAGAATGCGCATTGTGCGAGGCCCGGCGGTACTCTGTTTCCTGGCAGCGGCGGTCGCGCCGAGCCTCATCGGTCAGGCAAGCCGTCTGAACCCGACCGTCAAGGTCCTTCCCAAGGCCAACGCGATGGTGCCGACCGACTGCGATGCCGGGCTGGCCCCTGCGCCACCGCGTACGGCGGTCGCCGAGATGCCGGCCGAAGAACCGGTCGCGGCCAGGGTGGCACCGCCGGCGTCCGATCTGCGCACGTCGCTCCGGCGCGCTCAAGTCGCGGCGGAGAGCGGTGACTACGACTCGTTCAAAGCGGCGCTGTCATCGACGCGATCGGCGATCAACGCGTATCCGGGAGGCGGAGAAAAGCAGGCGGCCGCCGACGTCATGCAGCTGTACGCGGATCTCGAGCGGCTGTGGGATTTCTCGATGACTTCGCCCACGGGCGCATTCTTCGATGCGTCGAGCGGCGACGGAGCCATCGTCAACTCGCTGCGCAAGTATCCGGAGTTTCCCCGCGCTGTTGCCGATTCCACGATGACGCTCGGCGGCCAGAAGATCTACCCGTCCCGCGAGACGCGCGCGTTTCTCGTGGCGGAAGCGGCACGACGACTGACGCGGCTGGGGGTGCGAACGCCGAATCGCGTGGTCGAGGAGCAGCCGCGGCCGGCGACGCACGAGGCGATCGCGACGCCAAAGCCCGCTGCGCATAAGCCGACGAAACCGGCGACGCACGAGGCAACCGCGACGCCGAAACCGTCCCACAGAATCATGAAGCCAGCGGTGACGCCCAGACCGCATGTCGCACACCAGACGCCGAAGCCTCCAATGGAAACGCCGAAGCCGCACGTCGCGACATCCGCGCCCGTTCGTCACGCCGCGACACAGACGCCGGTCATCAATCCGCCGGTGAGCGCGTCGCCGAAACCGGCGGCAAAGCCGACTCTCGTCGCCACTGCGCAGCCGAAGCCTCCGGTGACGCGAACCGAACCGGCGCCAGTCGTCACCCACACGGTCGCGCCCGCACCGGTGAAGCTGCAACCGGTCGTCCCACAACCGGTGGTCCCTCAACCCGTCACCTCGAAACCGGTCGTTGAAACCCCGGTCACTCCCCAACCCGTCGCTCCGCAGCCCGCGCCACTCTCGAGCCCGACAGCGACGACAAGCGCACCGACGAGCAACACCATCGCGCCAACACCTTCGGTGGAGACTTCGTCTTCAGAGACCGAAACAACCGTCACGACGACCGGCGAGAAGACCGCGCCAACGCCCGCCGCAGGCGGAATGAACCTGACCTTCGCGATCATCCTGATCGTGGTTGGCATCGGCGTGTTGATCGTGCTGTTCCGAGCCTCCGACTGATCATGAGAAAAACATTCTCCCTGGCTCTCCTCATCATCGCAGGAGCGACGGCGACGTTCGCCGCGCGCCTTCCGCAGGACGTCGTTCCGAATCACTACACGCTGACCGTTGCGATCGATCTGGCCGCCGAGACATTTCACGGCGAGGAGACGATCGATGTCGATGTGCGCAACCCGGTCTCGTCGATCACGATGCATGCCGTCGACCTCGACGTTCACGACGCGCGCATCACGACCGGCGGCGACACGGTTTCCGCATCGGTCTCGGCCAATCCGGACGACGAGACGATCACGTTGCGCGCCACGCAGCCGCTGACGGCGGGGGCCGGCGTCATCTCGCTCACGTTCGACGGCAAGCTCAATCGCCAGTTGCGCGGGCTGTATCTGGCGAAGACGGCGGCGCGCAAGTATGCGGTCACGCAGTTCGAGTCGACCGACGCGCGGCGCGCGTTCCCGTGCTTCGACGAGCCCGCGTTGAAGGCGACGTTCGACATCGCGCTCGTGGTCGACAGCGGCGACACGGCGATCTCGAACGGCCGCATCGTTTCCGATACGCCGGCGGGGCAGGGGAAGCATCGCCTCCGCTTCGCGCCGACGCCGAGAATGTCGACGTATCTCGTCGCCATGCTGGTCGGTGATTTCGACTGCATCGAAGGAGGCGCGGACGGCATTCCGATCCGCGTCTGCGGACCTCCGGGCCGCGCGGCGAAGCTCGGACAATTTGCGCTCAGCGCCGCCGAGCAATCGATCCGTTTCTACGACGACTACTACGGCATCAAGTATCCGTTCGGAAAGCTGGACATGATCGCCATTCCGGACTTCCAGGCGGGCGCGATGGAGAACGCCGGTGCGATCACCTATCGCGAGACGGCGATCTTCTTCGATCCGAAGACCTCGGCGTACTCGCGGCAGAAGGGAATCGCGGACACCGTCGCGCACGAGATCGCGCATCAGTGGTTCGGCGACCTCGTGACGATGAAGTGGTGGGACGACATCTGGCTGAACGAAGGATTCGCCACGTTCATGGAATCGAAGCCCATCGCCGCGTGGAAGCCGGAATGGAAGATCCCGCTCAGCGATACGGAGTCGACGATGGGGTCACTGGCGCTCGACTCGCAGCGCTCGACGCGTCCGATTCGCACCGCCGCGGAGACGCCTGCCGAGATCAATCAACTGTTCGACGGCATCGCCTACGGCAAGACCGCGGCCGTCCTGCGCATGCTCGAGAATTGGATGGGGGAGGAGACGTTTCGCGACGCCATCCGCGCCTATCTCAGGAAGTACTCATGGTCGAACGCGACCGCCGAGGACTTCTGGAACACGATGACTGCGGTTTCGAAGAGGCCCGTCGATTCGGTCATGAGCTCGTTCGTCGACCAGCCGGGCGCTCCGCTCCTGCACGCGAGAGAAACGTGTGTCGGCGAGTCGAAGAGCGTCGCGCTCTCACAGGAGAAATTCAAGACGAACCTGCCGGCACCCAGGACTCCGGCGCCGGACGGCCTGAAGGCGGTGCCCGCGTCGTGGAATCTGCCGCTCTGCGCGAAGGGTGTGGATTGCTCGGTGATCGGCGACGTCTCGTCCACGCTCAAAGCCGGCCCTTGTGGATCGCCGCTCTTTCTCAACGCGAATGGGCGCGGCTACTACGTCACTGACTACGCTCCGGACGACCGCAAGGCCCTCCGTGCAAACGTCGCGAGACTGAACGATGCCGAGCGCATCGCGCTCGAAGGCAACGAATGGCTTCTGGTGCGCACGCTTCGGCGGCAGGTCAGCGACTATCTCGATCTTCTCCGTGCGATGCCGCGGCCCGAATCGACGCAATTGACCGAGGCGATCACTTCACACCTGGAGTGGATGAATGAGCGGCTCGTGACGCCGGCCACCCGCGACGCGTGGCAGCGCGAAGTCCGGAGTCTCGTTCGGGGATACGCGCCGCTGACCTGGTCGACGCCCCTTGGCGAAACGGCCGAGCAACGAACGGCCCGCGCCAACATCCTGTGGGCCGCCGGCTTCCTCGGCCGCGACCCCGAGGTCATCGCCGGCGCGCGCTCGGTCGCGAAGAAGTATCTCGACGATCCGTCGTCGGTCGATCCGACGGTTGCCGGGCAGGCGCTCGACGTCGCCGTAACGAACGGCGACGCAGCGCTCTATCGCCGCGTACGCGAGCACATCGGATCGGCGCAGACCGCGGACGTGCGCGACCGCTTCGCGGGTCTTCTCACGCAGTTCCGAGATCCGGCTCTGATCGCGCAGACCGTCGACTACACCTACAGCGATGCGGTGCGCACGCAGGATCTTCCGCGGCTGATCGGACGGCTCTTCACAAATCCGGAAGCACGCGATGCCGCCTGGAATGCAGTGACTGCACACTGGCCGCAGCTGCAGCGGTCCATTCCCACTTCCCTCCACAACATCACGGGCAGCCTGAACGGCTTCTGCGATCCGGGATCCAAGGCATCGATCGAGGCATTTTTCGCGAAGACGCCGCCGACCGATGGGGCGAGAAATCTACGGAGATCGCTGGAGTCGATCGACACATGCATCGCGTTTCGCGAGGCGCAGCAGGAATCGTTCGATCGCGCGATGACGAAATGACGCGGGCTGGTACTATGTTGCCAGTCCCGGTTAGCGCCCATAGCTCAGCTGGATAGAGCGTCAGCCTCCGAAGCTGAAGGCCGTTGGTTCGAATCCAACTGGGCGCACCAATCCCGAGCGAAGAAGTGGAATGGAGTTCGTCGACGCTCGTGGCAAAGTCTCGCAGCGCCGTCGGCCCTCGCTTCACATACACCTTGTCGCTGCAGCAAGTAATGAGTCTCGAGACGGCAATGGCGAGATTCGTCAGGCAAAAGCTCTTCATCGATCCGATGAACCAGTTCTTTCCATGGTGCCCCCCGGATTTCCTGTTGATTGTTCGGTGACGCAAGCCCGGGGTCGGGAAGTTCCTACAGCCGGCGCATCTGACTTGGCGCGGGACCCGTATCGTCTGTGGCGATGCCTTCGTTGTTGCGCTCCCCGCTAGTTCTGCGATGGCAGGGAGGGCCGGAGTGCGATCCAGATGATCGCTTAGCGCGGCGCCGGAATGCCAGACACTTCCCGCCCCATGATCCGAGTCGTGTCGATGATGCCGAGGACCGCGAGCCGGTATGGCGTCAGCGTCGACACTATGATGATGACGGGCGTGATTCTCGATCGCCTGTTCTTCGGCGGTCGCGCGGCCTTCACGGACGGGGTACGGCGTTCGGTCCTTGTCCGCGTCGAGACACGATGGAGTCACCGACGTGAACATGATCGTCGTGGTGAAACCGTTGATGGATCGCCGGCGCAAGGACCGCTCCCCAGCCGTAAACGAGGATCGTCCCTGCTCGAAAGACCGAGGGGCTGACCTGTTGAACGCGAAGGTGAGCGACATCGACTATTACTATGCCTCCCGTCTTCAAGGCGAGACACTCGATGGCGTCAATGACATTCAAACGCATCCAGTTGAACCGCGCGCGATCCGCGTCCGATTCGCGGTTTCGTTTTGACAAGCGGCGTTTCTGGCGTTCGTATTGGACTTGCTGACGTGAGTGGTCCCGATCGTTTTCGAAAAGAGGAGATCGCGCCGGTCTCGGCGCGCACGGAGGCGGCCTATGTCCTTCGGGCCGCCGTCGTGATTCTCATCAGCCTCGGTCTGTATTTGACCAACCTCAATTCTGGTGCTCGAAGGGGCGGCGTCGACGACCGCTCGGCGGCGACCGCACCTGCCGGCGACAACTCGAGCCAGAAGTTTTTCCGCGATCTCGTTCCGCGTGATCAGCGCATGTTCCGCGCAATGAGCGAGGGACTGCAGGAGGCCGAGAACATCCGCTCCGCATCGGGTGCGTGGCCCATGCCGGCATCTCTCGCACAACAAGGCGTTCCACCGTTCGCTGACGATCCGATCACGAAGGATGTCTACCTCTGGACACTCCGTCGGGACGGCACCCTCGTCAATTACATCGGTCGCTCTGCCGACAGTCGTCTTCCGGCGTTCCTCATCTTCATCCTCGAACCGACTCCTGGCGCGGCGCCCGATCCAGCTCCAGTCGACGAGCAGCATCATCAACTCGCCAACGGCGAAAAGTTGCACGTGTCGTTGTGGATGCATCCGAGCGGAACGACGGTGCCCGACGCAGCACTGGGCGTTCCGGAGGTGCGCGGATGGACGCAACTGCTTGCCGGTACGCCTCAAACGCCGACGAAATGATTCGCATCCGAGGAGACGCAATGTTCCGATCCGTGATCCGTTCTGTCCTGGTTCTCTCGCTCCTGACGGTGGGGCCGGCGTGGGCTGCGCCAACCGCACACACACTGAAAATCGGTGTCACGCTTCACCCGTACTACTCGTGGACGACGAACATCGTCGGCAATCTGCCCGGCATCGAGGTCATCCCCATTTCTCCCGGGCGAGATCGACGCGGGCGACTACCAGCCGCGTCCCGAGGACATCAAGAAACTTGCGAGCCTGGATGCGATCGTCGTCAACGGCATCGGCCACGACGACTTCATCTTCCCCATGCCCAAGGCGTCGGGAAACAAGAAGGTCGTCATCATCCGGCCGAATGACGAGACGCCGCAGATCCGTTCCGTGCACGGGACTGCGGTGAATTCGCACACGTTCATCTCGTTCACGAATGCGATCCGGCAGACGTATTTCATCGAGAAGGCACTGGCGAGACTGCGTCCCGAGCTTGCGCCCGCGCTGCAGACGAACGCATCCGCGTATGCCCAGCGCCTTCGCCGCATCAAAGCCGCTGGCGAAGCGCAGATCGCCAATGCGAAAATCACACGCGTCGTCACCGTGCACGAAGGGTACGGCTACCTGTTGCAGGAATTCGGACTGGAGGTGGCGGGCGTCGTCCAACCGGCGCACGGCCTGACACCTTCGGCAAAGGAGCTCGAGAACATGGTCAAGCTCCTCAAGCGGGAGAAAATCACGGTGGTCTTCAGCGAGGTGAGCTTCCCGCCCGCGCTGCTGAAAGTTCTGCAGGATGAAGCCGGCGTCAAGACGTACATCATCAGCCACATTGCTTCGGGCGCCTACACTCCCGATAAATTCGAGAAAGAGATGCAGCAGAACGTGAACGCCATGGTCCGCGCGCTGGTGACCGGGTCCTGAGAATGCCTCCTTCTACGGAGCAGGCACCACCGCTGCTCGAAATCATCAACCTCGGCGTACGGTGCGGACGGGAGACGCCGCTGGATGGGGTCTCGTTGAACGTCAAGCGCGGAACGATCCATGTTCTCGTCGGACCGAACGGCGCCGGCAAGAGCACGCTCATCGCCGGGATTCTTGGTCGGATTCCCTTCTCCGGAAGGATCATCGCGACGTGGCTGGCGGACGGGCGGATCGGATACGTGCCGCAGAGCTTTGCCGTCGATCGTTCGCTGCCGGTGACCGTTGCAGATTTTCTTGCGCTGGCCCGACAGCGCCGTCCGGTCTGTTTCGGCGTCAACCGCGAAACGCGGGAACGGATCGGTAGATTACTGGCGCGCGTCGGACTCGAGAGTCTGGCTAAGTCCGGTTACCTCCCAGAGGATTTTCAATACCCTTTTCTCGTGCGCGGAGTGCTCTGCGTGCTCGTGATGGCGCCACTTCTCGGAGGGTTGAGCCATCTCGTCGTTTCCCGGCGGATGGCATTCTTCAGCGCGGCGTTAGGGAATGCCGCGCTGACAGGACTCTCGATCGCGCTCCTCCTCGGAGAGCCGTTGAACGCGCCGTATGGAGGAATCTTCGCCTTTTGCCTCCTGTCGGCGCTCGGCATGGTGTTCGTCAAGAGACGCACGAGCCTGTCCCCCGATACGCTGATCGGCGTCTTTCTTGCGCTGACGCTCGGACTGGGGATCTGCCTTCTCGTGTTTGTCACGCGACGGTTCAACATTCATCAGGTGGAGTCCGCGATGTTCGGAAGCCTGCTGACGGTCACCGATGGCGATCTCGCCCTGCTCATCTTCGGCGGCGGTGCGGTCAGTGTCCTGCTGGCCCGCGAATACAACGGGCTTCTCCTGGAGAGCCTCAGTGGCGAGCTGTCTGGGTTGGAAAAAGTGGACTCGGCGTACGTCGAATATCTGTTCGCCGTTCTTCTCACCGTCGCGATCGTGATCAGCCTCAAGGTCATCGGCGCGCTTCTCGTCGAGGCGCTCGTGGTGGTGCCGGCAGCCGCAGCACGGAATCTCGCAGCGAGCACGCGAGCCTATCTCGTGTGGAGCGTTGCGATCGCATTCTTCGCGGGAATCGGCGGCCTTGGCATCTCCACGCGGCTTCTCGTCCCGACCGGCGGCGCGGTTGTGCTCGCACTCAGCGTGTTGTTCTTTGTCACGCTTGCGATCGGCGTGTTGGTGCGCCGATGGCCATGGCACGCCGGATCCAGCGATCGCGGTTGAACTGAGCGGCGCCTGCCTTTTGGCGGCTTTGGCGCAGCAAATCGGGATCCTCTCTGGCTCCCGGCACGTTCGCACCGGCGATGAGGACAAGAATCTGACAGCGCCTCGCTTACGCGTGGGAGAAAATTTCCTCATGAGAAAACTCATGATGGTGTTTTTCGCCGCGGCCTTGAGCGCGGGCGTGACGTACTCGCCGGTACCGGAGGCGAAGGAGCTCTTCCTGAAGGCGCGCGAGTTTTTTCGACAAGGACAAGAGCGATCCGCGCGTCGCCGGCGGCAAGCTCGCCAACGCTCGCGAGGCCATCAGGTTCTACGAACAGGCGGTGGCGAAGGATCCGAAGTTCGCACTGGCGTACGACGAGCTCGCGCGCGCGTGGCTTCGACTCGGCTACTCGGATCCATATGGATTGAGCAACGCGGAGATTCTTCCGCCGGCGAAGGCCGCGTTGCTGAAGGCTCTTGCTCTCGACAACAACCTCGTGGACGCGCACGTCGCATTGGTCGGACTTTATTCGAACGCCGACTTCGAATGGGACAACGCGGAACGTGAGTAGAAGCTCGCTCTCAACCTCGCCCCGACCGATGTTCCGGCGCACCTCGGCTACGCCGGGTTTCTGATGTCGATGGGCCGTTTCGATCAGGCGCTCGACGAAGCGAGAACAGCGGAAAAAATCGCGCCGTCCATCGGTACCGACATCTACCTCGCAAGAACCTACTACTCGATGCGCCGATACGAAGACGCCGAGGAGTCCTGTCGAAGGCGCTCAAGAAAGCGGACAACGTGTTAGGCCACTTCTACCTCGGTTTCATCGATGTCGCGAAACAGAAATACGACGAAGCAATCGACGAGTTCACAACGGGAGCGCACTTCAGCAATAACGGTGGCGCCTCCGCAGGACTTGCGTACGGCTACGCGATGGCGGGAAAACGAGAGGAAGCGATGCAGATCATCAAGGAGCTGAAGACCACGACCAAACGCGGTCGAATCGTTCCGTATCGCCTCGCTGCCGTGTATGTTGCGTTCTATGAAAGCGATTGTCAAGGACGGTTCTTCTCTTTGCTGATTGCTTTTCGGCTTCTTTCTTTGCAATCAGCCCCGACCGACCAGACTGCGACGATCGCGAGGCAACGCGGGTGGGCGGAACAGTCGTACGCCGCGGACTCATCTTCAAGTACCTCTTCGATCCATAGTGAGACGATTTCAAGCGCGCCGGCGATCACCGTAACGGTGTCGACCACGGTTCTATCTGAGACTCGCGCCGGTGTTCGGCCGGCGTGGCCCTATCGCTTCTTCTGGTCATCCGAGGGGGCCTGTGGTTAGCCGAGTGCCTCGGCGTGACTGCCTGCCGGGCGGAACGGACCTGCTGAGACTCACCCTCGAACCTTCGTCCCGGATCGATCGAGATCACCGAAGTGGTCACCCACACTCGACGATCACCGGCGCGTCCGGAACGCTATGTCGCTTGCATCGTCAGTTTCTTAGGATCCCAGAGCTCTCCTTTCTTCCACAGACGTAGAGTGACGGCCGCGATCTTGCGGGCCAGCGTCACCTTGGCGAGATCATCTTTGACTCCTCGGGCCAGCGAGGCTTCGTAATAGTCACGCAATGGGCCTGGCCTGGCGGTGGCCGCATTCGCCGCTCCCTTGAAGACGGCTTTGAGGATGGGATTGTGATTGCGGTTCAGTCCCCGCGTGATCGGAGCCCGTTTCCGACGGCGGAGCTTCCCGTCTTTGAACTCCTCGTCGGCGCTCGAACGGGTCACAACAGCAAAGCCGGCGTATGGCCAGAGATTCCGTTTCGTGCGGAAGCGGAATGGTGTCTTCATGATGGCCATGATCTCCGACACCCGCACCGCTCCGAGGTAGGGAATGGAGCGGAGGATCTTCCATCCGGGCTGTCGCCGCGCAGTGGCAATCATCGCAGCCTTCGCTTTCGACCGAAGCTCGAGCAGCGTATCGAGTTGCGTGAGCAGCGAGGTGGCCCGTACCTTCGCTCCTCCATCGATCCTGGCCAGCCACTGTTTGCGCAGAGAGGGGCGATAGACCGACACCCCCGGCGCCGGGATGGCCCGGGCACGGAAGATCGCTTTGATGCGTTGCATCACGCGCGTGGCATCCTCGACCAGGTTGTTGTAGTTGCGCACAAGCTCTTTGAGGGTGAGCATCTCGGGTGCGCCGTGGAAGACCGACTTGAGGGCACCGATGCGAAGCAGCTCGCTCAGTTCGTCGGCGTCGATGCGGTCGCTCTTGTTCGTGGTCTCACTTCGTCCCCGAACGTTGCAAACCGTCACTCGCTCGGCGAGCGGCACGAGCAGATCGTGCAGCCATTGCGCCTGCGTGCCCTCCTCGAAGGCCACGTGCACCCGCGGCCCCGCGCTCTTCACGAGCGTCATGACCGCCTTTGCCTCAGTGGGCACGGTGGCCCTCATCACGACATCTCCTCGCTCGTTCCGTAGACTGGCAACGACCGTTGCCTGATGGACGTCGAACGCGAGATACTGAATCGCCTGTTGTTTCATGGCAGCCGCTCCTCCCTTTCGTTTGTTGTTTCGCAACTCCAAACTTACAGGAAGGGGCGCGCTTTCAATATGAGTTAGGCGATGAGGATCAGGCGTTCGAATGGCTGCAGAAGAGCTACGCCGAGCGCGACAACTGGATGAATCAAGTTGAAGGTTGACCCGGTCATGGATCCGCTGCGTTCCGACGAGCGATTCAAGGAGCTCATGCGTCGAATGAAACTCGGTGACTAAAACCTGATCCTTCGTTCCGGGGAGTTCGTGCCACACCGCGGCCGCTCCGTTACCAAGGCTCATCACGCTTGGCGTTCGTCCCACATGCCGCGCTAGGGAAGCTCTGCGCAAATGCGAGAAACCCCTCACCCGGCCTTCGGCCACCCTCTCCCCGCAAGCGGGGCGAGGGGTCACCACCCTATATTGCCCTTCTCCCCGCGTGCGGGGAGAAGGTGCCCGAAGGGCGGATGAGGGGCGCCTGGACTTGTGCAGAGCTCCACTAGCCGCGTCTGTGAAGCGCGCGATTGGATGGGCTCGCTACTGCATGGATATGCAAATAAGTCCGTTTCGGGCGACGGGCCGTAGTTGTTGAAATCTCGGTCTCGCATCACGCACGCCGGCGCTCTCATACCTGTGGCCAATATCTACGTAATCGACGCATTTCCCATCGTACGTCTCGGCATTCGAGCCCTGGTCGAACGAGAGGGGAATCACGTCCTCGTCGGCGAGGCCGATGACGTTGACAGCGCGCTGCGGCAGATTCCCGCGCTCGCGGTCGACGTCGTGATTCTCGACACGCAGCGCGGGTACGCGACGATGGAGCGAACGCTTCCTCGCGTGTCACGCATTCTTTTTCAAGATCCGGGATTTCATGTACCGCGGGTTCGCATAGCAGTGACAAAAAGGGGTTCGGTGGATTCGGTGCTCGGGGCGATTGAGGCGGTGTTGCAGGACGAAGACTATGTTCGAGCTGGCGGAACCGGATCGGCGGCCCATGAGCTGTTGTCGAATCGCGAACGCGAGATCCTCTCGATGCTTCTGGATGGCGGGCGCATCAAGCAAATTGCACACGACCTCAACGTCAGTGCAAAGACGATCTCCACTTACCGCCTTCGGCTCATGCGCAAGCTCGGCGTCGAAAATGACCTGAGTCTGATGCGATACGCCATCCACAACGGGCTATGTGCGACCTGACACAAAGGTCGCGCGCTCGCTGAATCCTTGAAGATGCCGTCTTCGAGCGCTAACCATTCTTAGCCGGGATGCGGATTGTGAACGTCGCTCCTTTTCCCTCTCCCTGACTGGCTGCCTGGACCGAGCCCTCGTGCAGTTCCACGATGTGTTTGACGATGGCCAGTCCAAGCCCGAGGCCGGCGAAGCGTCTGGCGGTTGCCTGGGAGCGGCGTTCAAAAACGAATGGCAGAAAGTCGGAGGCAATCCCTTCGCCGGTGTCGCAGACTTTGATGACGCCGAACGAATCTTCCAGTGTGAGATTCACTTCGATCAGTCCACCCTGGGGCGTGAACTTCAGGGCGTTCGAAAGCAGATTGCCAACGACTTGACGGAGCCGGCCGGCATCGCCACGAACGATGATCGACTGCTGCGCGTTGTTCCTCAGTGAGACAACTTCCGCAACGGCCACCGGGCGGATCGCGCTTACAGCGTCGGCCACGACCGTGAGGAGATCGATCGCGTCCCTGGTGATGGCGAACTTGCCGGTCATGATCCGCGCGACATCCAGAAGGTCGTCGACGAGCTTGGCCTGGAGCGCCGCGCTGCTCGCGATCGAGCGCGCGGCCTCGGCGACGGTCGCGGAATCGGGATCCCGTTCCAGCAAGGCGGCCCAGCCGGTGATCGACGTCAGCGGCGAGCGCAGCTCGTGCGAGATCAACGCGAAAAACTCGTCCTTCGACTGATTGGCGGTCGTCGCCTCATCGTACAAGCGGGTCATTTCTTCCGCGAGCGCCTCTGATCGAAGGTTCGCGAGGATGAGATGTTCGTTGGCTTCCCGAAGCGCGTCCATGAGCGCCTGCACCTCCAGGCGGACCTGAGTGGCGGCATCTTCGCCGGTGCGTACTTGCTCCTCGCGTGCGGCGACGACGGCCGTGCGCGAACGGAGAGATTCTTCCGGCGAAGAATTCTTACCGCTCTTCGGGCGCTTCGGTTTTCGCTGGCTCGGCATGCGAACTGGCCTCGATCAATGCTTTCTCTTCACTTTTCTTTTCGGGGCACCCGCAACGACCTCCGGACTGCCCGTCAGCAATCCCTCGTAGTGCCCCAGGGTTTCACCAACCACGATGCCCTGCTCGGTGACCTCGAAGGCTCGAAAGTCTTTGCTATGCGAGCTGCCGCGAACTTTCACCACGGCCATGATCCGCTGAATCTGCCCCTTCAACTCGACATAACGCTGCATGATGATCGCGTCCGTCAGAAAGGCGGTTCCGTGAGGGCTGAAGCGCAAATCAGTATAGGTGTCCTCCACTTCTGCGGTCATCATCATCGTGATTCCCATCCCTGTGAGGACGGAGACCATGCGGTACAGAGACTCCCGAAAGTCCTCTCGAAACGTGGGTGCGAGCGCCAGCTCGAATCCGGAGAGCGAATCGATCACCAGCCTGTGCGCCTTGTAACGATGGATCTCTTCAACCATCTCATAGAGCATTTCATCGATCGAGAGATCCAGCGGGCGTGTGTGGATGACCCCGACCTGTCCCTTGCGGATCATCTTTTCGAACGCCGGACCACCGGGCGGGGTCTCGGAGTACTTGCTGGGACGTTTCTCGAACACCGCGATGACGCCCGGCTCATCGTGGCGAGCGCCCTCCATGATGAACTCCGTCGCCACCACGCTCTTTCCTGAGCCGGATGGACCGGCCACGAGAACGGAGTGCCCTGCCGGAACGCCTCCGCCGAGCATCTCGTCCAATCCCTTGATTCCCGTCGAGAGACGCTTCCGCGGTTTCGTGCGCTTGCCCGCTGCTCCCTTGGTCTCCGGATGGACGATCACTCGGGGAAAGACATCGATGCCGTGCTCCGTAATGCGAAAGGTGTGGAGGCCGGGAATCGGTGCCTGCCCGCGCATCTTCATCACCTGTATCTTGCGGACCATGGAATTGCGATCGATGCTTTGATAAAGCCACAGCAGACCGTCGGCCACCGTGAAGACGGGATCGCGCTCGATCTCCGCGGGTTGATACTCGCCGATGAGAAACGTCGTCGCCTGCCACGCCGTCAACCGGACGGCCAGTTGGTGAACGAAGTGCTGCAGCTCGAGATCGCCGGTTTCTGACCGCGCATTGGAGCGAATGACCGTTCGAAAGGAATCGACGATCACCACGGCCGGATTCGTCGCCTCAACCTCCTGAACGATCCGCCCCATGATCGTCTCCAGAGTGCCCTCGATGAGGTCCTGGCTGAGGTTGACGAAGCGGACCGACTCGTTCACCTGTTTGAAATCGAAGAAGGAGTACTGCTGCTGATAGCGCAGCATCTTGAGCGGTGGCTCGCCGACCACCGTGAAGTAGATGGCGTGACGGTCCGGACCGCAGAGCGTAAACATCATCTGCTGTGCGAGCGTGGTCTTGCCCGAGCCGGGTGCGCCGGCAATCAAGTTGAACGAGAGCTCCGGCACGCCGCCGCCGAGGATGGTGTCGAGTCCCGGCACGCCGGTGGGGAGTTGGCGGATCGCAACCTTTCCGGTCATGTTGCTGTCTCCTCTGATCTCACATTGGGAAAACCGTCCGGCCACGACTTTCGCAGGATACGCATCGTCAATGGTTCACCGATGAACGCCATCAGCAACATCCCGAGCGTCGAGAGCATGGCGGTAGCCGCGTCGGCCGCCAGTGTTGGATCTTGCCGTTCCAACCAATCCATGACCTGATTGATCGGCGGACCCTCCGGTTCGCCATCGACGCCTCGTCCGGACGGACATTCCCGCTGTGCGAGGCGCAGCGAACGCGTGGTCAGAGCCTCGACGCCGAGCTGGCCAATCAGCGGAATGAGAATGCTCCCGAGCTCGTCGTAGGCACGCTGGACCGCCGCCTTGACGGGGAGTGCATCCTCGGAAAGGCCCTCGCGCGTGAGCACACGCCCGATCACCTGCCGCAACTCGGTGTTCTCAGGTGACGTCATGCCGTCAAGTCGCAATCCGCTCGCTCGTGCGCAAACATCGGCGTGTGGCCCGTATTGTAGGTGCATGTGGACCCTGAGTGGGGGATGGCGGTCAGAGTAGTCTCGTGTACGCGATTCCTTACAAAAGCTAAGACTTCGCGGCGCCAGAATTGCGGCACAATAGCTTCTGTGTGAGGACCGGCTTCAGCCGGTCGGGTCTGACCGGCTGAAGCCGGTCCTCACACTGAGGCAGAAGCGAAGACGGGACATCCGAATGCGGGCCTCCGAGTCTGATTGGTTCCTACGGGGCGCTCTCGACGCCGCCGCCGACGGCGTCCTTGTCGAGTGTCGCGAGACGGTTCGTTACATCAACAACGCGTACGCCCGTGTGCTCGGCTATCGCGGTGCGCTCGATTTGCACGGCGCAACCATCCATGAAATTGCCGAGCCGGACGACGAGAAACGCCTGCGATGGTTCGGAGAGCGTCGTCTGAAAGGACTCCCCGCACCCAATCGTTACATGTTTCGCGCCCGTCGCCGGGACGAATCCATCGTGTGGCTCGACGCCAGTATCTCGACGACGAGGCTGGGGGATGAGTTTTTCATCACCACGATCGTCCGGGAAGTGCGCAATTTCGACCGTGCAGCGCTCCCGAACATCGCCGGCCTGAACCAGCTCTCGCCGCGCGAGTACCAGATTTTGATGTACACGTTGCGCGGCTTCCGCCCGAAAGAGATTGCACTTCACCTCGATATCTCCGACAAAACGGTGGCCACCCACCGTAGTCGCATCTTTCACAAGCTCTCGCTGCGTGGCCTCGAGGACCTCTTCCGCTTCGCTGCGGAGCATGACCTTCTGGAGTCACGACCAGTGCACCGCATCGTTTCGCCGGACGCTCCTTTCACCGCCGAGAACGATTCCGGTTCGGAGAGCTCGGTGGCGTCCGCAACGATTCAACGGTCTGCCGGGGACAGTGAGGTGGTGCTCGTCGTGGACGGTGACGCGACGATCCGCCGCGAGGTCGCGATGGTGCTGCGCCGGGCAGGCTTTGCCGTGGAGACGGCGAGCGGCGGCGCCCAGGCAGTCAAGCGCCTCACCACGAAACAATACGCGGCTGTCGTGCTCGATCTAGCGATCCCCGACATCGGCGAACATGAGGTCGTCGAACAGCTCGCTGAGACCATTCGCGACAAGAAATGCGTCGTGTTGACATCGGCTGGAACCAAGGCACGCCTGAACAACCTTCCGGAAAAGCTCATTCACCTCGAGATACGCAAGCCCTTTGACGTTGATGACATCGTACAAGCGGTCAAGGGTTGTATCGGTGCCGACACAGGTACACCGCCATTCAAGAACTCTCCACGAGCGTGACCTCGGTCCGGCTCGCGCTCCGTGCGGCGAATGAAACTCGCCGACCACGGAAGCTCAGCGCAAATGCGAGATCCCCTCACCCGGCCTTCGGCCACCCTCTCCCCGCAAGCGGGGCGAGGGGCCACCACCCCTATGTTTCCCTTCTCCCCGCGGGCGGGGAGAAGGTGCCCGAAGGGCGGATGAGGGGAGCCTGCACTTGCGCAGAGCTTCCCTAGAGCTTCCGTCCATCCCGCGACACGCGTGCGCTGCGCGCGACGTTCTCGATCAGCGCGACCGCGAGCATCACGAACAGCACGGGACCTCGCCATGTCGTGGGAAGCGGCGCGCGCGGGACGATGTACGCTGCGGCGGCAAGACAGACGATCATCGCCAGAGTGAAGCTCGCGTCTTCGACGAACAACCCCCAGACCTCACCGAGTGCTTTGACGAACGCTTTCATGCGGCCACTCTCGAAGGCCGTTTTGCCAATCGGACGGCGAGCGCCGACACCGCGAGAAATCCCGCAATCAATCCAACGAGGGCGAGGTCTTCACCTCGCCACGGGAAGCGCAGACCTTCACCGATCCAGAACACTCCGAAGGCGGAGAGAAGAACGCCAACCGCAAATTTCAGGGTGTTTTCCGGGACCCGCGCGAGCGGCTTGCGAACGATGAAGCCGACGATGACGACGAGCATGCCGGCGGCCGCGGCGCCAATGCTTGCAGGGATGAGCATTCCGCCGACACCGGTGGCGATGACGATGAAGATGACTTCGAGCCCCTCGAGGCTCACGGCTTTGAACGACGCCGCCACGGCGATGGCATCGAGCCGCGCTCGCGCCTGTGCCGGCGGAGGACCTTCACTCGAAAGCAGCGCGGTCTCTTTCGCATAGATCGCCGTCTCGTCGTGCAGACCGATGATCCCGGCAGCGCGGAGAATCGCCTTGCGCAGCCAGCGCATGCCGAACAGCAGCAGCAGAATCCCGACCACCAGCTGCAGCGTAGTGAGTGGAATGAGCTGGAGCGCGGGACCGAAGAGGATCACCAGCAGCGCCAGAAAGACGACCCCGGCGATCGCACCGATGAACGACGACCGCCAGCCGCGGGTCGTGCCCACCGCGAGGACGATCGTTAGCGCCTCCACGAATTCCACCAGCGACGCGAGAAACGCCGCCACAACCGCTGTACCGCCGTGTGCCCAACTCATCTTCAGCGCAAGATCAACTCACGAATCGCGCCAGAGCCGGTTGCCTCAGGAGTAGCATCGCAATACGAATGGCCAGGCAGCGTCGATTCGTCATCTCCCTGGCCGTCGCGGGCGCCAGCGTCACGCTCGCGATGCTGTTCATCCGGCTCTGGAAACCGCTGGGCGGCCGGATCGAAGGTGCGCGGCTCGCGCGAGTGCGTGCCTCACCTCACTGGCGCGACGGCTCGTTTCGAAATCAGATCCCGACGAGCAAACTGTCGAACGGCGGAATCTGGCGTTCGCTGGTCCTGCAATTCAGCGGTCACCAGGTCCGCACTCCGCGAGCGCCGATTCCGATTCATCGATTGTCCGCGCGCGACCTCGGCCCGGTCGCAGCGCCGGGCCTGCGCGCGGTGTGGATCGGGCACTCGACCGTTCTCGTCGACATCGACGGCTTCCGCGTTCTCACCGATCCAATCTGGAGCGAGCGTTGTTCACCGTTCGAGTCGGTCGGCCCGAAGCGCTTTCATCCGCCACCCATCGATCTCGCCGATGTCGGAAGAGTCGATGCCGTCGTGATCTCCCATGATCACTACGACCATCTCGACATGAAGACGATTCAGGCCCTCGCTCCCCGCGGCGTCGTCTTCTTCGTCCCCCTCGGCATCGGTGCGCACCTCGAGCGGTGGGGAGTGCCGCTCGCGCAGATCCGCGAGCTCGATTGGGGAAATCGGGCCCGCCTTCGCGAGCTCGAGATCATCGCGCTGCCCGCACGTCATTACTCCGGCCGCGGACCGATCCCGCACGACGAGACGGAATGGGCGTCCTGGGCGATCATCGGAAACACCCATCGCGTGTACTTCAGCGGCGACACCGGATTCTTTCCCGGGCTTCGCGACATCGGCGAGTCATTCGGACCGTTCGATCTGACACTGATCAAGATCGGCGCGTACGGGGAAACCTGGCCGCAGATCCACATCGATCCCGAGGAGGCCGTGCAGACGGAGATTGCAGTGAGGGGAAAGCTGATGCTTCCCATTCACTGGGGCACCTTCAATCTCGCGTATCACGACTGGTTCGAGCCGCCGGAGCGCCTCATGACCGCCGGAACGAATCGCATCGCGTTCGTGATTCCGCGGCCGGGAGAGATGGTGGACGTCGCCAAACCTCGAGCAGTCGAGCGGTGGTGGAAAGAGTCAATCGAGCCTTTCACGGCTTTTTGACGATTTTCCACCCGACTCTTGACGCTCGCGGCCGCGTTTGATGCGTGCTGACGCTCAATTGGCCTTGCCGCGCCGGGTCCTTCACACACCGGGTTCTATCTTGAGCACATCGAAGAAGTCGAACAGAAACCAACAACAACCAACAACAACGAAAGCAGGAGTCAACCATGAAGCGCTCGATCCTCTCCCTCGCAGTTCTGTCCATCCTGGTGATCTCAGCCCCGGTATTTGCAGCATCGACCAACACGACGTTCACGGTTACGGCCAGCGTGGTGGCCAATTGCACGATCTCGGCGTCGAACATGGCGTTCGGCAACTACGATCCGGTCACGGCCAAC
>JBBRMQ010000030.1:0-25255 GCA_038230775.1 Thermoanaerobaculia bacterium
AACGGATAGGAGACATCGCGGAAGAACGTGAGGTGACGGACCGTATTCAGCCGACTTGTCCTTCCCGGATTCCCCGCCATGAAGATCAGATCGCCGTCTTTTGGGCCGGCGGCGCTGAAATGAAGATAGTCCGCGGGGAGAACGGGCTTGTCGTTTTCGTATGCCCGGAAGAAGCAGATGTCGAGGTCGTAGCGCGGATACTCGAAGTTGTCCGGATCGCCGCCGAAGAACGCCGCCGCGACTTCCGGCGCGAACACCAGACGCACATCCGTGTACTTCTTGTAGCGGTAGAGATGGTATTCACCGCCCTGAAACAGCGTGACGACATCGCTGCGAAGGCCCGTCTTCTGCGAGGACTCCTGTTCGATCGTGTTCATCACACCGCGGCGGGCTTTCTGCGCATCGGCCGATGGAGCTCCGGCGGGAACGGCCGCGTTCACACGCTGCGTCACGTCCTCGATGCTCATGAGTACGTTCAGCTCGAGATCGACGCACTTTACTTCCTCGGATGCCGTCTTGGCGTGATAGCCGGTCGTCACGTAGTCGCGCTTCGTGGTGCTGATCTTCGCCAGGCAATCGAGGCCCACGTGATGATTGGTCAGGATCAGACCGTCCGCGGAGACGAACGATCCGGAGCCGCCGCTGTTGAACCGCACCGATGCCTTCTGCAGATGGTCCAGCCACGGCGGCGTCGGATTGAATCCGTATCGCTGCTGCAGGATGGCGCGCGGCGGGCGGTTGAATAGCCACATGCCTTCATCGGCGAATGCCGCGGTCGAGAGCAAGAAGAGTGATGCGATGACGAGCTTTCTCAAGAAGCCTCCCATGTCGTTCCATTCATTTCTGCGATGACTTTCGCCACCTCGATGTAGTCCGCCTGATCACCCAGTTGATTCAGGGCGGCGGTGAAAAGGTTCTGCGTGAGCGCGAGCATCGGCGTCGACGCGTGCTGCTCGTGCGCCAGCGACGACGCGATGCGGATGTCTTTGTCGTGATGCGCCAGCTTGAACACCAACGGCCACTTTCCATCAAGCAGCCGCATCGGCAGGAGGTTCTCCGACGCGTTCGAGCGCCCGCTGCCGGCATTCGTCACCGCGAACGCGGTCTTCATGTCGATGCCGAAGCGCTTCGCCACCAGCAGGCACTCGGAGGTGATCCACACCGTCGCGCCCATGATCGAGTTGGTGAGCACCTTGATCGCGTGACCCGCGCCGACAGGACCGGCGTGAATGATCGTCTTTCCGTTCAGCCGCAGGATCTCATTGGCCTTGGCAAAATCGGCGTCACTGCCGCCGATCATGATCGTCAGCGTGGCATTCTCGGCGCCGACCGTCGCTCCGGTAACCGGCGCGTCGACGAAAGCGACCCCATGCTCCGCAAGCCGCTTTGACGTCTCGCGGCTGACATTCGGATCGCCGCTCGTCGCGTCGATCCACAAGGTTCCGCGGCGGACGTGCGGAAGCAACTGATCGACGATCTCGTCGACTTCTCTGCTCGTCGGCAGCATGGTGATGATCGCGTCCGCGGACGCGCATTCCGCAAGATCTTTCGCCTGTTTCGAGCCGTGATCGCGCGCGTGCCGCTCCGCCTTCTCACGGGTGCGGTTCCAGACGAGGACTTCGTGTTCTTTGGCGAGGTGGCGCGCCATGGGAAAACCCATCGCGCCCAGACCGATGAAGGCGAGTTTCATGGCCGCGAATCATACCGTCGTGTTACAAAACGCGGGCATGGCTGATTTCCAGAAGACCTTCGCTTCCGCATTCGAGTTCCCTGGCACCGCGATCGACATCGGAGACGTGATCAAGGACGGCAAACCGCAAGCAGGCCTCCCCGTTCGGATCGCGCTCGGAATGATGAATCGCCACGGCCTCATCGCGGGCTCGACCGGCACCGGCAAGACCCGCACGCTGCAGCTCCTTGCCGAGGGCTGCTCGCGAAACGGAGTTCCGGTGTTCCTCGCCGACGTGAAAGGCGACCTCGCCGGCATGGCCCAGCCGGGCGTGCTCAACGACCGCATCACCGAGCGCGTGAAGAGTGTGAACCGGGAGTTCAAGCCCGAGGCGTTTCCGGTCGAGTTCTTCAGCCTGACGGGAACCCACGGCACGCAAGTCCGCGCCACGGTGTCGTCCTTCGGGCCGATTCTTCTGGGCAAAGTGCTGGACCTGACGGATGTCCAGCAGAGCGTTCTCGCGATGGTCTTCAAATATTGCGACGATCGCCAGCTTCCCCTCCTCGACTTCGTCGACCTCCGCGACGTCCTCAACTACCTCGGCAACGAGGGAAAGGACGACCTGAAGCAATACGGAGGCATGGCCGGACAGACCGTCGGCGTGCTCATTCGAAAAATGGTGGAGCTCGAGCAGCAGGGCGCCGCGAAGTTCTTCGGTGAGCCGGAGCTGGACATCAACGATCTGATGCGCACCGACGGCGGACGTGGAATCGTCAACGTGCTGTCGCTCGCGGATGTGCAGGACAAGCCCCGCCTCTGGTCCACTTTCCTCATGTGGCTCCTCGGCCAGTTCTATTACCACCTGCCCGAGGTGGGCGATCCGGAGAAGCCGAAGCTGGTGTTCTTCTTCGACGAGGCGCACCTGCTTTTCGAGAACGCCTCGACCGCGCTCGTCGAACACGTCGAACAGGTCGCGCGCCTGATTCGCTCGAAAGGCATCGGCGTTTTCTTCATCACGCAGATGCCCGGCGACGTCGAGGACAACGTCCTGGCGCAACTTGGCAACCGCGTGCAGCACGCGGTGCGCGCGTTCACGCCGAAAGACGCGAAGAACCTGAAGGCGGCAGCGTCCACGTATCCGCCGAGCGAATTCTTCGACGTCTCGAAGATGCTGACCGCGCTCGGTACTGGCGAGGCAGTCGTCTCGGTTCTCAGCCCGAAAGGTACGCCCACGCCAACCGCCGCGGTGCAGATCCTCGCGCCGTCGTCATCGATGGGCGCGCTGGACGACGCCGGCTATCAGCGGGTGATCAGCGCTTCACAGATCGCACGCCAGTACGCAACGCCGATCGACCGCGAAAGCGCGCACGAGATCCTGCAGAAGAAGATCAGCGCGAGCGCGACACCGGTTCATCCGGCGGCACCGACGAAGAGCGTGCTCGATGACGTCATCAACAGCCCGCTGACGAAGTCGGTGATTCGCGCGGCGTCGACGACAGCCGCTCGAACGGTGACGACGCAGATCGTGCGGGGGATTTTCGGGATGTTGAAGGGGAGATGAGGGGGAATGTTGAATGTTCAGTGTTGAATGTTGAATGTCTCAGGAACATTCAACATTCAACATTGAACATTCAACATTCAACATTTGTAGTCGCTCTTCCGAGACCCTCCGGCTTCGCGTTGCAGAGAGAGAGGTAGCTTCAGCAATTCCACAGAGGCACGCCCATTCGCAAGCACTCCGTGGCTGGGTCCGAGGTGGGCACGTAGCTGAAGGGTCTCGGAAGATCGACTTCTCAAATTTTAAAAGAGCAATAAAAAAGGAGCTCTACGCCCCTTTGTTGCCGCTTGACGGCCGAATGCTGTCTGCGAAAAAGAGTCTACATCATTTCGCGTCTAAGTTAGTGACTTCCGTCACGAATTCATCACGCCCGATTTTTGTACCAGTCGGCGTTGATCTGAATGTAGTTCTGCCACTTCTCCGGGACAAGATCCTGCGGAAAAATTGCCTGGACCGGACACGCGGGTTCGCATGCTCCACAATCGATGCAAACTTCGGGATCGATGTAGAGCATCGTCTCCGGCTCGAAGGTCGATTCATCTTTACGCGGGTGGATGCAGTCGACGGGACAGACCTCGACGCACGCGGTGTCCTTCGTGCCGATGCAGGGCTCAGCAATGATGTATGTCATATGCGCGCCATTGTACAAAAAAGCACAATTACTCCGTCCATCTTCGGACGGACTCGATCTGATAGTCGTTGCCCATGAATGTCACGAGGTCGCCGGCAGCGTGACCGATGAGCGCTTTCGCCGCGTCGGATTGATTCGAGTAGACGCTTCGCTCGGGATCGGATTCCCATGGTCCGAGAATGGTGACTTCACGATGGATGTCGCCATTCGACAGAACCACCTTGGTTCCCACGCGGACGACGGCAGGATCGATCTGCGCCGGATCGAGCACGCGGACATCGCCCAGTTCCGTCTGCAGTTTTCCGACGCGGGCGGAGAGGTACTCGGCGCGCTGCCGCGCTGACTTGTACTCGAAGTTCTCCTTGAGATCGCCCATCTCGCGCGCGATGGCGATGGCCTTCGTATTCGCCGGGATCTCAACTCTCAGCAGGTGCTCGAGCTCTGCGCGCTTCTGCTCATGCGCGGCGGCGGTGGCGTAGATCGGCTCGGTCTTCGGCTCACGCAGCTTGGGATACTTCATGAGGGCGGCGTTCTTGACGACTTCCCGCCGGTACTCTTCAATCGACCCGTATCGATCGAGCGACTCGAAGAGCTTCAGCGCCTGCTCTTCGTTGTCCACACCAATGACGATGCGCGGGATCAGGCCGCCTTTGTCGAAGAGATCCTTGAGCCGCGGACGGACGCTCGAGAATTCGTCCGAGGAGATCGCATCGAGAATCTGGTTGAGGAGGTTGTAGTTCGCGCGCTCGCTGAGCTTTTCCTGGTCATTGACCGATTTGACGAACCAGTAGAACGCGCGCGGGTGGCGGCGCGGATAGCGGAGCGTCTCGTCGATCAGGCGGTCGCGAATGTCGGTGTGTCCGCCTTCCTCGAGCGCGTTCATGATCAACGTGAGAAAACGCGGCTCATCGTCGAGGAAGAAGACCTCGCTGTAGACCTTGGGCCAATCGGGATGCGACGCGCGGACCTGCGCCAGCGCGCGCTCGCGCAGCGGTTTGTCGGAGATCGCCGCGATGACGCGTGACGCCAGCGCGCCACTCAGCAGCGACGAGGGATCGATGGTCTTCGGATACGTTCCGGGAAGCGACTCGAGAACGGTGAGAATCTGCCACGCCGTCGGCGCATCGGTGCGCGCGAGCCTGGTGGCTTCGGCGACCAGCGCGGTCGAGAACGTGTCCGCGAGCCCCTTGCTCCGCGCGCTGTGCTTCTTCGCCAGATCGAGCTTCGACTTCACATCCGCACGCTCGAACTCGCGGCGGATCGTCTTCTCCGCTTCGCCCGTGGATGCGCTGTAGGAGTACGTGGCCTTGGCTCCGGCTCCACTGATCACGATCTGCGGATTCTTGCGGGCCGAGGTCCACCACGAGGCCCACTTCTCCTCCGGCACGATTCCGATGACCGCGTCGCGAACCTCGGCCATCGCCATCGGGCGTCCGAAGCTCTGGAGAATGCGGGCGAAGAATTGCGGCGGCGAGGCCAGCGCTTCCTTGCGCACCTTCTCCGCATCGCTGAACTTCTCGCGCAGCACATGACCCTCAGGCAACGGCACCAGAAACTTTCCGGCAGCGCCGAGCGGTACCGAGACGCGCTTGTCTTTCTCGAAGTCGAGGCGCGCGATGCCGAGCTCCGGGTTGAGCTCCACGACGACGCCGGCGCCGCGGCCGGCCATGAAGAAGACTTCGCCCTCGTCGTACTGCAGCCAGATCTCGATCTTCTCCGCACGCTCGACGGGATTGCTCGCCGGGTCGGAGAACTTCACGAAGTCGAAGGCGCGCTGAAAGCTTTTCTTCCTGCCGACGGCGCCCCGCAGCGCCTGCTCGATCTGCGGGCGCATCTGCACCGGATGTCTCGAGAGGCGGCCGATCTCCTTCAGCACAAGAAGGCGCTGCGGCCACATCTTCTTTTCCAGAAGCGTATCGGCAAGGAGACCGAGGAGGGTGTCGGATTGCGTGCGCTGTTCGGCTTTGCGAAGAGCCTTCGCCGTGCGGACGAATACGTCCACGTCGCTCGGGTCGGTTTCCATCTGGCTCATCCAGACCGACTCGAGCTCATCGAAGTTCTTGCGATCAATCAGCGCATTCGCGTTGTCTGCGAAAGGCATAAGAGCGGCGTATTGTAATCAAGCGGGTGGCAGGTGGCGAGCGGCGTGAAGGTCGCGGGTCGCGGGTCGCCGGTCGGACTACAGCTTTTCCGACTTCCGACCTGCGACCTGCGACCCGCCCAGAGCTTCTAAAATTTTCTCGTGAACGCCGCCGAAGGCCCCCGACGACATGACGACGACGACGTCATCGGGCTTTCCCTCGCGAGCGATCGTCTCGGCGATTTTGTCGAAGTCGTCGATCTGGGTGGTCGCGATTCCGTCGCGGTTCAAACGGTCGACGATCGAGTCCACCGACATCATCTTGTCGAGTCCATACCGCGACTCGTACCGCTCTCTGTGAAAGACGGGACCGATGATCACACGGTCGGCTTCGTGGAATGCGTCCTTGTAGCCTTCTTCGAATTCCTTGCGGCTCGATGTGATCGAGCGCGGCTCGAACAGAGCCCACACGCGCTGACCCGGGAATCGCTTGCGCGCACCGTTGAGGGTGGTGGCGATCGCCGTCGGGTGATGCGCAAAGTCGTCGATGACCGTGATGCCGCGCTCGACGCCGCGGACTTCCATGCGGCGCTTGATCCCGGCGAAGGTGCCGAGGCCTTTCTGGATCTCTTCGGCGGAGAGGCCGCGGAGCCGCGCAATCGCGGCGTCCGCAAGCGCATTCAGGACGTTGTGCTTGCCGGACAGCGTCGTGCGGAAGCGGGACCACTCCTTCCCTTCCCACCAGGCGGTGAACGAGGTCGAGTCGGGTGCAAACTCGAGGCCGGTGGCAAACGTGTCGCGGGAGCGATCGAAGCCGAAGGTGAGCCATCGTCCGCGTGCGTCGTTGCGCAGCCTTGCGACGTTGGCATCGTCGCCGTTGGCCACGATGATGTCCCCCGATGCGACCTGCTCCACGCCGTGGCGGAACGCGTCGATGATGGCGTCGAGGTCGGCGTAAATGTCGGCGTGATCGAACTCGATGTTGTTCACCAGCAGGGTCTCGGCGCCGTAGTGCATGAACTTGGGACCCTTGTCGAAGAACGACGTGTTGTACTCATCCCCTTCGATGACGAAGTCCGATCCGGTGCCCAGCTTGAAGTTGTTGTTGAAGTTGAGCGGAATACCACCGACGACCATGCTCGGGTCGCGGCCGGCGGCCTCGAGGATCCAGGCCATGAGGGAGGTCGTGGTGGTCTTGCCGTGTGTTCCGGCGATGACGATCGAATGCTTGCCCTTGATGAAGAGCTCGTAAATCGCCTCCGGCATGGAGGTGTAGGGCAGGTCCATCTCCAAGGTCGCGGCCGCTTCGACGTTGGTTTTTGCCGCCACGTTGCCGATAACGACGAGTTCCGGGCGGAACGTCTCGAGGTGCTCTTTCGTATACCCCTCGAGCACGGAGATGTGCAGGCCCTCCAGGTACGTGGACATCGGGGGGTAGACGTGTTCGTCCGATCCTCCGACCTCGTAACCGCGCTGCTGCAGCATTCCGGCGAGCGAGGCCATGGCGGTCCCGCAGATACCGATGAGGTAGACGCGTTTCACTTTCGGGAGTTGTTTGACGTGAGGCATCGTGCTCCAAGCAGCAAGAAGCGTGCTTTTCAATAGAATACGTGAAGGTTGGCGCTGGGAATCGAGGTTCCGCAGGCGCTGTTCGATCGGACGTTAACCCGTTAACAGGAGGATTTCCAAACATGTCGTCCAAGCGCATTCTCGTCGTCGCGCTGAGCGTTTTCGCCACGCTGACCGCCTCGGCAGCGACCACGAAGACGAAAAAGACCACGACCACGACAAAGAAAACCGTCCAGACGGTCGCGAAGGAACCCGCCGCCCCCAGGCTGACGATCGTCGAGCCCGTCAAGGAATACGGCACCGTAGCGAAGGGCGAGAAGCTCGACTGGTCGTTCGTGGTGAAGAACACCGGCACCAGCGACCTGCAGATCATCGCGGCGCGCCCGTCCTGCGGCTGCACGATCGCCGACTTCGACAAAGTCATCAAACCCGGCGAGACCGGCAAGGTCTCCGCCCACATCGACACCACCGCGTTCTCGGGCCCGATCAGCAAGACGGTGACGCTCGAGACCAACGACCCCATCACGCCGACCTCGATGCTCACCCTGCACGCTCTCGTGCAGCCGTACGTCGAGGCTTACCCGGCCGGCTACGTCCGCTTCAACCTCCTGCAGGGCGACACGGACACCCAGGCGGTCACGCTCTACTCCGACGAGGATGAGCCGTTCGAGATCAAGAACATCGAAGTGCCCTCCGGCAACTGGCTGAAGGTCACCTCCGACAAGATCACCGACGAGACCCAGCGCGCACCCGGCGTCGGCAAGGCAGGCCAGGCTCAGTACAAGATCAACGTCGTCGCCGGTGGACCGGACGCGAAGACCGGACCTCTCAGCGACAAGATCCACATCGTCACGAACTCGAAGCATCAGCCGGATTACTGGATCTCGGTGACGGGCGTGGTTCGTCCGACATTCCGCGTGGAGCCGACCGTGCTGAACTTCGGCGAAGTCGCGCCGACCGACGCCGCCGCCACGCGCTCGGTGCTCGTGCACTCGAACGACCTCAAGATGCCGGAGCGCTTCTCGGTGACCAAGGTCGAGTCCTCGACTCCGTCCATCATGACGTCCTACAAGGCCGGCGTGCAGAAGGGCGATTACGAGATCACGGCCCAGGTCGCGAGAGACGCCAAGCCCGGCGACATCGACGGCACGGTCAAGATCTACACGACTGACAGGGTGAACCCGGTGGTCACGGTTCCGGTGAAGGCCACGGTCAAGCCTACGGTGAGCGCCAGCGCAACCTCGAAGTAATCCAATTCGAATTCGTGATTAGAGGACGGGCTTTGGCCCGTCCCTTTTTTTTGGGTCAATCTTGAGGCGACAGCCAGGTGTGGGGCCAGCCCTCCGGCTGGCCCTTGCCAGTCAGAGGACTGGCACCACACTTCGGCGGCCTGGGAGGCCGCCTCCTCGGTTACACCCTTGCGCCGGTGCTCGCGATCGAACGCGATCACGGCAGTTTTATCCCGAGCGCAGCGAGGGATCTTTGGAGCAGCAGCGCGACATGAGAATGTCTCGCGAACGCTCCGAAGATCAGAAATCAGCGAAGGACCGAGATCCCGGTCCCGTCGCCGAGCGGCAGAATGACGGTGGTCAATCGCGGGTCGGTGGTGATCCGCTGATTGAACCTGCGCAGCGCGCTCGTCGAGTCGTCGTTGACGCCGTCCGCGACCTTGCCACCCCATAAGAGGTTGTCGCAGACGATCATCGCGCCCGGCCCAAGCTTTGGAAACACACAATCGAGATAGGACTCGTACTCGCTCTTTACGCAGTCGATGAAGACGAAGTCGAAGGGACCGGCGAGGCGCGGAATGACGTCCAGCGCCGCGCCATGATGGAAGCGCACTTCACACTTCAAGTCTGCTTCCGACGCGAACTGCTTCGCGGTGGCGAGGATCTTCGGGTCGATCTCGATCGTCTCGAGCGTTCCCTGGAGCTCACGTCCCATGACCACGACGGAGTATCCGATGTTCGTCCCCACCTCGAGGATGTGTCGAGGCTTCACCGCGCGAACGAGGATTCGCAGCAGGTGAGCGACTTCCGCGTCGGCGATCGGGTGCTTGTTCTCCGCCGCGAACTGCTCCATGCGCTCGAGCAGTGGGTCGCGAGTAGGAGTGAGAGTCTCGAGGTAGGAGGCCTGCGCAGACTTCAGGATTGCGTCGCTGCGGGATTTCACGGGCGCGATGCTACCAGTAGAAAATCTGAATGAAGAAATTCGAAATTCGAAATTCAGTTTCTTACTTCGCCTCGACCGCGTCGCGCAGCGCTTCGGCCTGAAAGTGCGAGTTGAGCGGCTCGACGAGACCATCGAGCGCACCGTTCATGATGTTCGGCAGGTTGTGGACGGTGAGACCGATGCGATGGTCGGTGACGCGATCCTGCGGGAAGTTGTAGGTGCGGATCTTCTCCGAGCGATCGCCGCTGCCGATCATGCCCTTGCGCGTTGCAGACAGCTCTGTCTCGCGCTTCTGCCGCTCGATGTCATAGAGCCGGGCCTTGAGCACCTTCAGCGCTTTCTGGCGATTCTTGATTTGCGACTTCTCGTCCTGACACGAGACGACGACGCCGGTCGGGATGTGCGTCATGCGAACGGCCGAGTAGGTCGTGTTGACGGACTGACCGCCGGGACCCGACGAGCAGAACGTGTCGATGCGCAGGTCTTTCTCGAAAACCTGAATGTCGATGTCCTCCGCCTCGGGAAGAACGGCGACCGTAATCGCTGAGGTGTGGGTGCGGCCCTGCGTCTCGGTCTGCGGGACGCGCTGCACGCGGTGGACGCCCGACTCGAACTTCAGGCGCGAGTAGACGCGCTGTCCTTCGATCTGCAGCGTCGCGTCCTTGATGCCGTTGACGGCCGAGTAGTTCGCGTCGGTGATCTCCACCTTCCAGCGCTTCAATTCGGCGTAGCGGATGTACATGCGCATGATCTCGGCGGCGAACAGCGAGGCTTCGTCGCCGCCGGTGCCGGCGCGGATCTCGACGAACACGTTCTTCTCGTCGTTTGGATGCTTCGGCTGCAGCAGGATGCGCAGCTCGGTCGCCAGCGCCGGTTCCTTCGCCTCGAGGTCGGCGAGCTCCAGCGAGGCCAGCTCGCGCAGCTCGTCGTCGTTCTTCAGCGTCGCCAGCATCTCGCGCGTTTCGGCGAGACCCTTCTGTACGACCTTCAGCTCGCGGTACTTTTCCACCACGTCCTGAATCTCGGAGATGGCCTTCATCGTGTCGCGATACACGGCGATGTCAGTGGTGACGGCGGGATCGGAGACCTTCCGCTGAAGCTCCTCGTAGCGCTGTTCGAGTTGATCGAGTTTCTCGTTCATAAAGAAAAAAGCTGTTGGCCGCTCGCGATCGGCTGCGAGGGGGATCCCATCAGCCGATCGCGAGCATCCAACAGCTTAACTAGGCGACTGCGACTTGAGAAGGCTCGATGACGTCGTACGCCAGAGCGGTCTTCAATGCGGTGATCGCGACTTCGAGCTGCGAGTCGTCGGGCTCTTTCGTCGTGATCATCTGCAGCCACATGCCGGGGCGTGTCATCACGCGGCACACCGGATTCGTGAGGTGGCGTGCGGAGAAGCGGATGATCTCGTACGCGATGCCGGCGATGAGCGGCAGCAGGACGACGCGCGCCAGGAACTTCACGAAGAAGGGCACGGTCGACGGCACGAGCGAGAACACCACGATGGAGATCGCGAGCACGAACATCAGGAAGCTCGTGCCGCATCGCGGATGCAGCGTCGACTTCTTACGGGCGTTCTCGACGGTCAGCTCTTCGTTCGCCTCGTAGGTGTACACCGTCTTGTGCTCCGCACCGTGGTACTGGAACACGCGGCGGATGTCGTCCATGAACGAGATCGAGACGATGTAGACGAAGAAGAAGACCGCGCGGATGACGCCGTCGATCGCGTTGTACTCGAAGTTCGACATCGACGGCATGAGGAACCGGCGGATCAGGTTCGTGATCCCGAGCGGCGCGAGAATGAAGACGCCCACGCCGAGGACCAGGGCCATGATCATCGAGCCGGCGACGGCCGCACTCGACATCTCCTGCTCCCCTTCCGCGTTCTCACTCGACACCGCGGCCGAGTAGTTGAGCGCGCGGATCCCGAGAATCAGAGACTGGATCAGAACGACCGATCCGCGAAGGACGGGGATCTTCAGGAACGGGTACTTCGTCGTCACGGAGACGAGCTTGTCCTGCTTGATCGCAACGTTGCCATTCGCCTGGCGAACGGCGACCGAGTAGCCGGTGAGCGAGCGCATCATCACGCCCTCCAGCACCGCCTGACCACCGATCAGCATGTCGACGTTTCGGTCGGCTGTGGCGGCCGCGGGCATGGCGGAGGTCAACCCGTTCGTGACGGCGCCGAAAGCGCCCATGAGAATCCTGGCCGAACCCGTCCACGCCGAGCGGAGGGACATTTACTTCTTCGCCCCTGCGGCCGGAGCCGGCGCCTTCTTCGCGAAGCGCTGCTTGAAGCGATCGATGCGGCCTGCCGAATCGACGAGCTTCTGCTTGCCGGTGAAGAAGGGATGGCACTTGGAGCAAATCTCCAGGCGGAGCTCTTTCTTCGTCGAGCCCGTCATGAAGGTCTCGCCGCACGCGCAGTGGACCTGGACTTGCTGGTATTGCGGATGGATCTCTGTTTTCATGAACTTACCTCAGATGTTGATGTAGCGCGATGGGTAACGGCGAGTCTATGCGAAAAATTCTGGACCGCTCCGCTGAGACCCGGTTGCCCCGCCTGCTGGCGATCATTCTCCTGCTGGTCAGCCTGATGATGTTCGCACAACTGGTGAACGTCGCGCTCGTGCTCGCTCGCGGTGGCAACGCTCCGCCACGGTCGTGGATGTTTCCGCTGACGATCATGGCGACGGGAGCGATCCTCATGTGGCTGCTGACACGCAAAGGCCTCGCACTTCAGCTCTACGTCGCGGCCTTCGCGCTCTGGCTGCTGACGACGGGCTATTACCTCGCGAACCTGCGGGCGATGCTGCCTTAACTCGCGCCGAAGAAGCGTGCGATCACAAACGTCAGGGCGCCGATCATCGCCGCCATCGGAATCGTCAGCACCCAGGCCCAGACGATCTGTCCCGCAACTCCCCAGCGGACCGCGGACATCCGGCGAGTGGCGCCGACGCCGACGATCGATCCGGTGATCGCGTGCGTCGTGCTGACCGGGATGCCGAAGTGGGTCGCGGTGAAGATCGCGATGGCCGCGCCGGTCTCCGCGGCGAAGCCGCCGACCGGCTGCAGTTTCGTGATCCGGGAGCCCATCGTGTGGATGATCCGCCAACCGCCGAAAAGCGTGCCGAGTCCGATGGCGGCATGCGCAGCGAGGATGACCCACATCGGAATCTCGAATGTTTTGAGGTAACCGGCGGTCACCAGCACTCCCGCGATGATGCCCATCGTCTTCTGCGCGTCATTCGTCCCGTGGCTGAGACTGAAGAGCGCGGCGGAAAATAGCTGCAGTCGCCGGAACCACTTGTCGACGCGCTGCGGGACGAAGTTCCGGAAGATCCAGAAGGTGGCGGTCATCAGCGTCAGCCCGGCCAACATGCCGAGGAGCGGCGAGACGATGATGAAGATGAGGGTCTTGGTCCAGCCCGACGGAATGATGACGCCGAGCGAAAGTGTGCGCGCGATCGCGGCGCCCGCATAGCCGCCGATGAGCGCGTGCGATGAACTGGTCGGCAATCCGGAGTACCAGGTGATGAGATCCCACACGATGGCGCCGACCAGTCCCGCAAAGATGACGCCGAACGTCACCGCGGCGAGATCGATCATGCCTTTGCCCATCGTCTTGGCGACGGCGGTGCCGAAGCCGAAAGCGGCGACGAAGTTGAAGAATGCCGCCCAGACCACCGCCTGCCCGGGCGAGAGAACGCGTGTGGACACCACGGTGGCGATCGAGTTGGCAGCGTCGTGGAAGCCGTTGATGAAGTCGAACGTGAGCGCGACGGCGATCAGGCCGACGACGATCATCAGGGTCGATGACATCAGCCGTTCTTCACGACAATATTTTCGAGGAGGTTGGCGACGTCTTCACAGCGGTCCGTCGCGCTCTCCAGGAGATCGAGGATTTCTTTCCACTTCATGACCGCGATCGGATCCTTCTCTTCCTCGAAGAGCTGGCCGACCGCGCGCTGGTGAATGCGATCGCCCTCGTTCTCCAGGCGGTTGATCTCCACGGTGCGCTCGAGCACTCCGGTCTTCCGTTCGAGCGCCTCGACCGCGTTGCGGACCTCGTCGGTCGAACTGGCGATGACGCGGATCATCTCGCGCACGCCCGGACGGACGGTGGTCACGTGATACAGCGGCACCAGGGCGGCGGCGTTGTCGATGGCGTCCATGACGTCGTCAAGCGCGCGGGCCAGCGCGTGAATGTCTTCGCGATCCATCGGCGTGACGAACGTCTGATTCAGCCGTTTGATGATCTCGTGGGTCAGGAAATCGCACTTGTGCTCGACTTCCTTGATCTCGTGCGCCTTGTCGGCCACGGGCGGCTCGGAGGCGAACATCTGCTCGAGCAGCCGTGCACCGTTGCGAAGCTGATCCGCCATGGCGGCGAAGTCGGCGTAGAACTTCTCCTCACGCGGTATGAAACTGAAACGCAATGGCGAGCTCCTCCCGAAGGCGGCCGGATTGTAGCGTAGCGGTAGGAACACCGCCGAGAGAAAGATCGAATGAAGAATTTCGAATTTCGAATGAAGAATTGAGAATCAGGGAGCTTCTTCTTCTTGATTCTTCATTCCTCATTCGAACTCCCTTCATTCCTGCTTCATTCACGGCAGCGGCAGGTTCACGGTGAAGGTCGCGCCTTGTCCCTCTTCGCTGGCGACGGAGATCGCGCCGTTGTGCGCCTCGATGATCGCTTTGGCGATGTAGAGCCCGAGGCCGAGGCCGCCGTAGTAGCGGCTGGAAACGTTGCGGGCGCGATGAAATCGCTCGAACAGCTTCGGAATCTCGTCGGTCGGAATGCCGATGCCGTGGTCGATGACCTGGGTCAACATCTGATGATCGACGACCGTCGCCCGCAGCTCGATCTCCGTCGACTCCGCCGAGTACTTGATCGCATTCGAGAGCAGGTTGTCGATGACCTGGCGCATCCGGTCGGGATCGACGTTGAGCATGACTTCGCCGACGGTGACGTCGAACGTGATCTTCCGCGCGGGATTCTGCACTCGGAACGCGGATGCCCGGCGATCGAGGAAGTCGCGCCAGCGCACGGGTTGCGGATCAATCTGCAGGCGGTTGGTCTCGATTCGCGACACATCGAGCAACTCGGTGATGAGGCCCATCATCCGCTCGATCTCGCCGAGGACGGCGTTGAGGTAGGTGGAGTGATCGGCCATGCTCTTGTCTTCGATCGTCTGCGCGAGCAACTGCGTGTAGCCCTTGATCGTCGTCAGTGGCGTGCGCAGTTCGTGCGACGCCACGGAGAGGAATTCGTCCTTCTTGCGGTCGAGCTCCTGCAGCGCCGTGATGTCGCGCATGACGAGGACCGCGCCGACGATTCCGTTGCTCTCGATCGGCGCGGCCGCGATTGACAGGTCGAGGTCTTTGCCGCTCAACAGGTGCCGTCCGATCGCGAGGTAGTCGGGAACGGTCATGCCGCGCAGTGCGCGCGAGTACGGGAGGTCATCGCGCGGAATGAATCGCCCGTCGGGATAGCGAAGATTGAACCGGTCGAATGATCCCGCCTCGACGGCTTCGGTGCGTGAACCAAGGCCAAACATCGTGAGCGCGGCCTGATTCACGTCGACCACGGTGCCGTTCGCGTCATACACCCACAGCGCGTCGGTCATGGAGCCGAGGATGGAGTCGAGCCGGGCGGAGCGTTCGGCCATCATCTGAGCGAGCGCTTCGATCTCACGCTTGGCCACAACCTGATCGGTGACGTCCTGAATCAGAATCGTGATGCTCTGCGTGATGCCGGAGAACCGGCCGCGCACCGCGGACACGATGCGATTGACGTAGACGGGACCGGGTTGCCTCGCGGGCTGCCTCGCGATCTGCACCGCTTCGTCGAAGCGCATCTCGCCGGACTCGGCGACCTGCTTCAGCATGCGCTCCCATCCGGGGATCACTTCCTCGACGCGCAGTCCGATGACGCGCGTGTCGGGCGCGATCTTGCCGAAGTACTCGGCGAAATCGAGCCAGCGTGCGTTCGCCAGCTCGAAGCGCAGCTCGTCGGCGGAGATGACGGCGACGCCGATGGGCGCCGTCTCCAGCACGGCCTCGAATCGCACGCGCGCGTCCACCTCGCGGCGCGCCAGCTCTTCCGCCGCGCGATGACCTTCGAGCGACATGCGTGTCAATTGATGGATGTGGCTCGCGGCGCCGAGGCGGTCGGCGACCGACTGCACGAACTCGAGGTCTTCCGCGTCGAAGTTGCGGTTGTCGTCAGCGCGCGCCACGACGATCGCACCGATGCGGTCGCCGTACGACTCGATCGGCGACGCGATGAGGCTCTGCTCCTTCATCCGGGCGATGAGCGTCTTCTCTCCGTCATCGCGGCCGTAATCGACCACTGCATTTCCTTTGACGTCGGAGAAGAACAGCGGCCGTCCGATCTGAAAGACCGTTCCCGGGATGCCTTCGCCGGGGTGATACGGATTGCGCACCACGTGCTGGCGGAAGGCTTGGAACGCCGGCGATTGCGCGGACAGTCCGACGAGCCGTAATTCGCCCGATGGCGGATGGTAGAAGTAGATCATCGCCGAGCCGCCGATCGCTTCGGCGATGCGCCGCGCGGGCTCGTCGAGGTTCTCGATCGAGGCCTGTACGCTCACGGCCTGCAGGCCGATGTTCGCGAGACACTCGGCGTGACGCCGCCGGCGCGCTTCCCGATCGCGATTCAGACGATCTTCGACGACCTGGTCGGTGAGATCCTGAATGAGGATCGTGATGCTCTGCGTGATACCGGAAAACCGGCCGCGAACGGGCGAGATGATGCGGTTCACGTAACGCCGGCCGCGCGGTCCCGAAACCTCGATGGCCTCATCGAGACGCGTCTCTCCCGACTCGCCGACCTGCTTCAGCACCGACTCGAACTCGGGAATGACTTCGTCGGCGCGCAGGCCGACCATCTTGGTGTCGGGCGAGATCTTCTCGAACTGCGACGCGTACTCCACCCACCGCGCGTTGACCATCTCGAACCGCAGCTCGTCGGCGGAGACGACCGCGATGCCGACCGGTGCGGTGTCGATGACCGCCTCGAAGCGCACGCGCGCATCGACCTCGCGCCGAGCCAGCTCTTCGGCCGCGCGATGACCGTCGAGCGACACGCGCGTGAGCTGATGAATGTGGCTCGCCGCGCCGATGCGCTCGGCCACCGACTGCGCGAACTCGAGGTCTTCGGCGTCGAAGTTCCGATCGGAGCTCGACTGCGACATGACCATCGCGCCGATGCGCTCGCCATACGCCTCGATCGAAACGGCAATCAGACTCTGCTCGTTGAGACTGCGCTTGACCGCGCGCTCTTCCTCGTCGCGCGCGAAGTCGAGGACGGCGTCGCCGCGGATGTCGTAGAAAAACAGCGGCCGGCCGATCTGGAAGACGGTTCCAGGCATGCCCTCACCGACTCGATACGGATGCTTGGCGAAGTAGTCGCTGTATTGCGCGCTCTCGCTCGTTCCGGCGTATCCGACGAGATCGAGCATGCCCGTGGCCGCTCGATAGAAATAGATGCGGACCGTGCCGCCGATCGCATTGGCGATGCGTCGCGCGGGTTCCGCGAGATCATCGAACGACGTTTGCACCGCCATCTCGATCCCTAGATTCGCCAGCGCCTCGGCGCGTCGCCTCCTCCACAACTCGCGCTCCGCGGTCTGCCGTTCGTCGGTCATGTCGCGGATGAGAAGGAGCGCGCCGATGACGGCGTCGCGATCGTCGCGGATCGGCGTCGCGCGAACGTTCACCACACGATCCTCTTTCGTTTTCGAATCGCGCGCGAGGTAGTCGCTCCTGAGCATCTCACCGCGCAGCGCGCGCAGCGAGGGAAGATCCGCCGCGGTCAGCGGCTGGCCGTCGATCGAGCGCAACCCGAGCGCTTCGACGCGCGTCTGCGACGCGACGTTCGCGGGATCACCCCAGTCGCGTTGCGCGGCCGCGTTCAGGTAGTCCACGCTCCCATCCAGATTGAAAATCAGCGCGGAGTCGGGGATCTGGTCGAGCACGGTCGACGCTCTTGCGATGTCGCGAATGGCGCGCTCGTGCAGCAGCGTGTTGTTGAGCGCGAGGGTGGCGTAGCGGCCGATCTCACCGAACAGCGCGATCTCGTCGGCCGTCCACCGCCGAGGTCCGCTGCACTGATGGATGACAAAGGCCCAGGGCTCCTCGCTGTGCGGTCGCAGGATCTGGAGCAGGGACGCACGGACCGAGAACTTCTTCTCGGGATTGACGTCCGAGTCGGTGTCGTAAATGGTGATCGGCGCCGCGGAATCGAGAGCGCGCCGGATCACCGCCGAGGTCAGTTTCACGGTCTCGCCCGCGACCATCGGGATCCCGCAGCTCGTTGCATTGACTGCAAAACGAACCGTGGCCGCGACGGACTCCATGGCGACGGGGTTCAGAAGGAGGACGCGTTCGGCTCCGAACTCCTCCATCGTCACCGTCGCGATCCTGCGCAGGACCTCGTTGATCTCCAGAGTCTCGGCGAAAGACTCGAGGACTCGTGTCAGGAGCCGGTAGCGGTCTTCCGCAGCAGTTCGTGCGGCCGAACCGGTCGTGCCAATGAGGGCCTGATCTGACATTGTGACGCGGGTCTAAAGGATTTCGATCGTAGCAGAAATACCGGCCGGTAGAATGCAGGCCATGGCGCGGCGCACCTTCGATGAGCTCGTGCAATTGATGACGACGCTGCGCGGCCCGAACGGCTGTCCGTGGGATCGCGAACAGACGCTCGAGAGCCTGAAGCCGTTCATCGTGGAAGAGTCGTACGAAGTGATCGACGCCATCGATCGTAACGACCGCCACGCCCTCGCCGAGGAGTTGGGCGACTTCCTGCTGCAGGCGGTGTTCATCGCCGAGATCACCCGCGAGGAAGGATCGTTCGACATCCACGACGTGGTCACCGTGCTGCACGACAAACTGGTGCGCAGACACCCGCACGTGTTCGCGGACGTGAAAGCGGACGACTCGGAACAGGTGCTCGTCAATTGGGAGAAACTGAAGAATGAGGAACGGAAGGCGGAGAACAAGAGCGTTCTCGATGGAGTGCCGCAGTCGCTTCCGGCACTCCTGAAGGCCTCGCGGTTGACCGAGAAAGCAGCACGTGTTGGATTCGACTGGCGCCGTGCCGAAGACGTGTTCGACAAGATCGACGAGGAGCTCGCCGAGGTTCGGGAAGCGGTAGCGAAGCAGGACGCGCAGAACCTCCACGAGGAGATCGGCGACCTGCTCTTCACGATCGCCAACATCGCGCGCAAGCTCGACATGAACGCAGAAGAGGCGCTGCAATCGGCCAACCGCAAGTTCACGCGCCGTTTCACCGCCATGGAGACGAGGGTCCGCGACACAGGCCGCAATCTCGATCAGCTCACCCTCGAGCAGATGGACGCGCTATGGGACGAGGCCAAAGCGTCGGAGTGAAGCGAGCGGCGGTCGTGTTGCTCGTGCTCGCGGTGTGGCTCACTCACGATGGGGTTGTTCCGCCTGAATACGCCGTCGATGCACGCGTGGCGATCTTCGCCATCGACTCCTATCGCGCTTTGGTATCTCCGCATCTTCGCGGTGTCGTTCAATGTCGATTCACGCCCACGTGCTCGATGTACGGACGGGAGTCGATCCGCAAGTTCGGCTTCGCGCGCGGTGGCGCGCGAGCGATTGCGCGCATCGCGCGATGCGGGCCATGGACGCCTCTCGGCACGCTCGACCCGCCGTAGTGTGAGGGCCGGCTTTAGTCGGCCTGGCCGGCCGAAAGCTGGTCCACACACAACTACTCCTGCGGTTCCTCGGCGCTCGGACACAACTCATTGAGATTGCACTCCACGCACCTGGGCTTGCGCGCGACGCAAATCTGCCGGCCGTGAAGAATGATGCGATGCGAGAAGCTCGTCCACTCTTTCTGCGGCACGAGCTTCATCAGGTCCTGTTCGATTTTCTGGGCGTCGTCGTTGGATGTCAGGCCGAGGCGGCCGGAGACTCGGGCGACGTGGGTGTCGACCACGATGCCCACCGGCGTCTTGAACGCATTCGACAGCACGACGTTCGCAGTCTTGCGCCCGACACCAGGAAGCGCGGTGAGCTCGTCCATCGTGCGGGGCACCTCCCCTCCGTGTTTGCCCACGATGGCCTGCGCCGCGGCGATCACGGCCTTCGCCTTGTTGCGAAAAAATCCCGTCTGCCGGACATCGCGCTCCATCTCGACCTGTTTCGCGCGGGCGAAAGCCGCGGCATCGGGATACTTTCGAAAGAGCGACTTCGTCACGAGGTTCACGCGCACGTCCGTGCTCTGCGCCGAGAGCATCGTCGCGATCAGCAGCTCGAAGGCGTTCGTGAAATCGAGCGAGCACGCCGCCTTCGGATACATCCGCTTGAGCTTCACCAGGATGTCGATGACGCGTTCCTGCTTCTTGGTCGCCACAGTCATAGAATCAAACCATGACAACGACCCTCGCGGAAGCACGGACGATCCGCGCGCCGCGCGGCACAGCGATCTCGTGCCGCGGCTGGCAGCAGGAAGCGGCGCTGCGCATGCTGATGAACAACCTCGATCCCGAAGTGGCGGAGCGTCCCGAGCAGCTGATCGTGTACGGCGGCACCGGCAAGGCCGCGCGCAACTGGGAGTGCTACGACGCGATCGTGGCCACGCTCAAACGGCTGCAGAATGACGAGACGCTGCTGGTGCAGTCGGGCAAGCCCGTCGGTGTTTTCCGCACGCACGAAAATGCGCCGCGCGTGCTGATCGCGAACGCAAATCTCGTCCCGCACTGGGGCACCTGGGACGAATTCCGCCGCCTCGACGCCCTCGGCCTGACCATGTACGGACAGATGACCGCGGGCTCGTGGATCTACATCGGCACGCAGGGGATTCTGCAGGGAACCTACGAATGCTTCGCGTCGGTGGCGCGCACGCGATTCAAGAATTCGCTGCGCGGAAAACTCGTGGTGACCGCGGGGCTGGGCGGGATGGGCGGCGCGCAGCCGCTGGCGGCGACGATGAACGAGGCCACTGCGCTCATCGCGGAAGTGGATCGCAGCCGCATTCAACGAAGGCTCGACAAGCGCTACCTCGACGAGGAAGCGCCGTCGCTCGACGCGGCGATCGATCGCGCGATGAAAGCGCGCGATGCCGGCGAAGCGATCTCGATCGGCGTCGTTGCCAACGCGGTCGATCTTCTCGAGGCATTGACCGCTCGTGGAATCGTTCCCGACGTCCTCACCGACCAAACGTCCGCACACGACGAGCTGCAGGGATATGTCCCCGCCGGAATGTCGTACGAGGCTGCTCTCGCGCTGCGCCAAAGCAACGCCGAGTCGTACATCGATCAGTCGTACAAGACGATGGCGCGGCACATGCGCGCGATGATCGAGCTGCAGCATCGTGGTGCCATCACGTTCGACTACGGCAACAACCTCCGCGGCCAGGCGCAGAAAGCGGGAGTGGCGAACGCCTTCGACGTCGGCGGCTTCGTCCCGCTGTTCATCCGGCCGCTCTTCTGCGAGGGCAAGGGACCGTTCCGATGGGCCGCGCTGTCCGGCGATCCGAACGACATCTTCGTCACCGATGAAGCGATCCTCGAGCTCTTCCCCGACGACGAGCCGCTGCATCGCTGGATCCGCATGGCCCAGAAGCGCGTCGAGTTTCAAGGCCTGCCCGCGCGCATCTGCTGGCTGGGCTACGGCGAGCGGGCGAAGGCAGGACTGCTGTTCAACCGGCTCGTTGCCGAAGGAAAGGTGAAGGCGCCGATCGTGATCGGACGCGACCACCTGGACGCCGGATCGGTGGCGTCTCCGAACCGCGAGACCGAGGCGATGAAGGACGGCTCCGACGCGATCGCCGACTGGCCGATTCTCAACGCGATGCTGAACGCGGTGTCAGGAGCGACGTGGGTCTCGCTGCATCATGGAGGGGGCGTCGGAATCGGCTACTCGATCCACGCGGGGATGGTGGTGGTCGCCGATGGAACCGACGCAGCAGCGGAACGTCTGGAACGCGTGCTGACGACCGATCCGGGCACCGGCGTCATGCGCCATGCAGACGCCGGCTACGAGCGGGCGATCGATGTCGCACGCGAGCGCGGCGTGGATTTGCCGATGGTTGTGAAAGAGTAGGGAAGAGTAAGGCTGTAAGGCCGTAGAACCAGCAGCTACGTGCGGTTGCGGTTTCTACGGCCTTACCGCCTTACTGTCTTACCGTCTTACTCCACCAGCCCCGACATCTTCAGCTTCACAAGCTTGTCCGCCGGCACGTTGTTGTAGCCGAGCGACTTCATCTTGCGGATGTAGTCGGGAGTCACGCCGAAGATCTTCATGTCGATCAACTGCTTGACGGACAGGTTCTCGTAGCCCAGGCCTCGCAGCTCTTCGATGTACTTCGGTGTCACACCCTGGATGCCCATATCGCTCAACTGTCTCGCGGACAGATTGGTGTAGCCGAGCTTGCGGTACTCCTCGATGCGCGCCGCGGTGATGTTGCCGACGCGAAGGTCCGTCAGCTCGCGCGAGGTGAGGCCGGTCAAACCCGCGCCCTGCAGCTCGCGGATGTACGACGGACGAACGCCGAGGATCCCCATGTCGGCGATCTGGTGCGCGGTGAGATTCGCGAAGCCGAGCGCGCGCATCGAGTTGACATACTCCGCGTCGACTCGTCCCACGCGAAGATTCACCAGCTCGCGCAGCGTGAGATTCGAATAGCCGAGCTTCCCGAATTCCTTCACCACCTCGGCAGTGATTTGAAAGACCGCAATCTCTTCGACCTCGCGCTTCGTCGGCTGATATCCAAGGGAGCGCAGATCGCGGATGGTCTGCGGAGAGAAGTCGTGCGCGGCGAACATGAGGAGCTGGTCGTCGGTGAAACCGGAGTAGCCCAGCGTATCCATGTCGTGAACGAATCCGTCGCTCGGCGTAAAGCGGAAGTGTCCCGCACCGGTGCCGTCGGAGAAGCGCCCTTCAAAAACGATGATCCCGGCCTGACGACGCAGCTCGAACTTCACGTTGGCGGCGTTCGACTCGACGTCTGACTTCGACAGTCCCGCGAACGAAGCGATCGCGTCGTTGAATCCCATGACGTTGTTGTTGTAGCGATATCCGTCGCGACTCTGGCTCCCGCGGAACATGGTCATTTGCACGGAATCGCCTTCGAACTCAGCAGTCCAGGCACCGCTGCGTGGATCGGTCGAGGCGTAGGCGGAAAAACAGATGGCAACGGCGATGAGGACGAGAAAACACTTCACGGAGGCCTCCTTTTCAGCGTTTTCGATCATGTACGAAGGTATTCGTATTGTCAACGAAAACTTTCGTACATCCCTGGCGGACGCGAGAAAAAGAGAATGGACCCCCTCTAGACACGGTTATGCTTCACGTTCGCAGGGGGACAATCGAGTGCAAAGAAGTAAAGACTGGGTCAACATCGCCTTCCTCACATTCACACCCATCATCGGCATCGTCGGTACGGCACTGTACACATGGCGATACGGGGTTCATCTGTGGATGCCGGTGCTGACCGTGGTGATGTATCTCGCCGTCGGGTTCTCGATCACGGCCGGATACCACCGCTTCTTCTCGCACAAGAGCTACGAAGCGTCGACGCCGGTCCAGTATGTTTACGCGTTCTTCGGCGCGATGGCGGCACAGAACTCGATCCTGTGGTGGTCATCGGCCCATCGCGTCCATCACAAGTACGTCGATCACGACTGGGATCCGTACAACATCCAGCGCGGCTTCTGGTGGGCGCACATCTTCTGGATTTTCTACAAGCCTGTTGAAGAGCAGCCGACCTTCGACAACGCTCCTGATCTCCTGTCGAACAAAGTTGTGATGTGGCAGCACAAGTGGCACAAGGTGATTCTCATCGTCGGCGGCTTCGGCATCCCGACGCTCATCGGCGCGATGTTCGGACATCCGATCGCCGGACTGTTGTGGGGGGGATTCCTCCGCCTCGCCGTCATTCATCACACGACGTTCTTCGTGAACTCGCTCGCGCACATGCTGGGCGAGCCGCTGTACAACGCTGAAGTGTCCGCTCGCGACAACTGGATGGTCGCCCTCCTGACTCTCGGCGAGGGGTACCACAGCTTCCATCACCGCTTCCCCGCCGACTTCCGCAACGGAATCCTCTGGTACCACTGGGATCCGGCGAAATGGATGATCCGTGCCCTGAAAGCCGTCGGACTGGCCAGTGACCTGCGCACGACCGCACCTCCGCAGATCGAGCAGGCGCGCATGCAGGCTGCCCTTCGCGTCGTCGAGGCGAAGATCGAATCGGCCGAAGCGACGGCGGCGGAGCCGATCCGTCAGCGTCTGCACGCCGCGCTGCATGATCTGGAGATCGCATTCACGCTGTGGCGGCAACACATGAACGAGCGCGCGGAAGGCGTCTCGACCAAGTGGCGCGAGACGCGCCGCCTGGCGAAGCAGCACGTGCGTCAATCACGCCGCAACTGGAAGCACGCGGTGCGGATGATTGACCGCCTCCCGCAAGTGGCCTGAGTCTCCGGGCCAGCCTGCGGGCTGGCTCCGCTCGAGACCACGCGATGCGAAGCCTGGCTTTCGCGCTCTGCCTGATCGCCTCCACCGCCGGCGCGCAGAACCTCGCGCTCAAACGCGTCATCGACGGCCTCACCCAGCCTCTCGGCCTCGTCAACGCCGGCGACTCGCGACTCTTCATCGTCGAGCAACCGGGTCTGATTGTGATCTGGGACGGCACGCACATTCTTCCGACGCCGTTCCTCGACGTCCGATCGCTCGTCTCGTGCTGCGGGGAACGCGGCCTTCTCGGACTCACGTTCCACCCGAAGTACGCGCAGAACGGTTTCTTCTTCGTCGATTACACGGCGGCCACGACGGGCGACGTCACGATCGCGCGCTATCACGCGTCCTCCAACCCCGACGTGGCCGATCCGAGCTCGCGCATCGTTGTGTTGTCGGTGCAGCATCGCCAGGCTTCGAATCACAACGGCGGACAACTTCAATTTGGTCCGGACGGATATCTATACGCGGGCGTCGGCGACGGCGGCGGCGCAGGCGATACGCCGAACAACGCGCAGAACCGCTCGGTACTCCTCGGCAAACTGCTTCGCCTGGACGTCAACACGGTGCCGTACGCCATTCCGCCCACCAATCCTTTTCACGATGAGATCTGGGCCTACGGCCTGCGCAATCCGTGGCGTTTCAGTTTCGATCGCTCGACGGGCGATCTCTGGATCGGTGACGTGGGTCAGGATCATTACGAGGAAGTCGATTTGCAGCCCGCAACGAGCATCGGTGGCGAGAACTACGGCTGGCATCGCATGGAAGGCTTTCACTGTTTCAACCCGTCCACCAATTGCAGCGACGCGATGCTGACGCCGCCGATCCTCGAGTACTCGCACGCGGACGGGTCGTGTTCGATCACCGGCGGCTATCGCTACCGCGGCGCGTTCGTCCGCATGAGGGGCACGTATTTCTACGCGGACTACTGCACCGGCGTGATCTGGGGCGCAACCCAGGGCGCAAACGGCGCCTGGACCGGAACGCCGCGGATCGACACGTCGCTCAAGATCGTGAGCTTCGGCGAGGACATGAACGGAGAGTTGTACGCCGTCG
>JBBRMQ010000031.1:0-25179 GCA_038230775.1 Thermoanaerobaculia bacterium
AGGACTGAGGACTGAGGACTGAGGACTGAGGACTGAGGACTGAGGACTGAGGACTGAGGACTGAGGTCCGTCTCTACGGTGCGTGGATGATTTGCATGCCGAGGGACAATCGTTGCATGAACAGAGTTAAAAAATTTGAAGATCTGATTGCCTGGCAGAAAGCGCGATCGCTCACCGCGCGTGTTTACTCCATAACGCTCAGCGGGCCATTTCTTACGGATCCCGTCCTGAGCAGGCAGATACGCGGCTCAGCGTTATCTGTCCCGTCGAATATCGCAGAAGGTTTCGAGCGCGCTGGACGCAGTGAATTCCACCAGTTTCTCTCGATCGCGAAGGGATCGTGCGCCGAGTTGCGAACGCAACTCTATATCGCCGGCGACATCGGCTATATCGGCGAAGAGCCTCTGCAGTCGTTGCTGCGAGATGCGGAAGAAGTCGGACGGATTGTGGGGGGTCTTCGCCGAGCCGTAGCCGCCCAACGAAAACGGGCTCAGTCCTCAGTCCCCAGTCCTCAGTCCTCATGAAGCGTTTCGTCGAATGGGATCAACTGGAAGTCCGCGTCAACGGCGACAAGCTGAACGCGATGATGGCTTCCTACGCCGTACCGCCCATCGAGCGTCTGCACCTTCACTTTCAGAACGGACTGCTGCGCGTGAGCGGGTCGATTCGCAAATTCATCAGCGTGCCGTTCAGTGTCGACATCACCGAGATCCGCGCCACCGGCAAGACTGTTCGCGTCCCGCTCCACACCGCCTCGGCATTCGGCGGCATCCCCATTCCGCAGTTCCTTTTCGGCCTCATGAAGAGCCGTCTGCCTGCCGCGCTGGTGGGTTACGAAGAGCCTTCGACGCTCGTCGTGTCGTTGGATCGCTTCTTGCCAGCCTTTGTTGACGCAGAGGTCCAGAGAATCTGGATCGTCGATGGTGGACTGGCCGTCACGCTTGGACGCGGCGGCGCCGACGTTCCCACCAAACCGGAGGAAACCAATGGATCAGACACCGAACGAGGCGTCGGCGTCGCACGATGACGCGCCGGTCGTCGTGACGCGCGATCGCGCGACGCGGTTCTACGACCGCATCCGCAAATCGATCCACTCCTACGTCGAGAACAAGGGCAGCGCCGTCGAGAAGACCGCCGAATACCTGCTGCTCGTTCCCGACGTCTTCATTCTGTTATGGCGCCTGGTGAACGATTCCCGCGTCACCGGGAAAGACAAGGTCCTTCTCGGCAGCGGCCTCGCGTACTTCATCTTTCCGTTCGACCTCATTCCCGAGGCGCTGGTGGGACCGATCGGGTACCTCGATGATCTCGTGCTCGCCGTCTACATCCTGCACAAGGTCCTGACCGGCACGGGTGAAGAGGTGGTGCGCGAACACTGGAGCGGCAGCGAAGACGTCCTGGCCATGATCCAGCGCGTCCTCGGCGCCGCCGACTCGCTGATCGGCAGCGACATGTTCGGCAAGGTCAAGAAGATGGTGCGTCGGGACTGATCTGCGCGACTTCGTCGCGCGTTGACGGTTGTCGGTGATCGGTTGTCAGACACGCGTTTGTACAGCCTTTGACAACTGACAACTGACAACGCGACGCCACGCGTCGCAGGTCAAGAAGGAGCGACGCCGATATATCTCGCTCTCGGCCTGATGATTTCGTCGCGCGAATACTGCTCGATGGCATGACCGATCCATCCCATCGTCCGGCCTAACGCGAAGAGCGTCAGCGCCGAACCGCGCTGCAGCTTCAATACGCGCGACAGAACGACCAGTGCGAAATCGATCGTCGCCCTCTCGCCCAGCAGCTCCTCGGCTGACGCGACGACACGAAGGGCAAAAACGAGTTCGGCGGAGCGCAAGGATCTCTTCCGCACTTCCTCCAGCAGGTAAGCGGCCCGCGGATCGCCTCCGGGATACAGCGGATGGCCGAACCCGTAGACCGGCTCGCCTCGGCGAAGGCGGTCGCTGAGTGCTGCCCGGATGTCCGTGGCGTTGCGCACATCGTCGAGCATCGTCTCGATCCGCGCGCTCATGCCGCCGTGCTTGACGCCTTCCATCGCACCCAGGCCGGCGAGGACAACGGCATAAGGATTCGAGCCTGCCGACGCCACGCAGCGCGCGGTGAACGCCGAGACGTTCAGCTCGTGATCGGCGCAGAGAATCAGCGCCTGACGGATGAGATCCGCCGCGTGTTTCTCACGCGGCGCCCACTTGCGCTGCAGCGTCTCTTCCACCGTCGGTGCGAGATCGGCGGTATCCGCTGCGACGCTGGCGAGGAGATTGACGATGCGCCAGCCCGTCTGGGCGACCGCACGCGGGCGAAGGTCGTAAGCCAGCGGATCGCGCGCTGCGACCAGAGGCAGAATCGATTCCGCGCGGTTGGCAAAGGGAAGCGCATCGGTGACCTTGCCGCCGGCAACGACATGCAGCGGTGTGGAAGCGAATCCGGCAACGTCGAAGGTGCCGCTCCATAGCAGCGACGCGACTTCCTCGATCGACCGGCTGCGGGCAAGTTCCGTGACATCGTGCCCGCGGTAGTAGAGCCGGTCGTCCGCGATGAGCGTGATCGCCGACTCGAGGACAGGCACGCCCCAGTGCAACGCGCGCTCGGCCAATCGCGCCGGATCCTTTCGCTGCTCGGCCCGGCCGCGCAGTCGTTCGACATCGTCCGACGAGTAACGGTGGTCACGCGAAGAGCCCGGCACGGACGACGACCGGACCAATCCGCGGCTGACGTACGCATACAAGGTCGCGCGCGTGATTCCGAGGCGCTCACCGGCTTCCGCCGCGGTCATCCATTCAGACATATTGATTCTTGTATCAATATTGACAGACTTGACTTATAAAATCTATGTTGATGATATGGGATCTGCTGCCGGACTGGAAGGGGTCGTCGCCGCCGAGACGGCGCTCAGCCTCGTCGATGGAGAGCGCGGCGAGTTAATCATCGCGGGCTTCCAGGTCGGCGACCTCGCGCCGAAGGCGACATTCGAAGACGTCATCGCGCTGCTATGCGGGGATTTGCCGCTGCACGGGCTGCGCAACGTCGATCCGCAGGTGATGCGGATGCTGCCGGCGATCGCGTCGCCGATGGACGCGCTACGGATGGCGGCTGCCGCGATCCCGGCGATCGGCGACGACCGTGAGGATGGCGCAAATCTCGTCGCGAAGTTCCCCACGATCGTCGCGGCGCTCGCCAGACTTCGCAGCGGCCGCGAGCCCATCACGCCGCGCCACGATCTCGGTCACGCCGCGAACTATCTCTACATGCTCGATGGCCAGGTGCCGGCGGCTCCGCGTGTACGAGCGCTCGAGACCTATCTCAACACCGTAGTCGACCACGGTCTCAACGCATCGACCTTCACCGCGCGCGTGATCGCGTCGACCGGCTCGGATCTGGTCTCCGCCATCACCGGAGCCGTCGGCGCGCTCAAGGGACCGTTGCACGGCGGCGCGCCCGGACCGGCACTCGATATGGTGTTCGAGATCGGCGACGCCGCGCGAGCCGAGGAGATTCTGCGACGCAAGGTGGAGTCGGGGGAGAAGCTCATGGGCTTCGGCCATCGCGTCTACAAAGTCCGCGACCCTCGCGCCGACGTCCTCGGCGCTGCGGCAGAGAGACTCTTCAACAACGGCGGAGATCGGAAGCTGTACGACCTCGCGCGTGCCGTCGAGCAGGTCGCGCTCCGCGTGCTGGAAGAGCACAAGCCGGGCCGGCATCTGCAGACGAACGTCGAGTTCTACACCGCGCTGCTCCTGCACGGCATCGGCCTCGATGTTCCGCTGTTCACGCCGACCTTCGCCGTCAGCAGGGTGGTCGGGTGGGTCGCGCACGCCCTCGAGCAGCGGCGAGACAACCGGCTCATCCGCCCGCAGTCGCTTTACGTCGGTCCCCGCGGACGCACTTGGGCCGCATAGCCGTGTGCTGCGCGGGCTCTTAGCCCCGCGACGCAGGCTGAGAGCCGGCGCAGCAAACAGGCAGTGCTCGTTCACGCGCAACATCGTCGCGCGGCCATCGTATCTGCATTCATGTTCGGCTTCTTCGCGCTCGTAATGCTCGCTGGCCTTGCCGTCATCGCGTTCCCATTCATCGTGGCTCTGGCCGCGCTGAAGCTCGCGGTCCGTCTCGTTCTTCTGCCGATCAAGATCCTGCTCCTGCCGTTGATTCTCGTAGCCTTGATCGTGAAGTTCGCGGTACTCTTGGCCGTGGCAGCGGTCGTGATCGCCTTGCTCATCCCGCTCGCCATCCTCGTCGCCATCTTCGCCGCGCCCTTCTTCATCGCCGCGAACCTGGCGTAGGCGAAGTTCTTGCTGGCCGGGAGACATGACTCAATCACGAGCCCTCGTCGTGGACGACGATGATCCGATCCGCACGCTGCTCGCGACGGTCGTCGCACACCAGGGATACGTCGTGGAGACGGCCAGCGACGGCGAACAGGCGATCCAACGCCTCAACGCCGACGGCTTCTCGCTCGTGCTGCTCGACCTCATGATGCCGCGCGTCGACGGCTACGCTGTTCTGCAGCACATCCGCCAGTCGAAGCCCGAGCTCCTGCGCTGCACGATCATCGCATCCGCCGTTCCGGAGGAAGAGATCCTGCACCGAGTTGCGGACCCGGTGTTCAAGATCCATGTGAAGCCATTCGACATGCCGCGCCTGATCGAAGACATCCGCAGCTGTCGCGCCGCCTAAATGCCGCAGACCCCACACGTCGAGCGGCATTTCACATCGAGCGAAGTCGTCCGTGATGTGGTCATCGGCATGTCCGACGGCCTGACGGTGCCCTTCGCGCTGGCCGCAGGGCTGAGCGGAGCCGTCCAGCAGGCGGGGATCATCGTGACCGCGGGATTGGCCGAAATCGCCGCCGGCGCCATCGCCATGGGTCTCGGCGGCTACCTGGCGGCGAAGAGCGATGCCGAGCACTACGCTGCGGAAGAAAAAAAAGAGCACCAGGAGATTCGCGAGATCCCGCGCGAGGAGATGCGCGAAGTCGCAGAGATCTTCCGCGAATACGGGATGGAGGACGAGCACATCCGTCCGGTCGTGGAAGCGATGAGCCGGAAGCCGAAAGAGTGGGTGGACTTCATGATGCGATTCGAGCTCGGGCTGGAGAAACCCGATCCGAAGCGCGCGCGCATCAGTGCAGCGGTGATCGCCACGTCGTACGTCGTCGGCGGAATGATCCCCCTCGCGCCGTACATGCTCTTCCATGCGGCGCACACCGCGCTCATCATCTCGATCGTCGTGACGCTCATCGCGCTGGCGATCTTCGGACTGGTCAAGGGTCGCTACACGGGCGCACGCCCACTGAAGAGCGCGTTGCAGACCACGATCACGGGCGGCTTGGCGGCGACGGCGGCGTTTTTGATCGCAAGGGCAATCACATAGCTGCGCGGCTTCGCCGCGCGTTATCGGTTTTCGGTTGTCGGTTGTCAAAAAAGGCGGGGGGTCGTGGACAACCGAGCACCGACAACCGACAACGCGCCGCGTCAGCGGCGCTGATCGTACTGCTTCGCGTAGTACTCGCGGAATTCGGTGCTGCGCTCCTTGATGCCGCGCCACCACGTCTCGTTGTCCGAGTACCACTTCACCGTGCGCCGCAGCGCGTCATCGAAATTTGTGTCGCATTTGAACCCGAGGCGTTCCAGTCTCGAAGAGTCGAGGGAGTAGCGGCGGTCGTGGCCGACTCGGTCGGCGACGCGCTTGATCAGCGATTCCGGCTTGCCGAGGATCTCGAGAATCTTATGCGTGATCTCGCGATTCTCACGCTCGTTCCCGCCGCCGATGTTGTAGGTCTCGGAGTTCGTTCCGCGCTCGATGAGGAAGTCGATCGCTCCGCAGTGATCGTCGACGAAGAGCCAGTCGCGAATGTTGCGGCCATCACCATAGAGCGGCAGCGGCTGATCGTCGATCGCATTGGTGACGAAGAGCGGAATCAGCTTCTCCGGGTATTGCCACGGCCCGAAATTGTTCGACGCGCGCGTGACGATCACCGGCAGGCCGTACGTCTGCCCGTACGCGTAGGCCATGCGATCGCCTCCGGCCTTGGACGCGGAGTATGGATTGCGGGGATTCAGCGGATCGGTCTCGCGAAAGGAACCTGTTTCGATGGAGCCGTAGACCTCGTCCGTCGAGATCTGCACGAAGCGTTTCAGCGTCGTCTTGCGCGCCTGCTCCAGAAGGACGAGCACGCCGTGGACGTCCGTCTCGATGAAGGTGCCCGCCTCCATCAGCGAGCGATCGACGTGCGTCTCGGCCGCGAAGTTGACGACGACGTCCACGCCGCTGCCATCGACGCCCTTGAACGCTTCCACGACGTCCGCGGCATTCGCGATGTCGCCCTGCTGAAAACGATAGTTGGGTTTCCCCTCGTACTCGGCGAGATTCTCGCGAATCCCGGCATACGTGAGTTTGTCGAGGTTGACCACCTGCGCGGCTTCGCCGTATTGGCGGAAGAGGAAACGGATGAAATTCGATCCGATGAAGCCGGCGCCGCCGGTGACGAGATACCTCATGAGGCGCGGGAGTTTAACATCCATGTGTGACGTACTGGGACAACCTCACCCATCACACCGATACCTCCGACATCTGGATGGCGCATCCGCTGGTTCGTGCGGCGATCAACCGCCGCGTGACCGGTGACCCGAATGTGTGGCCGTTCCCTGCCGTACTGGCCGGAAGACGTTTCGAAAGTGCGCTGAGCATCGGCTGTGGTACGGGCGGACTGGAGCGATCGTTGGTCGACAGCGGTGCCGTGCGCGATATGACGGGCATCGATGCAAGCGAATCCGTCCTGGTGGAAGCGCGGCGACTCGGTCCCTCGATTCGATACGTCGCAGCCGACGCGCGTGAGTTCCTTCGCGGCAAATCGTATGACGCCGTCTTTTTTCACCAGTCGCTGCATCACTTCGACGGCCTCGACGAGTTGATGTCGCTCGTTTCAAGTGCGATGAAACCGGGCGGCGCTCTGGTTCTCGACGAGTACATCGGGCCGTCGCGCGACGAATGGACGCTCGCGAAGTTAGTCCGGCCGAACCTCGCCTATCGTCTGCTCCCTGCGGGAACGCGTCGCGCGAAGATCATTCGCGCGCCGATCAATCGCGAGGATCCGACGGAGGCAATCCGCTCGTCGCAGATCGTGCCGGCGGTCGCGCGTCACTTCCGGATCGATGAGAGGCGCAATTACGGCGGGCATCTTCTCTCGCTGCTCTACCCGAACATGCAGCGAGACTCGAGGCGGTTTCACGACGCGGTGGCGAAGCTGATCTCGGCTGAAGAGCGCACGCTGTCGCGCTCGTTCTACACGGTGGTTCTCGCGGCGAAGCCGCAGGTGTAGGGCCAGTCCTCTGACTGGCCGGCCAGCCAGAGGGCTGGCCCCACACTTCAGTAAATAGCCCAGGCGCGCGTCAGGTAATCAGCGAACGTCAGCACGAACAGCACGCCTAACCAGAGAAACGATCCGATCACCACGACCCAGGTGAGGCGCGTCGAGTGGATCACGTGCATGAAGAACAGGATGACGAGGACGGCCTTCGTCGTCGCGATCACCAGCGCGATCGGCGTATTGGCCCAGCCGAGATCGATCGTGGACGCAAACCAGGTGAGGAGCGTGCCGATCGCCAGAGCACCGAACACCAGAAGATAGGTGCTCATCGGCGTCACGTGAATGTGCGGTGCGTGTTCGTCAGCCATGATGCGCCACTCCGAAGTGCGGAATGAGGTACAGGAACGGGAAGAGGAAGATCCACACGATGTCCACGAAATGCCAGTAGAGGCCCATGACCTCGACAGGGCCGTAATACTCGGGGCTGAAGTCGCCTCGCCACGCTCGCCACATCATCCAGATGAGCAGGCCGGCACCGATGACCATGTGAAGAGCGTGCAGGCCGGTCATCGACCAGTAGAACACCATGAATAGCTGCACCTTGCTGGCGAGCGCCGGATTCTCGTGCCACGTGAAATGCGTTCCGGGAAACAACCCCTCGCTGTAGTGCGCGTGGTACTCGTAGCCCTTCACAGCGAGGAAGATGCTGCCGAAGATCAACGTGGCGAACAGCATCACGACGGTGGCCTGGCGGCGGCCGAGCTGCGCGTTGCGGACGGCCAGGGCCATGGTGAGCGAACTGATGATGAGGACGATCGTGTTGATGCCGCCGAAGAGCGTGTTCTGCTGCTCGCCGCCGATGGCCCACGCGTCGGGATACATGATGCGGTAGATCCAGTACGCGCAGAGAACGCCGCCGAAGAAGAGGATCTCCGTCGACAGGAACATCCACATCCCGAGCGTCGACGCCTCGTGCTGCTGGCCGAGGTCTTCGAAGTGGTGCTGGAGGAACGGGTGATGTGCGTGCTCGGGCGAGTCGTGGAGCGTCATCTCAGACATTCTGCGTCTCCCCCATCGCCTTCAGCATCGCGGGATAGTCGTACGCGTCCCAGGTGACGACAGGCGTCTCATGGAAGTTTTCCTTGGGCGGCGGCGAGGACGTCGTCCATTCGAGACCGACCGCACCCCACGGATTCACGCCCGCCTTGCGACCGAACCATAGCGACCAGAGAAGGTAGCCGAGCGGCAGCGCATATCCGACAGCGAGGACCGATGCGCCCGCGGTGGACATGACGTTCAGCACCTGGAACTCCGGCGCGTACGCGTGATAGCGACGCGGCATGCCGAGGTATCCGAGAACGAACTGCGGGAAGAACGTGAGATTGAATCCGACGAAGACGAGCAGCGCCGCGAGGCGCGCCCACCATTCGGGATACATCCGGCCGGTGATCTTCGGCCACCAGTAGTGAATCCCGGCGAGATACGCCATGACGACGCCGCCGACCATGACGTAGTGGAAATGCGCGACGACGAAATACGTGTCGGTGACGTGCACGTCGAGGCCGATCGCGGCGAGGAACAGCCCGGTGACGCCGCCGATCGTGAACAGGCCGATGAACCCCATGATGTACAGCATCGGCGTCTGCCAGGAGACCGAGCCTTTGTAGAGCGTCGCCGTCCAGTTGAAGACCTTGATGGCGGAGGGCACCGCGACGAAGTAGCTGAGGAACGAGAAGATCATCGCGGAGTAGATCGAGATGCCGCTGACGAACAGATGGTGCGCCCACACGAGGAAACCGAGGAACGCGATGGCCAGCGAGGAGTAGGCGACGAACTTGTAGCCGAAGATCTTCTTGCGTGTGAAAGCGGCGATGACCTCGCTCGCCACGCCCATCGCCGGCAGAATCATGATGTAGACCGCTGGGTGCGAGTAGAACCAGAACATGTGCTGCAGCAGCAGCGGGTCGCCGCCTAACGCGGGATCGAAGATGCCGACCTTCAGCACGCGCTCGACCATGAGCATCGTGAGCGTGATGGCCAGGATCGGCGTCGCCAGGAGTTGCACGAGGCTCGTCGCGTAGAGCGACCAGATGAACAGCGGCAGTCGGTACCAGGTGAGGCCCGGCGCGCGCATGCGATGAATCGTGACGATGAAGTTGAGACCCGTCAGAATCGATGAGAACCCGGCGATGAACGCGGCGAAGAGCGTGGCGAAGACGTGCGTGTTCGAGTATTGGGTGGAGAACGGCGTGTAGAACGTCCAGCCGGTGTCGACGCCGCCGCTGATCATCATGAACAGACCGAGCGCCGCGGCGATGATGTAGAGGTACCAACTGAGAAGGTTCAGCCTTGGAAACGCGAGGTCTTTCGCGCCGATCATGATGGGCAACAGGAAGTTGCCGAGAACCGCGGGAATCACCGGGATCAGGAAGAAGAACACCATGATCACGCCGTGCAGGGTGAAGAACTTGTTGTACGTATCGCTCGTCACCATGTCGCCTTCGGGCGTGAGGAGCTCGATGCGCATCATCACGGCGAAAAAGCCGCCCAGCATGAACATGACGGTGACCGACATCAGATAGAGGATCGCGATCCGCTTATGGTCCCTGGTCAGGAGCCAGGAGAACGCGCCGTAGTCGTCGTTGAGGTAGTTGCGCGTCTTCTCCGGTTCGATGAATCGGACGTCGTGCAGAGTCAGGCTGCTCATGGGGTTTGTCCCTTCGGGGGAGTTTCTTGTCCCTTCGGTGTCTTTCCCGCACCGCTGCTCGCCTGGAACGATGACGGCAACTCGACGGGCTTTGCCGCAGGTTGCTTCGCGTCGAGAGACTGCACGTACGCGAGCAGCTTCAGGAGATCTTCTTCGTTCACCTGTCCCTGGAATGTCGGCATGATCGAGGGGCGTGCGAAACCCTTCACCACTTTCGCCTGCGGATTGAGAATGGACTCGCGAATGTAGTTCTCATCGAAGCGAACGATCGTATCGTCGTCCAGCATCACGTTGCTGCCGTACGCGCCGGCGAGGACCGGGCCGCGGCCCGTCGAGTCATTGGTGTGGCATGTGTTGCAGGCGTACTTCTGAAACACCTTCTCGCCCTGGGATGCCAGCGATCCCTCGGTGCCGCCGGCAAGCCATTTCTGATAATCGGTCGGCTCCATCACATCCACCCATCCGATCATTCCGGAGTGCAGCGTGCCGCAATACTCGGCGCAGAAGATGTGATACTGCCCGGTCTTCGTGGCCTGAAACCACATCGTTTTGTAGCGGTTCGGCAGGACGTCGGCCTTCGTCCGGAACGCGGGAAAGTAAAGGCTGTGAATGACGTCTTCCGACGCCATGGTGATGCGGACAGGCCGTCCGACGGGAACGTGGAGCGTATTGATCTCGCGCTGACCGCTCGGATGCTGAAACTTCCACATCCACTGTTTTCCGGTCGCGTAGATGTCGAGCGCGTTGTCCGGCACGCGATTGAGCTGGAAGAACATCCAGGCGCCCCAGACGAACATCCCCATGAAGATGAAGAACGGGATGATGATCCAGGCGGCCTCGAGGATCTTCGGCGGCTCCTGTTCCTGGGCCAGCTGGTTGTCGGGACGCCGGCGGTATTTCGCCGCCAGAAAAAAGATCAGCAGGAAGACGACGATCGAGACCGAGCCGCAAACGACGCACATGAAGATGAACAGCGCGTCCATCTGCGGCGCGAACGTCGACGCCTGTTGCGGCCAGAGCGGGAAGTCCTGGACGATCACTCGTCCCCCTCCCTGGGGCCATGCCGCTCTCTACGCAACGAGATGAAGATGAAGCCGACGATCCCCATCACGGTGGCCACGCCGCCGACGCGCATGATGTTCATCGCGCTGCGTGTGTATTTTCCGGTGACCGGATCGTAGTGATAGCACATCAGGAGCAGCTGATCGGTGGCCGTGCCGATCTTGTTCGACGACGCCTCCACCAAAGCGAGGCGAAGATCGCGCGCCTTGTACTCGAAGCCGTAGATGTAGCGTGAGACGCGGCCCTGCGGCGTGAGGATCGCGAGCATCGTCGGATGCGCGAACTGGTCCTGCTTGATGTCATACGCGTAGTGGAAGCCCACCGTATTGGCCAGCGACTTGATCGCGGACTCGTGGCCGGTGAGGAAATGCCATCCGGACTGCGCGTCGAAGCGGCCGTACCGCTTCACGTATTTGTCTTTCTTGATGACCGCATCCTGCGGCGTGTCGCGCGGGTCGATGCTCACGGTGATCACGTCGAAGTCTCGGCCGATGTCGAACTTCAGCTCCGTGAGCGAGCTGGCCACCCCTTCCATCACCATGCTGCAGAGCATCGGGCAGCGGTAGTACATGAAGTTGAGGAGCACGGGCTTGCCGCGGAAGAGCTCACGAAGGCGAATCACTTTGCCCGTCTCGTCGCGAAACATCAGGTCGAGCGGGATCTGCGCGTTCAGATTCTGTTTGACCGACACCTCGCCGGGCAGTTGCGCCGGCGTGGTCGAAGTCTCCGCAAAGAGTGAAGTGGCCACGAACATCCCGACCAGCGACCAGCGACTCGCGACCCGCGCCTTCACGGCTTCACCACCGGCAGTCCGCGCTGGACGATGAGTTGCTTCGCGACCTCGATGGGAATTCTCACGGTTCCCTTCTGCCGATCCATCATCGCCGGCGTGCGCAGGGCCTGATCCTGATCGCGGCGCATGAGAACCATGTCCACTTCGGGAGTGAGCGCGTTTGGCGCGACCGTCGTGCCGTCGCGCTCTTTGTTCGGGAACGGCTGCAGGCGCGGCTGCTGCGGAATCGCGGCGTCGGCCGGTCGCGCGATCGACGTCAGCGGCGCATTCGTTGCGCCGCGGGAGAGGACCACGAAGTAGCGGAACATCATGTACAGGAGCAGATGCGTCAAGGCCGCGAAGACGATGAAGATCACCACGAACCACAGAAGCGCGCGGACATCCACGTCGCTCTTCTCGTGGTGCGTCTCCAGATTGATGATGCTGTCGTCGTGATCAACCATTGACGCGCAGCGCTCCCTCTCGAATCGCTTCCTCGACCCACGTCTCGTGAATCGGAATGATGGTCTGCCCCTTCAACTGCTGAAGGAAGGCGAACATCCAGACGCCGCCGATCCCGACGAGCGTCGCTAGATCGATCCAGGAGTAGTGAAAATCCGCGCCGTAGAACGACGGCGCCACCAGCCAGTAGATTGCCACGTAGCGCATCACGATGATGATCACGGCGACGACGGCGATCGTTTCCGCGCGATCCTTGATCGCGCGCATCAGCAGCATGAAGAACGGCAGGAAGAAGTGAAACACGACCAGCATCAGTGCCAGCGCGCCCCACACTCCGTGCTGCCGCGTGAGGTAGTGCGGGATCTCCTCATGCGTGTTCGCGTACCAGATCAGAAGATACTCGGAGAACGCGGTGTACGCGTAGAACATCACGAACGCCAGCATCAGATTGCCGAGATCGCGCAGATGCGACGGTTTCAGGATCCCCGCCATCGCATCAGTTCCGGCCAGCCGGGTCAGGAAGAACGTGACGAAGGCGAACGCGGAGAGTGCGCAGCCGACCAGGAACGTGATTCCGTACATCGTCGAAGCCCAGCGCGGCTCGATCGACATCATCCAGTCAATCGATGCGAAGGTCAGCGTCAGCACGATCATCGGAAGGCCCGCGCCGGCCCAGCGACGGCGCGCAAGATCGGTCTCCGGCGCGCGGTCTTCGTAGAATTTCACGGAGAGCCGGCGGATCGACCAGGCCCACAGAATCCAGCAGAAGAAATAGAACAGAGTGAATGCCATGAATCGCGGCGTGTTGAGGTACGCAAGCTTCAGCCGGACCACCGGATCGTGCTGCGCCCACTCGGTGTTGGTCCACGGATAGAGAAACTTCATCCCCGCCAGAACCGGCAGGAAGAACACGAACATCAGCCACATCGTCCGGGCGGCGGCGCCGAGGGGGCGGCGGATCATGAGGCCCCATTCGCCGCCGGTCATGTACTGCAGGCACAGAACTGCCAGCGAGCCGGCGACAATCGAGAACCAGAAGAGGAAGCTCGGCAGATAGGCGCGGAAGAAGTCCTGGCGATTGATGAAGAATCCGACGGCGGACAGGATCAGCCCGATGATGCCGGCGATGAGCGACGGCGTCTGCCATCGCACGATGCCGGTCGAACCCTGCGAGTCCCGAGCGGTGGCGCTCATAGTTTTCCTCGCATCTCGAGCGGTACATCATCCATGGTCGCGTTTTGGCTGAGCTGCAGCGCGCGGATGTACGCGATGATCGCCCACCGATCGCGCGGAGGAACCTGCACCGCATACGGCGGCATCGAGCCGAATCCGTGGGTGATCACGTCGAAGAAATGTCCCGTCTTCGCGTTCCGCAGCGTGTCCGTGTGAAAGGACGGCGGATGCCGGTAGCCCCGCGAAGGAACCATGCCCTGGCCGTCACCGAGCCGGCTGTGGCACGGAGAGCAGTAGACGTTGAACCGCTCTTCGCCGCGATTCATCACCTCCGTCGTGATCGCGAACGGGAACCCATCCCCCTCGGCATTGTTGATCTTGCCGGTCGAGAGGTAGCCGTCGTTTGCGAGCTCGCCTCGAGCGACGGTGCCCGGGATGCGCGGCCGGGCCGACATGCCGTCGGCGAAGAAGCTGCTCGCCTCCAGCGGGTCGTATTTCGGTTGATCGGCCATCTGCTGCAGCGTCGGGCCGTGGCCCTTGCACGAGGCGAGGAAGAGAAGCGTCGCAATGAAAAAGCCCCTCATCACCGCTTCGCGGACCTTCTCCCCGCGTCGCGGGGCGAAGGACGACGTCTTCCCACTTTGCGACCCAACAACCAAAGTTGCCGAAGGCCGGGAGAGGGGATTACCACGGGACATCGACAACCTCCCGCGGATGGAGTGACAGCAGAAAATCCCACGTCTCGTCGACCTCGAACTTCGGATCGCGCGACTGGATGACGAGGAAGAACTTGTCGCGCGATGCCTGGTCGAAACGCTTCACGTTGAAGACGGGGTGATACGGCATCGGCAGCCCGTTGAGCGCCAGCATGCCGAAGACCGCGGTGAGCGCGGCGACGAGAATCGTGCACTCGAAGGTGATCGGGATCCACGCCGGCCACGCGTTCAACGGCTTGCCGCCGATGTTCATCGGATACGCGACGACGTTGGCGTACCAGCACATGAAGAAGCCGCCGATTCCGCCGACGAAACCGCCGCCGAGGACGAGGAGCGGCAGACGGGTCTTCTGCATGCCGACGGCTTCATGCAGTCCGTGGATCGGGAACGGCGAGAAGGCATCCAGCTGCGTATAGCCGGCTTCGCGCGCCGCGTTCGCCGCGTTTACGAGCTCCTGCGCTTCGCCGAATTCGGCGATGACACCATACGTCCCGCTCAGCACGCGTCCGATCGCCATCGCCTAGTCGTGCTCCCCCGCGTGGGTCTGCGCGCCCGGAACGAGCGTGCGCATTTCGAAGATCGAGATCATCGGCAGGAACCTGAGGAACAGGAACAGCAGGAACAAGAACAGGCCGATGGAGCCGAGGTACATGCCCCAGTCCCAGACGGTGCCGTGGTACATGCCCCACGACGACGGCAGGTAGTCGCGGTGCAGAGAGGTCGGAATGATGACGAAGCGCTCGAGCCACATACCCACGTTCGCGAACATCGCGGCGACGAGAAGCCACGTGGTGCTGGTGCGGCAGCGCTTGATCCACATGATCTGCGGCGCGAGACCGTTGCAAAGGATCAGCATCCAGTACATCTTCCAGTACGGTCCGAACGCGCGGTTGAGCATCATGTAGCGCTCGAAGACATTGCCGCTGTAGTAGGCGTAGAACGCCTCGACCGCGTACGCGTAGAACACGATGAGGCCCGTCGCGAGCATGATTTTGCCCATGTTCTCGAGGTGCTTCATCGTGATGAAATCCTCGAGGTGGAACATCTTCCGCGCGGGGATCGCGAGCGTCAGCACCATCGCGAAGCCGGCGTACACGGCGCCGGCGACGAAGTACGGCGGGAAGAACGTCGAATGCCAGCCCGGCAGCGATGACACCGCAAAGTCGAAGCTGACGATCGTGTGCACTGAGAGCACCAGCGGCGTCGAGAGGCCGGCAAGAAGCAGATACGCCGTCTCGTAGCGATACCAGTGCTTCGCCGATCCGCGCCAGCCTAACGCGGCCATACCGTAGATCTTGCGTCCGATGAAGCTGTTCGAGCGATCGCGCAGCGTGGCCATGTCGGGGATGAGTCCGACGTACCAGAAGAGCGCCGACACCGTTGCGTAGGTCGAGACCGCGAACACATCCCACATCAGCGGGCTGCGAAACTGCGGCCACAGCGCCATCGTGTTCGGGTACGGGAAGAGCCAGAAGTCATACCACGGTCGGCCGGTGTGCAGCGCCGGATAAAGACCCGCGGCCGCAACCGCGAACAACGTCATTGCTTCCGCGAACCGGTTGATCGACGTGCGCCAGTCCTGGCGCAGCAGAAGAAGAATCGCGGAGATCAGCGTGCCGGCGTGGCCGATACCGATCCACCAGACGAAGTCGAGAATGTCGAAGCCCCAGCCGATCGGATGATTGATGCCCCAGATGCCGACGCCGACGAAGATCAGTTTTCCGATCGTCGCCGTGAGCACCATGACGCCGAGGCAGCCGACGAGGAATCCGACGTACCAGCCGACCGGCATGCGGCGGCGCAGAACGATGGAGCTGATCTGATCGGTGACCGACGCGAACGTATGGCCGGGCTCGATGACGGCCTGCGGGATGAAGCGCGCAGGGATGCGCATCTCCTGCGTGACCGGTCGGACTTCGTGGATCGGGAGCTGGTCGGCCATTTTTCTATTGCTGAATGTCGAATCTGAATGTTGAAGGTCGAATCTGAATGTTGAATGTTAAATGTTGAATGTTGAATGGAAGGCGCGCGCGAGCATCGCATTCAACATTCAACATTGAACATTCAACATCCCTCGTCCTCTGATTCCTCGTGCTCCGATTCCTCGTCCTCTGATTCTTCATCCCTTGATCTCCGGATTGGGGTTCTTCACCACCGCCAGGTACGTCGTGCGCGGCCGCGTATTCAGATCCGGCAGCAGTGTGTAATTCGCGGGCTCGCCTTTCAACTGGTGCACATGGCTTTGCGGGTCGTTCATATCGCCGAAGACGATCGCCTGCGTCGGACATGCTTGAGCGCAGGCCGTCGTCACTTCACCGTCGCGCACGCGGCGGTTCTCTTTTTCCGCGTCGATCTTGGCGGCGTTGAGGCGCTGCACGCAGTAGGTGCACTTCTCCATCACGCCGCGCGTGCGCACCGTGACGTCGGGATTGCGCAGCGGCTTGAGCGCCTCGGTGTCGTAGTCGCTGTACTGGAAAAAGTTGAAGCGGCGCACTTTGTACGGGCAGTTGTTCGAGCAGTAGCGCGTGCCGACGCAGCGGTTGTACGTCATGTCGTTCAGGCCTTCGGCGCTGTGCGACGTCGCCTCGACCGGACACACGGGCTCGCATGGCGCGTTCTCACACTGCATACACGGCACCGGCTGGTGATAGATCTCCGGGTTCTCCGGCGCCCCTCGGAAATAGCGATCGATGCGCAGCCAGTGCATCTCGCGCTCGCGCACCACTTCCTCTTTGCCGACGACGGCGATGTTGTTCTCGGCCACACACGCCACGACGCAGCCGTTGCATCCGGTACAGACCGAGGAGTCGATGACCATCGCCCAGGCGTGACCGTTGTAGGCCACCGGCGGATACATCGACTCTTTGCTCTCCTCCTCGCCTTCATGCGCGAAGTGCGGATTGCGCTGGTACTCCTCGAACGCCGCGGCGTGAATGATGCCGCGATCGCCGCCAGTGTCCTTGAAATTCAGGCTCTGATGTTCCTGCGTGCAGCCGATCGGATACTCGCTGCTGGTCAGCGAGATCTGCGCACCACTTCCACCGTTCATCGCATCGGACAAACGCAGCGGATAGACGTTCACGCCGGTCCCGGCAGCGATCTTCCCGCCCCGCTCGCGGCCGTAGCCGTAGAAGAGCGTTGCGGAGTTGTCGGGATAGCCCGGCACCGCCCACAGAGGGACGTTGATCGTGCGGCCGCGATACGAGACGTTCGCGCGCAGGGTGCGGCGCTCATTCACCATCGCATCGCGCCGATCGTCGGACAAACCGAGGTCGCGCGCAGTTTTCGGACTGACGAGGAGCACGTTGTCCCAGGTGATCTTCGTCTGCGGCTTCGGCAGTTCCTGCAGCCACGCGTTGTTCGCGAAGCGGCCGTCGTAGATCGTTGGATCAACCTTGATCTGGAGATCGAAACCGGTTGACGGTTGACGGTTGACGGTTGACGGGGCGGCTGCGGCAGCAGCACCTCCACGAGCAGGCAACGCCGAGCCTGCGATTACGCCGTCGTTCAGCCACTTGCGCCATGTGGTCTCGAACGCTGCGCCGGTGCCGGCCTTCGTCATCCAGTACGTACGCACGGCGTCGTAGGGATTGACGTCCATTCCGCCGAGCATCGCGCCTAACAACTCGTGCGGCGAGCGGCCGTTGTACAGCGGCGCGATGAGGGGTTGCACGATCGAGATCGTTCCGTCGTGTCCGCGCGCGTCACTCCACGACTCGAGGTAATGCGTCTCCGGGATGTGCCAGTGGCAGAGCATCCCGGTCTCGTCGTAGTAGAGGCTCTGGTGCACGCGGAAAGGCACCTTCGACATCAGGTGCGCGAAGTTGAAGTCGGCGGGCGCGTCGAATGCCGGGTTTCCACCCATGATGATCAGCGCTTTGACCGTACCGGCATTCATGTCCGTCACCAGCTGGCGCATCGACTCCAGCTGGTTGGTGGGCGCCACTTCGACGGGATCCGTGACTGTGATCGTTGATCCGATGTTGCCGAGAGCCTGATTGATCGCCATGGCGATCGCGTGAATCGCAGCCGGCAGTTCCTCGCCCGCGATGACGATGCTCGCTCCGCGGTTGGCCTGAAGATCTTTGGCGATCGATGCCACGGCCGGCCTTGCCTGTCCGCCGCCGATCGCCGCGAGAATCTCGCGGGCCCACGTCTCGATCTCCGATGGCCGCACCGGGAAGCGATGGTCCGCAAGCGCGCCGGAGCCCGTCACCGCGGTCTCGATCGCATACAGCCGATTGATCGACTTGGTGACGTTGTGGCGCACGCGCCGCCGGCCCGCGAAATCGCGGGCGTAGCGCAGATGGCCGGGGCCGCTGTCCATGAAGTCGGCGTCCAGCGTCACGACCACGTTTGCCTTGTCGAAGTGGTAGACGGTATTCGCGTAGCTGCCGAAGGCCATCTTCAGCCCTTCGCGAACGCCGTCGCGGTTCACCGGTTCCCACTGATGCCACATCAGTCCCGGATACTTCGCGAGAATCGCCTGCATCTGCGCGCCGAGAGTCGGCGACGACATGGTCTGCGTCAGAAGGCGCACGGCGCCCGGGTTCGAGGCCGCCATCTTCAGAACCGGCTGCAGCGATGCGAGGAAATCGCTCCACGTCGCAATCTCGCCGAGGTGGCGGATGACCTGCGAGCGGTCGGGGTCGTACAGGTTGAGCACGGACGCCTGCATGAATGCGTTCGTACCGCCGAGGCTCGACGGATGATCGGGATTGCCTTCGATCTTCGTCGGCCGGCCCATGTGGCTCTCGACCAGCACGCCATTCGCGTAGCCGCCGAGGGTCATGGCGCTGGCGAAGAAGATCGGGCGGCCGGGGATGAGGTTCTCGGGTTGATTGACGTACGGAACGATCTTCTCGACCGGTCCGCTGCAGGCTGTGAGTCCGCCGAGCGCTACGGACGCGCCCATCAACTTCATGAATGAGCGGCGGTCGACGCCCTTGTCGAGCGCGAGCGCCTGCTGCGGGAACTCCTGCGCGAAGAACTCGTCGAACGCATCGCTGCGCGAAAGCTCTTCCAGGCTGCGCCAATACTCCTTGCCGCGCAGGTCGCCAACCCGTTGGCGGAATTCCTTGAAGTCGATTTCTTTCATCTCGAGAAACTGGTGACCAGCTCTCCTAGTAGTGACATGTCGAGCACGTCGTCAGGCTCTGAATGTGATTCGAGCGCACGAGTTGCGGGCCCAGGACATCCTGGTTGGCCGGCACGTACGCCATGTTGAACACCTGATTGGTGGGCCGCACGAATTTCTCGGGATGGCGATGGCAGTCGAGACACCACTCCATCGTCAGCGGCGCGGCTTGATAGGTCAGCGGCATCTGGTCGATGCGGCCGTGGCACGTCGCGCAACCGACTCCCTTCGCCACATGAATGCTGTGATTGAAGTGGACGAAGTCCGCCAGGCGGTGAACCCGCTGCCATTGCAGGGGCTGATTGTTCGCGTAGCTCGATCGCACCGGCTCGAGCATCGAGGCGTTGGTCCAGATCTGCGCGTGACAGTTCATGCACGTTGCCGTCGGGGGAATCCCTGCGAAATTCGATGTCTCGACCGAGGTGTGGCAGTAGCGGCAGTCGATGCCGAGTCCTGCGACGTGATGCTGATGACTGAACGGAACCGGTTGCTCGAGATGCACGCCCTGCCCCGTCGCGAACGGTGACCGGACGATTCCACCAATCAACCACAGCACGAACCCGGCGATGAACACAGCGCCGAAGATCGTGACGCGCGATAACGTGTTGGTGCTACGGTGAAAAATCTGCGCCATTGAGGGCGCCACGGATCATATCGAAACGGCGCAGTGATGCAACAGACCTGTTTCAGTGATGCGCCGCCGCGCTCGAGATTCCACCGGATACAACCAGCGCCATGACGCTCGCGCTGTCGACGGCCAGCGGTCGCACGCGCGTCCGCGGAACGACGACCAGCGAACCCGCCATGCTGTACGAAAACGGCAGGTACACCGCGACGTCGCCGGGCATGGCCAGAAACGTGAGATCTTCCTGAGTGACGAATCCGACCGCTCGCAAGTCGTCGGTCAGCGAGACCGCGACCGGCTGGTTGAAGCGCTTCTTGTCGCCGACGAACGCCTCGAGCAGATCGCGGATGGAGGCGTAGATCAGCCTTACCAGAGGCATGCGCGTGAACACGGCTTCGGTCAGGCTCAGGAATTTGCGGCCGACGAAGTTCGAAGCCAGTGCACCGATGGCGATAATGCTCGCGATGGTCACCGCGAATCCGACGCCGGGCGTCTTCAAGTTGAGCAGGCGGTCGATTCGCACGAACGCTTCGTAAATCAGATAGATCGTGAGTGCGATCGGGACCACGATGACGAGGCCGCGCAGGAAATTCTTGACGATCCAGTTCATGGAATGAGTTTAGCGGTCCGGATCGCCTCCGCGGCCCGGCTTTTGCGCTCGGGGCCCGAGCCGGAAATGGAAACGCAGCGGGCGCCGAACTCCCGAAGCGTGCTTTCGAAAAGAGCGTGGACTTCCTGCCGGTCGGCGGCAGCGTCACGCGCAGCATCCGCAATCCAGGGAAGATCGATGTCCATCAGCAGATAGAGATCCGCCAGCCTGGCGCGTGCGTCCAGCTCGATCCACCCGGGACAGGTTCCCCAGTAGTAGCGGCTGTAGACGACGGTGCTCATGAGATCCGTGTCGAAGATGACGACGGAGCGCGCCGTCGCCACCGCCATGTTCTCGTTGGCGATCTGGCCGCGGGCGATCGGCACCAGGTCGGAGAAGTCGAGCGGGCGCGCGACGCGGATCGCGTACTCGCGGGCGAACTCGGGCGAGATCACGGCGGAAAACTCGCGCGCCAGCGCGGAGGCCAGCTGCGTCTTTCCGGTGCACTCGGCACCGATCAGGCAGATGCGAGTGACCGTCGCCAATCGATGAATCCTTTCACTGCCAGAATGCAGAAGAACGCGTAGAGCCAAGCGCTGGCCGGACGGCCGCTGGCAAAGAACATCGGAACGTAGACGATGTCGACCGCAAGCCAGATGAGCCAGTTCTCGAGCAATTTCTCATTCAGCATCCACTGCCCGACGATGCTGAAGGCGGTGGTCGACGCGTCCGAGAGCGGCGCCGAACCGCTGGTGATGCGCAGGAGCCACAAGAGCGCGGCGGTCAGCACCACACCGGCGATCGCGCAGCCGATCCACTGCCGCGGGGTCGCACGCCGCGCGTGCAGCTCGCCGTGATTCGCGCCGCCGTGCAGCCATTCGTACCAGCCATGGATCGAGAGCGCGAGGTAGATGAGCTGCAGGCCGGCATTGGCCCACAAGCGCGACTGGTAAAAGACGATGCCGTAGAGAATCACGCTCGCGATTCCTGACGGCCACGTCCAGATATTCTGCTTCACCGCCAGCCACACGTTGATGAGTGTGAAGACGACGGCGGCGATCTCGAGTGGCGTCATAGGTGTGGGGCCAGCCCTCCGGCTGGCCGGCCAGTCAGAGGAGTGGCCCCACACAGTAGGATGACGGTCAACGGCGCACGTCCAGTGTTACCACGAAGTTCCGCGTCGCCTGAGGGTAGTAGTAACGGGTGCCATCGATCGATCCAGCCGGCGTGATGAAGAGATAGCTGTAACCGCTCGGAAAGATCCGTTTGCTGTTCAGCATGTTGTTGATCTGTAGCTGGATTCTGGCGAATCGCGAGAGATCGAACGTGCCGCTACCGTCGAGCGCGAAGAAAGACGGTGTGGTGAAGGCGTCATTGTTCGTGTTGTCAAGATACGACTTCGCAACGTAACGGCCCGTCGCGCTGACCGTCAGCCGGTGCGACGCAGTGTAGTCGAGGCTCTGGTTGATGATCACCGGCGGCGTCGCGACCGGGTTCACATCGAGATTCTTGATGCCACGGCTGCCCGTCACGTTGCCCGCGGCGTCGTACACATCATAGAACTGCGTCCAGCTTCTGATGCGATTCCGGCTGAGACTCGCGCTGCCGCGAAGGCGCAGTGAAGGATCGATCTGCCACCAGTTCTCGATCTCGATTCCTCGACGATAGCTGCGATCGACGTTGCGGCGCAGGGCGAGGCCGATGTCGGACAGCTCCCCCGTCGCGGCAATCTCGTTGTGGAACTCCATCGCATAGACGTTCGCGCTGATCGAGCCGTGCGCGCTGCGAAAATCGACACCGGCCTCCACATCCACGAGACGCTCGGGCTTCACCGCGTGGAGATCGTGCGCGAACGTCGCATTGTCCTCGCCCTGAAAGAGGTCGTTGCGCGTCGGCTCGCGCTCAGAGAGGCCGGCGGAAATGTACGCGCCCGCTCGCGACGTCATCTCGTACCGCGCGCCGATTTTCGGATTGAAGAACGTCCACCGGATCGGATCGATCGGCACGTCGCCGTGGTAGTGGAAGTCCGTCGATCGGAGCTGAAGATCGGTATACAGACGCCAGCGGTTCACGTCGTAGTTGAACTTCGCGAAGCCGTTCGCTTCGTCCTTCGTGCCGTAGTTAGAGTAATCCTCGCGGCTGTGCTCGCGGCGGAAGTGATTGATGTGGGCGCCGTAGTTCGCGGTCACGCCGTGCCACGTCGAGGTGTACGACACCATGCTCCCGATGAGCAGCCCATCGAGGTTGTATTGGCTGCCATCGAGGCGATACCAGCCGTAGCCCCGCTGAAAGAACACCGACGCCGTCATGTTCTCGCGCATGTACTGCGCCTCGGCCAGGTTGTAGCCGAAGCTGTCGCGATCATTGGGCGACAGCGGGTTGTCGCGAAGGTTGACCTTCAGCGTGTCCTCGTCGCTGGCAAAGAAGGACTCGTGTTGTGACTCGCGGCCGCTGAAGCCTGTCAGTTTCCACTCCGAGGTGTCGTTCTGTTTCGCTCCGCTGAAGAAGAAGTTGTGCTGGCGCACTCCGGAGTGCTCGCGGAAACCATCGGTCTCCTGAACGGAGAGGCGTCCGTACGCCGCGAATCCGCCGGCGAACGCTCCGGATTGATAGCCGACGGACGCCAGCCTCGTCCCGAACGATCCTGCGCCTAACCACGCCTCGGTCGTCTGCTGCTGCGACGGCGCGACGCTCTCGAGATTGATCGAGCCGCCGAAGGAAGGCGAACCGACGGTGGAGGTGCCGACGCCGCGCTGGATCTGGATGCTTTCGAGCGAGTGCGCGAGGTCGGGGAAGTCGACGAAGTACGCGCCCATGTCTTCCGAGTCGGCCAGCGGGATTCCGTCGAACGTGAAGTTCAGCCGCGTCGGGCTGATGCCGCGCAGCGAGATGTACGAATAGCCCGCGCCGCCAACGCCGCCTTCTGCATAGGCATTGATCGACGGCGTGTCGCGCAGGAGCATCGGGATGTCCTGGCCGTAGTACCGCTTCTCCATGTCGTCATGCGACAGGTTGCTCTTCGTAATGGGCGTCTCGGCGTCCGCACGGATGCCGGAGACGACGATGTTCTCCGCGAGCGCGGCTTTCATCGCCACGGTGACGTCGCGACCGGCCGTCACATCGATGGCCTGCGGCTGGAAGCCGTCATGCGTCACGCGAATTCGATACGTACCGTCGGGCACATCGAATGTGAATCGGCCGTCGCTGCCGGTCTGAACCGACGACGATTGCAGCGCGACCGCGGCGCCGGCGAGCGGCCGGCTATCGGACGCGGTCACGATGCCGCGCACCGCATCGGCGAAAAGAGTTGCTGGAAGGAGAAAAGAAAATGCGACTACGCGAATCAGTAAGGTCATCTCGCCTTTCCTACGCCGGTGCGAACCGGATCAGGTTCCAGGGTGTGATCTCAGGCCGTCAGGCCACCCCTAGGCTGTGAAGCGCAGCGATTGTACTACTTCAACGTCAGCGTGACGGACTGACCGACGGACACTCCATCCTGGAATGCCGTCATGTCGTTGGGCGACTTCGTGAGCGGATCGCCGTCGTCGTCGATGCGGGCCTCGATGCGCACCCGCGCGGGAAGCTGCGCGCCGGTCATCGAATCGGCGGAGCTGATGTCCACCTGCATCGGAAACGCGCCGAGCGGAAGACGTTTCACCGCGATGGGAGGACCGCTCGTGACGCCTTCCGCGCGGGCGATGACGAAAAGCAGGCCCTTGTCGGCGGCCCGTGCGGCGTTGAGCGTGATGTGAATTGGAGTCGCCGGCTGCATATGCGTCAGCACTTCATCGAGACGCTGGGCCTGATCGGGATGCCGCCGCTTCGCCTCATCGATCGCCTTCTGCGCCGCGGGCATCTTCCCCGCTTGCGCGTTCACCCAGGCGAGACCGACCCAGGCGTCGAGCAGATCGGGGTCCGACTTCGTCGCCCGCTGCAGCATGGCGACCGCCGGCTCCGGTTGTCCGGTCGCGATGCGCACCAACGCTTCGTATGTCAGAGCTCGCGCGTCTTCCGGCGATCGCTGCAGAACGTATTGCGTCTGTTCGACGACGCCCTTTACGTTCTCGCGATCGAGGTAGGCCTTGGCGAGATCGTCGCGAGCGGTGAGGTCGTTCGGATTCTTCTGCACCGCCGTTTCGAGCGCTCTGACGGCCGTATCGGTTTGCGCGGCGGGCGCCGACATCGGCGCTTGCGCCTCTTCCTTCGGTTTGGCGTTCTGCGTGACGTAGTAGCCGATTCCGACGAGGGCAGCGACCGAGCCGGCGCCCCACAAGAACCCGACCAGAGCACTGCTGTTGGGGCGGGAGCTGGGGCGGCGGGCTCTCAGCCCGCCGTCGGCCGCCCCAGATGCCGCCACGCCATCAAGTCTCCTGAGCACATCCGCGGCTTCGAGCTCCAGCCGCGTTCGTTCCTGCGGATCCGTTTCCGTTCGTAACTGCGCAATCAGCGCGTCGCGCTTCGCCTCCAGATCCTTGCGCTCCATGTCCGACTCCTCGTCGCGCCGCTTCATGCCGTAAAGGAACATGAAGCCGACGATGAGGCCGGACAGCAGCATCGCGGATGCGCTCAGCCAGTCCGTCATTTGTCTTCGACGAGCTGCCGAACGCGATCGAGATAGGGA
>JBBRMQ010000032.1:0-25050 GCA_038230775.1 Thermoanaerobaculia bacterium
GATCGTCCAGCGAGCAGACTCGTGTTCGGCGCGGCGCGTCGTGAAGTACGCGTTCGGACCCACACCGACGGCCACACCGAATGATCCTGGCTGCCACAGAGTCGTCATCGCTTTGCCGCTCGTATCGATGGCGACATGGCCACTCCATTTGCCCGTTGTGTGCATGATGTCGATCGTCGCGGGGCCGATTGGCGACCCGGCCTTTTCGACCAGCAGCTCGAGTGGGATCGGAAAGTTCATGATATCGAGTGGAGTATCTTGTCCGCTTTCGATATGTACTTTTGCGCCATATTGCTCGAGCGGCTCCGCGCCGCGCAGCAGGACGCGATAATCTCCTGCAGCCAAATCGAGGAATTCCGCTTCAGAAACCTCGGCAGCGACCTTCCGAATCGCGATGACTTGTTCGTTTCCGCCCGCTTCGCGGCGGATCTCGATTGTTAGCGGAGCCGCATAGACCCATGCGACATGCAGTCTGCCCGCGCGCGATAGAACAATAGGCGGCAACATGACGCCGCCTTCCCGATGAGGCACTGCGACCGGTACGATGCCCTTGCCCTCGGCGGCAGCCACCAGGAGCGATGGCCAGTCGCCGCTGATTTCGAGGCGAAACACGCCGAGGGCGTCGGTGGTGGCGATGAGTCGGCCGGCGCGAACGGTGGCGCCGCCGATCGGTTGATGGCTGTCGCGGTCGATCACAGTGCCGGAGATCAGCGGCAGACGCTGCAGGACAACAGGCGCGATCTTGCCTGTCGCCGGAACCTGGATGACCTTCTCGGCGTGATGCGGCGCGCGAATGCGCAACGTATGCACCGACCGCGGGACATCGAGGATGCGAAGAGCAGCGGCGGTGGCCGCTCCAAGTGTAGTGCTCCAATTTCCTCTGTCGGAAACGAGGTCGATCGTCACGGAAGCAGGCCAGGCATCGGGGTCGGAGCCTGCCAATTGCAACGTGATGCCAAAGGGCGCAGCGGTGTGCGCATCGAATGGTTCCTCTGGTGCGATTCCCGTAGCGACTTCGGCGGCATCCCCGCGGATCCACGTAAACGGTCCGCCAGGAGGTGCGGCTGCAATGATGGAATTCGTCGTTGAAATGCACCGCGAAAGCGGTCCCACCACTTCGCCTTTACTTGCGACGCAGAGCGTATGCGCGACCGTAACGGTCGCGAGCACGAGCGCGCCGATCATCGGCGGAGCGTGGAGCGCGTCGCGATCTGGGCACGCGGAGGGCGGGGATGAATGACGCGCACCTCAACCAGCCGCCATTGGTCTGGTGATATCAAAGTGCTAAACGGACCGACCGGATCCTGCACGCAGGCCGGGTCGCCGGCGCAATTTGCTGTCCCGGTGGTCGTGCACGGGTCCCAAGATCGGCATGCTCCCGACATCGACATGCATTGCATGTTCGCACTGTAAATCGTGGCACTGCATCGCCCGTTGTTGCAGGTATAACAGATTGAATCTGCGTCAAGAAAGGGGACGAAGACCACGAAAACCATCAGAGAGAGCAAAGTAGCGCGCATGCGGATCTCCTTTAGTCGATTATTAATGTAACACGTAGCTATGGCGCTCCAAAAAGGCTGCAGAGGGATGAGGAGGAAGGAGGGATCGTTCCGGCCGAATGCTATCGTCCCCCGATGCGCATTCGTACTTTATTCGTCGCCACTTTTTTCGCGTCGTCCACGCTCGCCCAGACGCCAACCATCGACCAGCTCCTCAGCATGAAATCCGTGTCGCGGCCGCGCATCTCGCCCGATGCGCGCTTCGTCGCCTACGACGTCACCGAGACCGATTGGAAAGAGAACGCGTACGTCACGCACATCTGGATCGCGGATGTGCAGAGCGGGCGCGCGTTTCGGCTGACGGGCGGCAAGAAATCGACCGATGCGTCGCAGTGGTCGCCCGACGGGCGGTGGCTGGCGTTCCTCACCGAGCGCGACGTGCCCGCTAGCGACAAGAAGGACGACGCGAAACCCGACGCGAAACCCGACGCGAAACCCGACGCGAAACCCGACGCGAAACCCGACGCGCGACAGATCTGGCTGATCTCACCCGCCGGCGGCGAAGCGTGGGCCGTCACGAAGCACGGCGCGAAGATCGATTCCTTTAGATGGTCCGAGGATGGCAAGAAGATCGCGTTCGCCGCGCCGGTGCCCGAGTCGAAGAAAGCGAAAGACCGCAAGGAGAAATACAGCGACTTCGAGATCTTCGAGCACGACTTCGATCAGAACCAGCTGTGGGTCGTCGATGTCGCAACGGCCGAGAAGGAGCAGATGGCGGCCGAGGCAAAACGGATCGTGAAAGATCCGAAGCTCAACGTCAGCGACATCGCCTGGTCGCCCGACGGAACGAAGATCGCGTTCACCGGCACCTCGAATCCGCTGCTGGCGTTCGGGAGCAGCGCGGACATCTACATCGCAGACACAACGCGAGATGACGCGGCAAGAAAAGTGGTTGCGCTCGTTGGTCCCGACAGCAATCCGCAGTTCTCGCCCGACGGGACGGATCTCGTCTTCCAGACCTCCCTCGCCGAACCCTACTACTTCTACGCGAACGATCACCTCGGACGCGTCCGCGTCGCCGATGTGCTTGCCAAAACTGCGACGACGCCTGCCGATGTCTCCGATCTCACTGCGGAGTTTGATGAAGACGTCACGCTCATTGACTGGTCGAAGGGCGGCGTCATCTTCCGCGCGTTCCAGAAGACCTCGACGCACATCTTCCGCCTCGAACCGAAGTCAGGAGCGATGACGCGTCTGACAACCGCAGATCCGTTTTACTTGAGCGACGTGTCCTTCGATCGCGAATTCAAGACCATGGCGTACACCGCGGCAGATCCGACGCATGTGTCTGAGGTTTTCGTCGACGGAAGAAAGCTCACGGACATGACCGCGCAATACGCGCCGTTCAAGCTCGGTACGGCCGAGATGGTGTCGTGGAAGAGCAAAGACGGCGCAGCGATCGAAGGCGTCCTGCACAAGCCCGCGAACTTCGATCCGGCGAAGAAGTATCCGCTCCTCGTCGTCATTCACGGCGGTCCGACCGGCATCTCGCGCCCGGTGTTCGCGCCCGCGAACCGCTACTACCCGATCGAAGCGTTCCTGGCGAAGGGCGCGGTCGTGCTGGAACCGAACTATCGCGGAAGCGCCGGCTACGGCGGCCAGTTCCGCGCGCTCAACGTCCGCAACCTCGGCATCGGCGACATGTGGGACGTGCTGAGCGGCGTCGATGCACTCGTCGCGCGCGGGATCGCCAACGACGCGAAGCTCGGATCGATGGGTTGGTCGCAAGGCGGCTACATCTCCGCATTTCTCACGACGAACACTGATCGGTTCAAGGCGATCTCCGTCGGGGCCGGCATCAGCGACTGGACGACGTACTACGTGAACACCGACATCACGCCGTTCACGCGCCAGTACCTCCACGCCACGCCGTGGCAGGATCCGAAGATCTACGCCGACACCTCGCCGATCACCAACATTCGAAACGCAAAGACGCCGACACTGATCCAGCATGGCGACAAGGACAAGCGCGTTCCGCCGCCGAACGCCTTCGAGCTGTATCGCGGACTGCAGGACGCCGGCGTCCCATCGCAACTGGTCCTCTACAACGGCTTCGGTCATCCGATCACCAAGCCGAAGTCGAACCGCGCGGTTCTGCAGCACAACCTCGACTGGTTCTCGCATTACATCTGGGGAGAGCCGATCCCGGCAGACTCACCGCTGCGCGGGAAAGAGGAGACGGAGGACTAGACGAACGCCGCGATCCGAAAGCGACGGGCGGGGCGTCCGTCACCACATATCTCAGGCTCCGAACCGCCGTTCTCAAGACGCCGGTGCCAACCAGAAGGGGGCGAAACGACGGACGAAAGAGCAGACCCCGGCCGTGCCGGTGGATCGCGCCATGGTGCTCGCGCTCGAGGGGAAACGCCGCGAGGCAAACGCACTTCTCGATTCGCTCCAGGGAAGGAGCGGATGCCGATCCCCAGAAGAGTTCTGGAAGGCGACGCCGGACGCGATCTCCGAGAGATCCAGAAAAGAAGACTGCACCGGAGGGCTGAACCACGGCATCGAAACGGTCGGCAGCCAACTCGCCGCACATTTTCCATTCGGAGCTGCCGGACACACCGACCAAGTGCCGAACAGCGTGGACGTATCGTGAAATCGCGAGCCCCCTCGCCCCGCGTTCGCGGGGAAAGGGAGCTCGAATGGCGGTTAGAGCCTTCGGAGGGCTAGCGCACCTGCCACAGCGAGGAACAACGCCAGCAAAAATAATTCGCGTCCCCCGAGTGCCGGAATCCCCAGGTTGTCGTCGTTTGTGATCGTGCCGATTCCCTGAGATGTGAGGATCGTGGCGTTGACTGGTGTCGTGAGGTTGACCTGGAACGTCTCAGTCGGTTCGACCGTGAAATCGCCGCTGACGAGCACGGTGACGGCCTGCGAGACCGAGCCCGGGCCAAATGTGGCCACGCCACCGGCGGACGTGTAATCGTTGTTCGCAACGGTGGCAGTGCCGTCGGCGGTGGCGTAGTTCACGGTGATGGTCTGGTAGCTCGGGTTCGACAGATTGATGCTGAACACGAACGGCGTGGTGCCGCTGTTCCCTTCCGGCGCCGAGACGCTTGTGATCCGGATGGTCGGTTGCCCGTCGTCATTGGTGATGGTGCCGGTTCCGGGAGTTGCGGAGACGGCAGTGCCTGCGCTGTTTGCGCTCAGATTGACGGTGAACGTCTCGTCGGTCTCGAACTTCGAGTCGCCGTTGACAGTCACGTTAAAGGTCTGCGTGGTCACGCCGGCTGCGAATGTCAACATCTGTGAGTTCGCCACATAGTCGTTGTCAGCGACCGTTGCCGTGCCGTCGGCGGTGGTGGCCTGAACCGTTGTCGGCGAAGCCGCGGCGGGGGTCAGCGTAACCGTGAATGTATACACGGTCGTTCCGGAGGCACCTTCGTTGTGCGCGACGCTATCGATGGTGAACAGGGACACGCCATCGTCGTTGACAATCGTGCCCTGGCCCTGGCTATCGCCGATCGTCGCGTTGACAGGAGTCGTGAGATTGACGAAGAACGTTTCGTCCGGCTCATTGACGTTGTCCCCGTTCACAACAACCGTTACCGGTTGCGATGTCGACCCGGGCGGGAAGGTGACCGTTCCACTGCCTGTCACGTAGTCGTTGTTCAGGACAGTGGCGGAATTGTCGGCGGTCGCATACTGCACCGTCACGGTCTGCGAGCTCGGGTTCGATAGCGTGACGTTGAAGACGTACGGCGTGGTGCCGGAGTTTCCCTCCAGGTGCGAGACATCGCTGATCGAGATCGCAGGAACCGGATCGTCGTTCTGAATCGTTCCGAGGCCCTGGTTGTCGAGGATGGTGGCGTTGGCGGGCGTGGAGAGGTTCACGAAGAATGACTCGTCCGGCTCGTTCTTGTTGTCGCCGTTGGCCATGACCGTGACCGGTTGCGAGGTCGAGAGTGGTGGGAAGGTGACCGTGCCGCTGGCCGACACGTAGTCGTTATCGGCCGTCGTCGCGGAATTGTCGGCTGTCGCGTACTGCACCGTCACGGTCTGCGAGCTCGGGTTCGATAGCGTGACGTTGAAGACGTACGGCGTGGTGCCGGAGTTTCCCTCCAGGTGCGAGACATCGCTGATCGAGATCGTGGGAACCGGATCGTCGTTCTGAATCGTTCCGAGGCCCTGGCTGTCGAGAATCGTTGCGTTGACCGCCGACGTCAGATTCACGAAGAACGTTTCGTCCGGTTCGTTGACGTTGTCGCCGTTCACGAAGATCGTGACAGGCTGCGAGGTGGACAGCGGTAGGAAGGTGAGGGTCGCGCCGCTCGGCGCGTAGTCGTTGCCGGCTGTCGTCCCGGAGTTGTCCGCGCTCGCGTACTGCACCGTGATGGTCTGCGAGCTCGGGTTCGACAGCGTGACGTTGAAGAGATACGGCGTGGTGCCGGAGTTTCCCTCCAGGTGCGAGACGTCGTTGATGGAGATGGTCGGGATCGGGTCGTCGTTCTGAATCGTGCCGAGCCCCTGGCCGTCGAGAACCGCCGCGTTGACCGGCGACGTCAGGTTGACGAAGAACGTCTCGTCCGGTTCATTGATGTTGTCGCCGTTCACCAGGATCGTGACGGTCTGCACGGTCGATCCGGCCGGGAAGGTCACCATGCCGCTTGTCGTCTGATAATCGTTGCTGGCTGCCGTCGCGGTGTTGTCGGCGGTGTCAAAGTTCACCGTCACCGTCGATGCGCTCGGGGCCGACATCGTGACGTTGAACGCATACGACGTCGTCCCGGAGTTCCCCTCCAGGTGTGAGACGTCGTCGATCGAGATGCTGGGAACGCCGTCATCGTTCTGGATCGTGCCCTGCCCCTGGTTGTCGAGGATCGTCGCATTCGTCGGCGAAGTCAGGTTGACGAAGAACGTCTGGTCGGGCTCCACACTCGCGTCGCCGTTGACCATCACCGTCACTTGCTGCAAGGTCGATCCGGGCAGGAACATCACCGTGCCGCTGGCCGCGACGTAGTCGCTGTCGGCGAGCGTGGCGGATCCATTCGCCGTGGCGTATTGCACGGTGATGGTCTGTGTGCTCGCGTTCGAGAGAGTCACATTGAACGTGAAGGGAGTTGTTCCTGAGTTTCCTTCGGCCTGCGCGAAGTCGTTGATGGAAACGGTCGGTTGCGAATCGTTGTCCGTGATGTTGAGTACCGCGGATGAAGGAGAACCGAGCTGCGCAAAGCCACCCGGATTCGAAAGCGTGAGGTTGAGCGATTCGGGTCCCTCGAAAACGGTGTCATCGACGATCGAGACGGTAAAGGTCTTGGACGCGCTGTCCCCATCGGCCCAGCCGAGCGTTCCCGAAGCAGTGAGATAGTCCGAGGGCTGTGTGGCCGTGTTGTCGCTGGTGGTGTAATCGACGGAGATCGCGCCGTCGGAGCCGCCCGTCCTTGTCACGGTGATCAGTGCGGTGGGGCCGGCCTCTCCAACGGTGTAGATCGCCTGGCTGAACTGAACGACGCCCGGGTTTCCCACGAGCACCGCGTTCGAAAACTCCGACGTGTTGTTCGCAGGGCCGGAGACCGTTGGGCCCGGCACGTCCTCGAGATCCGTCGGTGTCGCGGTCACGGAGATGTATTTGCCGCGGGTGTCGTAGGCCGGGGAAGGCGTAATGATCGTCGGTCCGGATGCCATACCAGTGATGGCGGCTGTCGTCGTGGTGATCGTACCCAGGTATTTCTGGCCGTTGTCGTGGTCGGTTGGACCGGGGGCGTCGCTCGCGAAAAACTCCAGCGTGATGGGCGTGCTGGCGCTCGTCTCCAGGGTCCAGTTGACCGTGGTAGCTCCAGTCGAAGGATCGTAGTGAGGAGCGCTCACGCCAGTTCCGACGACAGGAGCGTTCTGCCCGTGGTTCGAGTAGGCGGGGTTCGGGTCCATCGCGGGGGACATGTTGTCGGAAGGATCCACTCCCGCCGGGGTCACATCGAGGTTGATCCCGAGACCGGTATTGCCAGAGATCGAGTTTCCCGAGATCAGGTTCGCCCAGCCGTTGCCGGACGCCCCGCTGTTCGTGATGTTGATGCCATAGCCGCTGTTGCTGGCGATGATGTTCCGCAAGCCGGAGGCTGTTCCGCCGATGGTGTTGTTTCCGGCGTCGGTGATCGTGATCCCGTCCCCCGTATTCGGAAAGGGGAAGACATTGAGCGGATCGCGCCCGATGATGTTGCCTTGAATCGTTACGTCCGTTGTACCGGCTGTGATCGCGATGCCCGATCCATTGTTCGCGGAGATCACGTTCATGTCGGTCAGCAAGGAGCCGCCGATCTTGTGCCCGTGCGTGGTGATTCTGATCCCGTCGAGGACGTTGCCGAGGTCGAGGAAGGTGCCTGCGCTGCTGGGATCCTCTGCGACGCCGATGAAGTTCCCGAAGACCCGTACCTTGCACGTGGTCGGTGGGTTGCAGGTACCGGTGAGCAGAACGCCGTGCTCGCCGTTGTAGCCGATGATGTTCCCGGGCCCGAGCTCGACGACGTCATCCAGCAACGGGTCGCCGCTCGTCGAGTTGATCTGGACTCCGTCACGGCCGTTGTGCAGGTCCGTGACGAGCAGCGACGATGGTCCGATGATGTTCCCGGTGACGACGTTCGGGGCCAGCACGGCACCGCTGATGTTGATCCCGTCATTTACGGGGCTATTGTTGCCGCTGATGATGTTTCCCGGCCCGATCGTATTGGCGAAGGCGTTTCCGCTGATGGAAACGCCATGACCGGCGTTCGGTCTCGCCAACGCCCCTGTGGGATCCGTCCCGATCTTGTTGAATGCCACGACGTTGAGGACGGTGCGCTCGGCGAAGATGGTGATGCCTGCGCCGTTGTTACCGGAGATGACGTTCCCGGTGGCGGGTACGCCAGGATTTCCGATCCAGTTGAACCCGACGCCGGTAAGGTTTGGCGGATACGTGAAGGGCCCGAGCGCCGGCGTCGTGATGCTGATGCCATTGCCGTTGTTCGCCGCCACCAGGCCACTACTGTCGACCCCGATGTAACAGTTGAAGACCTGATTGCCTCCGCCGATGATCGAGATGCCGCTACTTCCCATGTTGCGGATGACCAGATTCTGGATCGTCGTACCCGATCCCGGGAGGACGCCCCCGGCGGTCGGCTGGATGTCGAAGCTGGATTTGCCCGGCGCTCCGACGATTTGGGCCCGCGGCGGTTGTGAGATGCCGTCGATGATCATCGGCTTCAGGATTTGAGGCAGGCTGGTGCTGAACGTGACGATGGGCACCGAAAAACTGATCGTGTGCGGCCCCCCGGAAGCCGTGTTGAGGTAGGTGATCAAATCGTTCAAGCCGCAGGGAACACTCCCTGTGAGTGCGCACTGGCCGACTCCGTTGTGAATCGTGTCAGTGGCATCGTTGACGGTGTAGGTCGTGGCCGAGAGAGGGCTGATCGCTCCAGTTGCGGCCAGCAGAAGGACGACAAATACGCCAAGAACGCGCCGGGACGAAATTGAAATCATTTGGCCTTCTTCTTTGCCGTCTCTGGTGGGAGTTACGGCCTTTGACCTGAGTGATGAGGGGATGTGCGCGCTATCGTATTCCTTTGCCGCTCTCCGAGCGCGATGAAGTCTTGCCTCCGACGGTAGGGCTCGCCGTAGTGCCAGCGCGTCACTGACGCGGTACGCCCACGTACGTCAGCCACCCGGTACGACCGAGATGGTGTCGTGGAAGAGCAAAGACGGCGCAGCGATCGAAGGCGTGCTGCACAAGCCCGCGAACTTCGACTCCGCGAAGAAGTATCCGCTCCTCGTCGTCATTCACGGCGGTCCGACCGCATCTCGCGCCCGGTGTTTGCGCCCGCGAACCCTACTATCCGATCGAAGCGTTCCTTGCGAAAGGCGCGGTCGTGCTGGAACCGAAATCTACGCCGATACCTCGCCGATCACCAACATTCGCAACGCAAAGACGCCGACGCTCATTCAGCATGGCGACAAGGACAAGCGCGTTCCGCCGCCGAACGCCTTCGAGCTGTATCGCGGATTGCAGGACGCCGGCGTCCCATCGCAACTGGTCCTCTACAACGGCTTCGGTCATCCGATCACCAAGCCGAAGTCGAACCGCGCCGTCCTGCAGCACAACCTCGACTGGTTCTCGCATTACATCTGGGGAGAGCCGATCCCGGCAGACTCACCGCTGCGCGGGAAAGAGGAGACGGAGGACTAAGCCGGCACGGCCGGCAGCGCTGGTTGGCCAAGCCTCGGGCGCGAGTGCCGCCTGATTGTTTCTGCCGCGCAGACTCCCAGGCGAGCATTGAGCGCCTCCAGCTTCGAGAGCGCCTGCGCTCCAAGTTGGAAGAAGGTGGCTTGCAACGAAAAGACAGGTCAGTGCGATGCTGTGACATCGACGGTGGCAGAGCCCATCGGAGGGAGGAATGTCGAGGTACAGGTCTCCCCGGGTGGCGCGGCGAGAGCGTGAGTGTGGAGCGCTGCGCGATTTTCGAGGTTGAGGATGCACACCGCGTAGGACCCGGGCTCGAGTTGTGCGACCTGTATCTGTTGCCCTTCGCCGCTCGATGCGACGCGAGCGTTCCAGTCCCACGCAAGCCTTTCCAGCTGAAAGATCGCTCCCGCGTGCATGAGAAAGGGATCGCCGATTTTCGGGTTCCATCGAACCGTCAAGGTTCCGCCTTCCTGTTGGACATGGATCACGATTGCTGGATCGCTCATCGCGGCGTGGAAGGATCGATACGCGAAGCCTGGTGCTGCGACAAACACGTCGACCTGGCGGCAGCCAGGCGCGAGAACAGTGACAAATTCGCCGTTTGCGTCCGTCGTGGCTCTCATGACTTGGGGGGCGAAGACATCGGTTGGGACCGCGACAACCAGTGCACCGGGAACCGGCCCAAACGAAGATACGATCCGGCCCTTGAGTTGACGGTTCGACATGACGACGAGATGGACAGGATCGGTATACCCTTCCTTCGGAAGCGTGACGTTTCGCGGCTCGCTTTCGATCAGGTATCCGCTGGCGTTGACGACGTAGGCGCCAGGCTGCAGCCCGTTCACGTAGAACGTCCCGTCGCGCTGCGGATGCAATTGAAGGGGCGAATCGCCGCCGATCACGTTCACGAACACGTCAAGCGCCGGTTTGCCCGAAGCGTCTACGACGTCACCTTCCAGAATCGTGCGCGGAACCTCGATGGGAGTGTCATCCTCGAGTTGGAGGTCGGCGATTTCCGCATGGATTCGAGGGGCGGCGGCGTCGACGGTGACGAGCCATCGATTGCTCTTCGGACCTGGGACGCCCACACGGAATCCGCCATCATCGTCCGACGTCGTCTCGACCGTATGGGAATCAGGCGTGCTGCGGAACGTCAGTTGTGCGGCCAGCGGGTTCCCGCCGAGAGTGACGCGTCCGCGAATCGTGCGCGCGTCCAGCGAGAGAGCCACATGTTGGTCGTCTTCCACATCCAAGGTTCGGCGCAGCCATGTTTCCTCACTCGACGGGCCGACCGTCAACTGATATGGACCGGCTGGCAAGCCACGAAATTCTGCTTCTCCGGAGATCGCGGAGGGAATCGAGGCGACAGACTCCGATCGACTCGCAGAGAGGGCCCGATCCAGCATGACCGTCCAGCGGCCTCCTCCGGGAGCCAGAGCGGGAGCGATCACGATCGATAACGTCTTCAGACGTTGAACGATCAACGGGTCGTGAAGCCGCGTCTCTTTATTCGCGGAGACATCGACGTTGATTCGACGCGACACCATGCCTCCGCCGCGCGCGATGAGGACGTATTGGCCCGGCGCCAAGCCGTCGACGTGAAAGAAACCCCGAGCATCCGCCCGCGCTTTCAACGATGGCAAGGGTTTCGAGACTCCACCGACGTCGGCCGGAACGGCGGTGATGATGATGTCCGCCAACCTGACCGAAGCATCGCGCTCGGCGGCAACCTCACCGACCGCTGCCGAGCCGCGCCGCACAACGATTTGTCCCCAGTCGAGTGTCTTCCCCGTTGGAACGGACTGACCCCAGAGGTACCGGGTCACGTGTCCCGGCACGTGGAGGCGAAAATCGAGCGTGCCGGCTGGAACGCGGCAGACGAACCGGCCTTCGTCAAAGGTGAGCGTCTCAGTGACTGGAATCGTTGTATTGGGAGGAACAAATTCGAGGGTGGCTGACCGCAATGCCGCCAGGTCGGAGAGAGCGACGGCGCCAGTCAGAGTCGCTGCTGGCCAAACCGGAACAGTTACCTGGTTTGATTGGCCGTCTCGCACCACGAAAAACTGCGGTGGATGCCAGACGCCGTCGCCTTCGACGACGACTTGCCACTCCGCAGCGGTCAGATCCACGGTCGTGGCGTTCTTTCCCGCCGCGATCCGGGCACTAACGACGAATGGCAATTGTCCGGGAAGCGAATTCTTCGACGTGAGTATGAGCGTTACTGGCTCGTTGAAATCGCCGCCTTGATGCGCGAGCCTGAGTTCGACGGGATCGCCTCGCAACGTGGATCCAAGCAGGAACGCGATGGCGGCGAGCGGGGAGCTTTTCACGACAGGAAGAGCTTCACGACGGTACGGGCCGCAACGCGACTCTTACCTGAACGACTTGAAGTCACAGTATCCCTTCGTGGCAAACGTCGACGTGTCGCATTGACAGGAAGCCGTATAGTACGCCTTCGCGCATCTCTTCTCGTACCGCTGAGTCCTCGCGTTCCAAGTCTCATCGACCGTCACGCAGTAGCCACCCATCGAGCCCGCCACCGAGCAGTAGAAGGCGTTCGCACCGATGCTCCCATTGCAAACTACGTCGGTTGTACCTTCGCAAGGATCGCCGCCTGTAGGATTCTGAAGCAGATCGTAGTAGAGCTGCTGCGCGCTGGCGGTCGGTGAAGCAATCACGAAAACGCAGATCATGACGAACAGCGGGATCATAGAAGCGCTAGCGAGTTTTCGCATCGTCCGGCCCTCCCTTCCTTGAAACTTTACTGAACAATAGAATACGGAATTAGTGCATTACGGAGTAAGCAATACTACTTTTTCCTTCCCCGGTGTCAAGCGTCTCGCGGTTCTTGAAGGAGCTCGATCCGTGGGTCTGGCGGTGACCCAAACGCACAGCCATGACGATCACATAGGCGTTTTTTCCGTACATCCACGGCGCGCCGAGCGCTTCACCGTAAACATGAACGACGCCGACTCGATCACCCGCCCTCGACTGCCGAGGTCGCGACCGCGCGATTGTGAAGTTCGCTATGGCTGCCGGCGCTCCGAACCGCCGAACTCCGCCCACATCGCACGCGAGATCTGTGCGATGACTCTGTCCGCGCGCTCGACCGTGGCGTAGCCGCGCGTCAGGACGACGAGGATGTACGCCGAACCGTCGGGCCGGTAGACGATGCCGGAGTCATGCGCGAAGTTCGTCAGGCTCCCGGTTTTGTGCGCTACGTGTGTGCCGGGCGGCAGGCCTGCCGGAATGCCGCTGTTGAACTCCTGCGCGGACAGAATCTCGAGCATCTGCTTCGCGCCCGGCGCGTCGGGCAGCGCTCGAAACACCTTCATCAAGCCGTTTGCGGTCGTCGTGTTGTTCATGCCGTGGTCGAACGCCTTCTGGTCTTCGACGCCTCGCAGTACATGCACTTCATCTGCGCCGATCCGGTTCATGATCGACATCACGCGCGGCGCGCCGACGAGTTCGATGACATTGTCCGTCGCGAGATTCGAGCTGCGGTCGATCATGTGCCGCAAGAGCGCTTCGAGCGGCATGTCGCGTCCGACCCACGTGTAGACCTCCGCATCGGAGTCATCGGCCGGATCGCACGAGAATTTCGAGCCGTCGTAGATGCTCGTGAACTCGTTGTGCACGTGCACCGGCTGATCGAGCCGCAGCTCGCTGCGCGAGACGGCCTCGAAGACGGCCATCATCACCGGCAACTTCATCGTGCTTCCGGCGTGAAAGGACTCATGCTCGTCGCGCTGCATCGTGCGGCCGTCACGCAGATCGTAAAAGGCGACGGCGATCGTTTTTCCGTGCTGCTTTTTGATGATGCTTTCGACGGTGGGCGTGGTTGTGGCGCAACCGATCATCAGCACGAGTCCAAGATACGAGAACTTCATGGCGTGATTATCACTCGCGGTGACGCGCCGTGCGCGGTCTCAACAAGAAGGGGCTCACACCCACCGGAACCGTTTCACTGCAAACACGAACGACAATACGGCCCACGTTGCCAGCACGATCACGCCCGTCGCTTCTCCGGCAAGCGTCGCGCCGTCGTTGAAGACTCCGCGCAAGATTCGGATCAATGGTGACAGCGGCAGCACGATGACCGCCTTCTGAATCCAGAGCGGCGCGCTGTCCAGGCGGAAATAGACGCCGGACAGCATCATCATCGGAAAGAAAGCCAGGTTCGACACCGCGCCGTACGTCTCCACCGTCGAGGCGAAACTCGACAGCGCGAATCCCATCGCGATGAACGTCGCCGTTCCAAACACGACGAACGCGGCGAACAACAGATACGAGCCCTGATTCGTGATTCGGAAACCGAGCCACGCCGCGATGAGCAGCAGAATCGTCTGCAGCGTCACCGAGGTCACGCGCTGCAGAATTGGCCGCCGAGGAACACCCATTTGGGCAGAGGCGTGACCGGCGAGTCGCCGGTATTTTCCTTTCTCGCGATACGCAACCGTCACCATGCCCAACGCGAACAATCCGGTACTGAGCAGATTCAGTCCGATCAACCCCGGCACCAGGAACGCGGCGTAATTCGTGTACTTCATGTGTCCCGGACTCTCGATCACCACCGGAATTCGCTCCGGTTCCGGCGCGCCGCTCACGCGCGCCTGCGCGATGAGAAACGGCTGGCTGGCCGCCAGCGAGATCACCTGCCCCTGCACGATCAGGTAGCTGTTCAACCGCATGCGATACCCGTCGCCGATCGCCTCGATCTTCGCGGTCGTCTCGCCCTTCTTCCATCGCGCTTCCGCGACCGCCGGCGGCAGTGTCTCGACGCGCAGATGCGATTCTTCGAGCGCCTTCAGGAACGCCAGGTCGCGCGCGCTCTCCATCGGCGGCGCTTCGGCTGGTCTCGCGCCGTCCGTCATACAATGAGTTGCTGCATCCCCGAATCATCCGACGTTTTCTCGCCGTGGCGTCAGGGCTCGCGCTCGTTGCTTTCGTCTGCCTGATCGTCGTTCCGTATTTGTTGAGCACTCGCGATCGCCGCTTTCAGAAGCGGACCGTGGACCTCGCGACCATTCGCTGTTCTCTCGACGATTACGCTGCCGAACATGGCGTCTATCCAGTTGCGGACTCGATCGAACAGTTGAAGGACCGGCTCGTTCGAAAGGATGGCTCGCCGATTCCGATTCACGATCCCTGGAACCGGGCCGCCAAGTTGCCGATGCTGGATCCGTGGGGACGGCCATGGATCATTCACGTCACACCGCTCCATTACACGCTTCGGACCCTGGGCGCGGACGGCAAACTCGATCCCGATCCCCCGCGGGGAGGTTTGCTCAGCACGGAGTCTCCCGATCGGGACACGATCATCGTCGACGGGCGCGCGCTGCAGCATCCATGGAACTTTGGCGGCGGCGGTGACGAAGGAGGATCCGGCAGCATCGTGTCCCTCGGCGCCGGTCGGGACGCGGGCGAGATCATCTTCGACGCGCCGATCAATGTGATGCAGGGAGGACGGCTCGTCGCGTCGCTTCCCGAAGCTTCGTCGCGATTTGAAGCTCCGGCGGGAGAGTACCAATTGAGGATTCGATCGGACGGGCCGTACCGGTTCGAGAGCGTGACCATCGAGAGTGGAAAGATTCTCTTCAACCCGCCGGGCGTCCCCTGGAGCGGGCGGCCGGAGCTGCCCGATCTCGAAGCGAAGCCTCGCAGGTTCAGTTCAACCGGCGGCGGCAATGAGGGGGTCCACTTCGTTCTGCTTCCCCGAGGGCGGCCGAGTTACGACTATCCGGCGTTCGTTCTCCGGGGAAACGGATGGCGCGAGGAGCTGGAGCCATCCGACACGGTGATCGGATTCGGCGTGCCGGCTGGTCAATACGAGCTGTCTGTTCGACTGACGAATCAGGTTCGCACACTTGGGACCTTCAAAGCTGAACACGGGAAGTGGACGTCCTACGACATTCCGGTTTCATGGGGAGATGTCCACGTGAGCCTCGACGGTCCGGTCGAAATCCACGAAGCGACGGTCGCCGGATGGTCGGCGGTCGTTCGCATGGACGCCCAAATCGTCGCGCGCACAGAATACTTTCCCGACGTGTTCTTCCTGACGCCCGGCCGATACGCACTCGACCTGCTTCACGATGGGCATGTGCGCTCGACGCGACAATTGCAAGTCGATGCGGCATCCGAGCAGTGGATCGCGCTGAAGGAATGACTGTGATTCCAGGCTGATTCGCCTGCGCCACGAGACGCGAGGCTCGGGAGTAAGTCTTGCGGCCGCCGCACTCCAGACTCACGGCGAAACGCTTTCGGAGTGCGGATCACCACTCGTCGAACGGCCGGCCGTTTTCCATCCGATGTAGTATTCATTTCACATCGTCCAACTCGGAAAGTGAGGAAACGTCCCATGCGGGCATTCGATCGCAGTGCGCCGGCATCCGTCCGTCGTGTCTCATTCGTGATTCTCGTGGCGGCCCTGTTGGGTGCCCCGGTCCTTCGAGCGGAAGACCCGGGGCCTCCGGTGGTTCGCGCGAACCCGCTTCCAGACACTCCATCGGCGCGGACGATTGCTTCCGCCGGCGCTCCCGCCGCGTTCGGCGACTTCGGCCAGCGGCTGAACGCCGCGCGCTCCGCCGCTCTCTTGCGCGGCGCGCCGGTGCCGCACCCCGCGGCGCAACCGGCGGTCCTCCACCCCGCGCCGCTCGCGGCCCGCATTGGACGCGACGTCACGGTCGTCATGCGTCCCGGTGTCGGCACGCCGATGCAGATCCGCGGCGCGGCCCTGGAGGAAGGTGCCGCTGTGGCGGCGATGTCGGGAGACGATGTGAGTCTCGCCACCGCGCGAGCGTTTCTGCAAGCGAATCGATCGGTGATCGGCCTCAACGAACCGGACAATGAACTGGCCGTCCGACAACGCGTGGTCGACGAGCTCGGTCTGACGCACCTGAAGTTCGAGCAACGCTTTCGCGGTCTGCCGGTCTGGCCCGCGGAGCTCATCGTCCATCTCGACCGCCAGGGCCATGTCTACCTGATGGATGGCGCATACGTCCGGACGCCGAAGCTGTCCACGATCCGGCCGGTCGTCCCGACCCTGGAGGCCGGGGCGCGGGCGCGGGCAACGGTGGGAGGGGGAGCAACGTCCTCCGCTCCCGAGCTTCTCGTGTACGCGTCGATGACGCGCGCGCCGCGGCTCGCGTGGCGCGTGAACGTCGGCGGCCAAACTGAACAAGCGGCTTCCGTCCTGATCGATGCGATGAACGGCGCGGTGCTGGCGTCGATTCCGTTGGCCATGACAGAGAACGTGACCGGGTCCGGCCAGGACCTTTTCGGCCAGACCGTGCAGCTCAACGTCTGGCACTCGGCCTCCGGCTACGAGATGATCAATACCTCGAAATCGATGTTCCGCTCCGGGTGCAACGTCGATGACCCCAAGCAGAACTGCGGCGCGATCTATGTCCTCGACGTCAGCAACACGCCTCCCGGCGCGAAGCCCGATCTGAGCAAGGCCACCGGCGGGCTGGTGGTCTCGTCGAGCTCGAGCTCCTGGAACCCGCGCGACGCCGTGAGCGCAGCGACGAACTTCGCGAAGGTCTTCGATTACTACCAGCAACGCCACAATCGCAACTCCATCGACGGAAACGGCGGCAACATCCTCGCCATCACGCGCTTTGGCGCCGGATTTCAGAACGCGTTCTGGTTGGACGGATTCGAAGGCATGGTCTTCGGCGACGCCGATGTCTATGCCGGATCGCTCGACGTCATCGGTCACGAGATGACGCACGGGGTCATCAGCAAGACGGCGAAGCTCATCTATCAGGATCAGGCGGGCGCGCTGAACGAGGCGCTGGCAGATATTTTCGGAGAGATGGTCGAGAACTTCGCCCAGGGCTCGAATGATTGGGTCGTCGGCACGCGCCTGGCGAGACCGGTTCGCAACATGCAGAACCCGGGACAGTTCGGCAATCCCTCAACCATGGCGCAGTACGACAACTCGCCGTCGGACCACGGCGGCGTGCACAAGAACAGCGGCATCATCGATTACGCCTATTACCTCCTGGCGCAGGGGGAAACCGGCGCGATTGGGCGCTCCGATGCCGAACGGATCTTCTACCGCGCGCTCACCACGCATCTGACGGCGAACTCGCAGTTCCTCGATGCCCGCCTCGCCGTCATCCAGTCGGCCGACGAGCTGTTCGGATCCGGCTCCAACCAGTCCCAGCGCACCGGACAGGCCTTCGACGCGGTCCAGGTTCTCCCCGCCACGCCGCCTCCGCCGCCGCCGACGGCACCGCCGGTCTCGGCCTCCGATTCCGTTCTCTTCCTGGCCCGCAGTCAATCCGACCTGCTCCTGTCGCGACGGGAGACAGGCAAGGATCCGGCGCAGGGCAATTACCTCTTCAGCCGGCCTGCCTCGCAGGAGAAGATCGCAGTCTCCGGCGACGGGACTCTCGCGTTCTTCGTGACCGCGGACAACGACGCCTGCTTCGTCAACACCGACGGCACGGGCACCCCCACATGCCTCGGCCTGCCCGGCCAGATCTCCTCGGTCGCCATGTCCCGCGACAAGAATGTGTATGCCTTCGTCGTCCAATCCGGCGGCGAGCGCCAGAACGTCATCCTGTACATCGATCTCGCGCACAACACTTCTGCGACGTTCGACCTCGTCGCGCCCGCGACCGACGCGGGCACCGTGGGCACCGTTCTGTACGCCGACACGCTCGACTTCACCGCCAATCGACGGTTCCTGCTTTACGACGCGTTCAACGTCGTCAAGCTGTCGGGCGGACAGGGAACGGTCGGCCTCTGGAGTGTCTCGGCCATCGATCTCGACGCGGGGCAGACTTATTCGATCGTCTCTCCGGTTCCGGGTCTGGACGTGTTCAACCCGGTGGTGGCGAGGACGAGCGACAGCTTCATCACGTTCGAAGCAAATCACCAGTCGGATGGGAAGGTGGACATCTACGCGGAGAACTTCATGACGGGCGCCTTGAAGCAAGTCGTCGTGAACGTCGGGTCGGGGCCGGCTGCGCCGGTGTTCACCGGCGATGACCGCGGAATCGTTTACTCCTATCCGGACTCCAGCGCGTCGACCGGGCGTTCGCTCGGCCTTGAAGCGGTCGCCTCCGACCGGCTCACGCCGCAAGGCAGTCCGCAGAAGTATCTCTTCGACGGCGACTATCCGATCATCTACCGGCGCGGCGCCTACTCAGGACCGGTTGCGAACTGCGTCCAGAACGCCACGACGCTGTGCCTTTCCTCCTCTCGCTTCCAGGTCACCGCCACATTCACGACGACGGCGGGACAGCAGGGGATTGCCCAGGCGGTGAAGCTGACGCCGGACACCGGCTACTTCACATTCTTCGATCCCGCCAACGTCGAAGTCGTCGTGAAGGTCTTGAATACCTGTTCCTTCAGTCCGAGCCTCTGGGTATTCGCCGGCGGTCTCACGAATGTCGCGACGGTCATCACGGTCACCGATACGCTGACCGGCGTGTCGAAGACGTATGCGAATGCGCAGAACACGCCGTTCGCTCCGATCCAGGACACGAATGCCTTCACGACCTGCTCCGCGAGCACCATTGCCTCGGCAGCCAGCGAGCACGCGGCGATCGATGAGCGCGCCCTGGCGCAGTCAAACCTGGAGGAGGTCGAGAGAATCGCCGCAGCGCATTCCGTTGCGTCGCCGAACGATGTGGCAAGCGCGACGGCCTGCGTGCAGGACGCGCAGACGCTGTGTCTCTCGAATTCGCGTTATCAGGTGCGCACGACATGGCGCACACCGTCGGGCACGACGGGCACCGGCAAGGCCGTGCGGCTGACGGCGGACACCGGCTACTTCTGGTTCTTCGATCAGAACAATGTGGAGATGGTGGTGAAGGTCCTGAACACGTGCAGCTTCAGCCCCAAGTCGTGGGTCTTCGCCGGCGGCCTGACGAACGTGCAGGTCACGATGACGGTGACGGATACGAACAACGGCAGCGTGAAGACGTACAACAACCCGCTGAACACATCGTTCCAGCCCATCCAGGACACGGGCGCGTTCGCCTGTCCATAGAGAGGTCACTCAATGTGGCGGCGGGCGACATCGCCCGCCGCCTTCCTCCGCACAAGTTGAAGGCATCGCTTAGCGAGCGTCGCCCACAACCCGAAGGGCCGACGAGGGTGCGGGCCGAGATCCGCGCCGCGCGGCGTCAACGATGTCCCGCATCGCCTCTTCCTCGGTGCCCCTGGCCGGTCATGGCCGGCTGAAGCCGGCCCACACACAGAAGCCGCGCCTCGACCTCGCATCGCAAGCTCCACCAGCGAAATCCGCGAGTCTCTGACTCAGGACACAAGGGAAGCACTGCGCAGGTGCGAGAACCCCCCTGACGCGGCCTTCGGCCACGACCCTATGTTGCCCTTCTCCCCGCGTGCGGGGAGAACGTGCTCGAAGGGCGGATGAGGGGCGCCTGCACTTGTAGAGAGCCTTCCCAGGGAGCGAGCCGTCTACGTCGCGGACGTCGCGCTCACTTCCAGATGGCCACGTCGTCGAGTGACTTGCGCCGGATGTCCGGTACGCGGCACGTTGCCGAGGGATAGCCGATCGGGATGAGAACGTAGGGCTTCTCATTCTCGGGCCGCTCGAGGATCTCGCGCAGGAACCCCATCGGGCTCGGCGTATGCGTCAACGTTGCAACTCCGGCCAGTTGCAAAGCGGCCAGCAGCAGTCCGCACGCGATTCCGACGGACTCGTTGACGTAGTAGTGGTGGATCTTGTGCCCGTCGCGCAGGCCCCACTCCTGTTTGAAGACCACGATCAGCGCGGGAGCGATCTCGAGAAATTCCTTTCGCCAGTCCGTTTGCAGCGGAGCCAGGGCGTCCAGCCACTCCTGCGGCATGCGGCCGCCATAGTTGATTCTTTCTTCCTCTTCGGCGGCGGTGCGGATGCGTGCCTTCAACTGGCGATCGCGAACGACGACGAACGTCCACGGCTGCAGGTTGGCGCCGGACGGTGCGGATGCGGCGGACGCGATCGCGATCCGAAGAACCTCATCCGGCACGTCCTCGGACGAAAACTCGCGAACCGAACGCCGGGCCGCGATCGCGGATTCGAACTGACGCGCGCGAGCGACCATGACGCGCGGATCGAGCCGATCCGGCGCGTACGCGATCGTCGGGATGGTCATCGAGCGGGTTCCGCATATCGCGTCAGCAGCCAGACGAGGAAGATCACCACGCCGGCGCCGGCAAAGAAGTTTCGCGCGGCCGGTACGGAGGCGAAGCCGAGGATCCAGGGAAGGGCGATCAGGGCGAGCGCGACGACGAGCTCGATCCAGCCGTGGATGGCGAGCGGAACGATCTTCGCGACACCGGCAGGGAACGCCGTGATCAGCGTCAGCACCAGGTGCACTGCCGCCAGCGCATACGACAGGATCGCGGGTGTGCCCGTGAGTCCGAAGATCGAGGGAGCAGCGGCAAACAGGAGGACGGTCAGGTAGTCGAGAACGCCGTGCGTTCGCGGATCGAGAATTTTCATGACGCCAGCATAGTCCCCGAAACAGAAGCGTCACAACCTCGCATGCGTGCCGATGTGCGATCGCCGCCGGCCCTTCAGGTTCATTCAAGGACCCAGTTGCCGCCTTGTCATTCCGAGCGTAGCGAGGAACCGGTGTGGGCGGGCGGCGCGTTCATCGTCCGGCCCACCCACACCGCTCCCTCGCTCCGCTCGGGATGACATTGGTTGCCTGCGGCCCACGCGATCCTGCGTCGCGACGGGACGAGGCAATGCGGGACATCGTCGAGCAGACCTGGCGCAACGACGCTCACGTCGCCAATCCCTGCGCCACCCGGTACCAATTCAACCACCGTCCGAATTCGCCGCTCGGAGCGCGATCCGTCGCGCGACGAGTCGTGTCATGCTCGGCGCAGTCGATGACTGCGACCGAACATGGCGTTCGCGCGCGCGGCGTGCGCAAGGTCTTCAACGGGGGGACGCACAGCGTTCTCCGTGGAGTCGAGATCGATCTGAATCCCGGCGAAGTCGTCGGTCTCATCGGCCCCAATGGCGCCGGCAAGTCGACGCTCATGTCCTGTCTCCTCGGTTTTCTGCACACCGACGAGGGTGAGATTTCGTTTGATGGCTTGCGCAACGACGATCTGAGCGTCCGCCGGCGCACCGGCTTCGTCCCCGAGAGAATGAACCTCGGTCGGCGCGAACCGGTTGTCCGCATGAGACGCCGACCTTAACGGTTCCGCGTATTCCAGCGCGCACCGTCGCTGAACACAACTGTCAGCAGCCGCGTCTCGACTCGAGCGCTTTTTCGGATCGAAATCGGTCCTTTCCTCGTAGCTGTTCCCGCCGCTGGCTTTGTCGAGGCGTGTATCCTTTCGCCCACCATCGTCCACAAGAAGGAGAACCGAACGTTGTCTTCTCTTCGCAAGCTGATCTTCGCAGTCGCTCTGTTCATCGCCACCCTCGCCACAACCGCCCAACCCGTCCCCGACTCATTGTTCAACGGAATGAAGTGGCGGCTTGTGGGGCCGTTTCGCGGGGGGCGATCGGAAGCGGTCACCGGGATCCCCGGCGATCCGAACACGTACTTCTTTGGCGGAGCGGCGGGCGGGGTGTGGAAGTCGACGGATGGCGGGGGCAACTGGACGCCGCTCTTCGACAAGCAATCCGTGCAATCCATTGGCGCGATCGCAGTTGCGGAATCGGATCCGAACATCGTCTACGTCGGCACTGGCGAAGGATGCATTCGCGGCAACCTCACCTCGGGTGATGGTGTTTACAAGTCGACCGATGGCGGGCGCACGTGGAAGAACGTCGGGCTCAAGGACTCGCGGCAGATCGGCGCGCTCATCATCCATCCCCGCGATCCGAACATCGTCCTCGTCGCCGCCCTCGGTCACGTCTACGGTCCGAACGCGGAGCGTGGCGTGTTCCGCACGACCGACGGCGGCAAGACGTGGGACAAAGTCCTCTTCAAGAACGATCACACGGGCGCGATCGACGTCGTCTTCGATCCGAAGAATCCCAACATCGTGTTTGCGTCGCTGTGGGAAGTGAACCGCACGCCATGGAGCCTGACGAGCGGCGGCGACGGCAGCGGCTTGTACAAATCGACGGACGGCGGCGCGACCTGGACTCGCCTCGACGGCCACGGCCTTCCCAAAGGCATCCTCGGCCGCATCGGCGTGAGCGTCTCCGGCGCCGACGACAATCGCGTCTACGCGCTCATCGAGGCGAACGAAGGAGGTCTCTTCCGCTCCGAGGACGCGGGTGAGACCTGGACGCTGGTAAACGATGACCAGCGCTACCGCCAGCGCGCCTGGTACTTCTCGCATGTTTACGCCGATCCGAAAACTGCGGACACGGTCTACGTCCTCAACACCGGCGCGTTCCGATCGACGGACGGCGGCAAGACGTTCAACCTTCTTCCCGCGCCGCACGGCGACCATCACGACCTGTGGATCGATCCGACGAATCCCGCGCGCATGATCAATGCGAACGATGGCGGGGCCACGATCACCACCGACGGCGGCAAGACGTGGACGAATCAATACAACCAGCCGACCGCGCAGTTCTACCACGTCGCCGCCGACAACGATTACCCCTACCGCTTGTATGGCGCGCAGCAGGACAACTCCAGCGTCGCGACCGCGAGCCGCACCGACGCGGGCACCATCGATCGTCAGGACTGGTACCCGGTCGGCGGCGGCGAGAGTGGCTCCATCGCTCCCGATCCACGCAACGCGGACATCGTCTACGCCGGCGACAACGGCGGCGTGCTCACGCGATGGGAGAAGCGCACGCGCCAGGCGCAGTACATCAATCCGTGGCCGCTCGATACGTCCGGCATGGGCGCGGGAGAGCTCGGGCACCGCTTCCAGTGGACCGAGCCCGTCGTGATCTCACCACACGACCCGAACGTGATCTACACCTGCGCGGAGCGCGTGTTCAAGTCGACGAACAACGGCGTGAGCTGGACCGCGATCAGCCCCGACCTCACGCGCAACGACAAGTCGAAACAGAAACCGTCCGGCGGATTGATCACGCTCGACATCACCAGCGTCGAGTACTACGACACCGTCTTCGCATTCACCGAATCAGCGGTGCAGAAGGACCTGCTGTGGGCCGGCACCGATGACGGACTCGTTCACGTGTCGCAGGACGGCGGCAAGAACTGGAGCAACGTCACGCCGAAGGGCTTGCCGGAGTGGAGCACGATCAGTCAGATCGATGCCTCGCCGTTAGACGCCGGCACCGCTTGGATCGCCGTCGATCGCCACCGCCTCGACGACACGCATCCGTACATCTACAAGACGAGCGACTTCGGCAAGACGTGGACGAAGCTGACGAGCGGCATCCCTGAAACGGCATTCGTGCGCGCCGTGCGGCAGGACCCGAAGCGCAAAGACCTGCTCTACGCCGGAACTGAAACGGGCGTCTACGCCTCGTTCGACGGCGGGCAGCACTGGCAGTCGCTGCAACTCGATCTGCCCGCGACGCCCGTCACGGATCTCATCATCAAGGACAACGACCTCGCGATCTCGACGAACGGCCGCGCGTTCTGGGTTCTCGACGATCTCGCGCCGCTGCGCGAAGCGACCGCGACGATCGCCGCGGGCGACATGCACCTCTACACGCCATCGCCGACGGTTCGCCTTCGCTATCCCGAATCGATCGAGCGTCATCGCCCCGTCGGCTTCTCGCCGACCGGCGCCTACATTGATTACTGGTTCAAGACCGCGCCCGAGGGCGAGGCCACGCTCGACATCAAGGACGAGCAGGGCCGCCTCGTCCGCAGTTTCTCCAGCAAGAAGAAGAAGACGCTGTTCGAGCAGCCGCCGGAGTGGCCGGAGCAGGTCAAGCCCATCGAGCTGATTCCCGCGGCCGAGGGGTTCAATCGCTTCCCGTGGAATCTGCGGTACGAGTCGCCGCTCGAGACGCCGGGACTCTTCTACGCGGGCAACGGTCCGGAAGGGCCGATCGTTCTGCCCGGCAAATACCGCCTAACGCTCACCGCCAACGGCAAGAGCGAGTCCTCGGACCTCATCGTGCTGCCCGATCCGCGCGTGAAGAACGCGCCCGCCGACCTGCAGAAGGCATTCGACCTGCAGATGAAGGTCAGCAACAGCATCGCTGATCTTCATCGTGCGCTGAATCAGATGCGATCGGTTCACAGCGATCTGGAAACGGTGCGCCGCCGTCTCGCCGGCACCGGCCGCGGTGACGCGCTCATCAAGCAGATCGATCAGTTCGAATCGGACGCCGCGCCCATCGAGGCGACGCTCACCCAGGTCAAACTGAAGAGCTCCGAGGGGACGCTCAGATATCCGGTGATGTTGAACGAGCAGTTCGATACGTTCCGCGCGATGATCGAAACGCCGACGCCACGCCGA
>JBBRMQ010000033.1:0-24843 GCA_038230775.1 Thermoanaerobaculia bacterium
CGTGCCGCAGACGGAGGCGGCGTATCACCTGCACAATGGAGTGATTCCAGCGCGCGTGGTGTTCGGAAAGTTTCTCACCGGCGCGCTGTGCGTGGGTTCCGGACACTCCATGGGCCGCGAGGGCCCATCCGTGCAAATCGGTGCTGGCATTGCTTCGGTTTTCGGACGCTGGTTGCGGCTTCCGCCTTCGCGCGTGAAAAGCCTCATTCCCATCGGTGCGGCCGCTGCACTCTCAGCAGCCTTCAACACGCCTGTAGCCGCTGTTCTGTTCGCGCTCGAAGAAATCATCGGAGACATGAACGCGGCGCTGATCGGGTCCACGGTTGTTGCCTCCGTAACCGCCGTGATCGTCGAACGTTCCATCCTGGGCGAAGAGACCCTGTTTCGAGTGCCGGCATACAATCTTGCCAACCCCGCAGAGTTGATTGGCTATGCCATCCTCGGCGTCGTCGGCGGTGCGCTCTCCGTTATTTTTTGCAAGGGTTTGCTGAGTACACGCAAGCTCTTTCTCCGAATGCCACTCTGGACCCGGACCCTGCAACCCGCAATTGGAGGACTCGGCATTGGAATCATGCTTCTCTTCGTGCCTCAGGTGCTGGGCGTCGGCTATGAACACGTTGATCAGGCCCTTGATGGTGCCCTTGCCTGGAAGATGCTGCTCATCCTTTGCGGGGCAAAACTGGTAGCGACGATCGTCTCGTATGCCTCGGGAAACGCCGGCGGAATCTTCGCGCCGAGTCTCTTCATCGGCGCGATGGCCGGAGGTGCGGTGGGAATGGGAATGCATGCTTTCGCGCCCTTTCCTACCGGCAGTCCCGGGGCATACGCACTCGTCGGAATGGGTGCTCTCTTCGCGGGAATCATTCGCGCACCAATGACCTCGGTCTTCATGGTTTTCGAACTGACTCAGGACTACAAGATCCTGGTGCCATTGATGGTGGCCAACCTTCTCAGCTATCTGATCTCGAGTCGTTTTCAGCGCAAGCCCGTCTACCACGCCTTGCTCGAGCTCGATCATGTGCATCTGCCCGGACCGGCTACCCGATTCGCCGCCAGCACGGTGCGCGCGGGCGACTTCATGAAACCGAATCCGACCTTCCTCCCTGAGACGATCTCCGTGAATGATGCATGGAAGCTCATCGTGGACGACCGTTCGTCGTGTTTTCTCGTCGGGAGCGATCGGAACATGATCGGGCTCGTGACTCGCAAGGCCGTGGAGGAGAGCGTCGGCTCCGGCTCCGGCGACATGCCGATCACCACGCTATTAATCCTGCAGTGGGAACATGTTCATGCCGATCACTCACTCGAGATAGCGCTCAATCGTTTTCGCCAGAGTCCGGGTCTGCTGCCGGTCGTCAGCCGCGGAGAGGCAAACCATGTCGAGGGCGTAATCACCCTTGAATCAATTCTCCAGTTTGTGCAGCGAAACCCTCAAAGCGAGGTCGCGGAGCTCGCGAAAGCATCGCCGGCGCCAGCCTCATTTTAGTGGACGGCAAGTAGTCCCCACACGGATCAGCGGTTGATGATCGTCCGAGCGGGCTCGTGCATCTCGTAAGCACACGCGATCCGATTCTCACGCGCCCATTCCACGAAGCGCTCGAATCATCGAACAACGGGAAATACGGAAAGGCGAACAGACCGAGCTACCCCGTAGCGCGGTCTCGATTTGATCCGTGACCAGGTGGCCGACAATGGCCCGGAGGTCGCGCCGGCGCCCGTGCCTACGGACTCACGCGACCGGGGTGGCCGGAAAAATGACCGAGCCGTCCTTGAGCCAGGTGCCGCCGCGCCGGGGTCCGTCAGCGGCACATAAATCGGCCACCGGTCCGCCGTTCAACGACGAAGCCTTCAGCTTGTCATCCGCAAAGAACGCAACGGAGTTCCCGTCGGGCGAGAAGAAGGCGCTGCAGGCACCGTCGGTCCCGGGCAGAGAAACGGCCTCGGAAAGCATCGAGGGAACGCACATAGAGTCGCGTCGTCCCCTGAGTGGCGGCCAGATGGACGATCCGCCTTCCGTCTCTTGAAATCGCGAGAGTCCCTTCCGGGCCCTTACTCTGGATCGCCAGGATCTGATCGTCAGGAGGGATCAATGAAACGTGCGCAAGACGCGCAGGAAGAGAGATGTGTCTACTGAAGAGAACGAACGCCGTCGCCAGTGCGGCCGTAGTGATGAGCAGCGAGAGCGACAGGACGAGGCGCTCCCATCGTCGCGTCGTGTTCTGGCAAGGAACGCCGGGCGCCTATCTCCTCATCAACAAGGGCGCGCACCGGATCTCGGTCTTCATCTTCCAGTCGATGCCGCACCTGCGCAGCACCCCGCAGATGACGATCGAGCAGTGGCATGCGAATGGTCTCGATTACGTATCGATCGGTGACGTTTCGCGCAAAGATCTCGAGTCGTTGAGACGCTCGTTCTGAGGCCCAACGACGATCCCGAGCTGGATCACCGAACCGGCAGCGCCGAAGTAGTAAGCCGGCCGGTGGGGCTCGCCGGTATCATCTTCAACCGTGAGTCTCGAATCTGGAAGGAAGCTCGGGCCCTACGAGATCGAGTCGCTCATCGGTGTCGGCGGCATGGGAGAGGTCTATCGGGCACGCGACAAGCGCCTGGATCGCAGCGTGGCGATCAAGGTCCTTCCGCCCGACGTCACCGCCACTCAGTCGCGGCGCACCAGGTTCGAGAGGGAAGCGAAAGCCATCGCCGCGCTCTCGCACGCGAACATCTGTTCGATCTACGACGTCGGCAGCGACGACGGCATCGAGTATCTGGTGATGGAGTACCTGGAAGGAGAGACGCTCGCCGAGCGCATCGCGCGTGGACCGCTTCCGACGAGTCTCATTCTGAGGTACGGAGTGCAGATTGCCGATGCACTGTCCCATGCCCACCGGGCAGGCATTGCGCACCGCGATCTCAAGCCTGGCAACGTCATGATCACCGCGGCCGGCGCGAAGCTTCTCGATTTCGGGCTGGCCAAGATCGTCGCCGGAGAAAGAAACGACGAGAGCGATTCCAGCAGGCCGACGCAGGTCGCTCCCTTGACGGCGGAAGGCGCGATCGTCGGAACCGTTCAATACATGTCGCCGGAACAGATCCACGGGGAAACCGTGGACTACCGCACGGATATCTTCTCCCTCGGCGTCATCCTCTACGAGATGGCCACGGGACGACGACCCTTCGGCGGATCTTCGAGCTCCTCGATCATCGCTGCGATTCTCACGGCCGAACCGCCATCGATCCGCTCGTTGCAACCGTCACTTCCGGCAGCGCTCGAGCGGATCATCATCACGGCGCTGGAGAAGAATCCCGATGATCGCTGGCAGACCGCTCACGATGTCGCCAGGCAACTCCGCTGGATCCTCGACCCGTCGCTTTCTTCGGAAGGCGGGCCTCCTTCGCCGGTTGCCAGGAAACGTTGGCGCCCCCTGCTGATTCCGCTGGTTGCCGTCGCCGCAGCGACGGCGCTCCTCGTTTGGTACGCAATGCGCCCGGTCAGGTCGCTGGTACAGCCGGCGCCGGTCGTTCGCCTCGATCTGGCCCTTCCGCCGGGAATCATCGCCGGAGGTGTCACGGACGTCGACGCGTTCGCGCTCTCTCCCGATGGACGAACTCTGGTGTTCACCGGATCCAGCGCCGGACCGGTGATGCTCCTGCTCCGAGACATCGATTCCAACCAGGTACGCAAGCTGGAAGGCTCCGAGGGCGCGCAGGGACCTTTCTGGTCTCCGGATGGGGAGTGGATCGGCTTCAGTGCGCGAGGAAAATTGTGGAAGTCGCGGAAGGCGGGGAACACTCCTCCCGTACCGCTCTGCGACGTTTCGATGGGTGGTGCCATGGCGACGTGGCGAAACCACGTCATTCTTTTCAGCGATTCGTTCGAGGGGCCATCGAACGTCTTCCGGATATCGGATTCGGGAGGCGTGCCGGTGCCTGTGACGCATCCGGCGCACGATGAGTGGCATCACTCGTATCCCTGCTTTCTGCCGGATGGTAAACATTTTTTCTATCAAGCGGCGTCGGCACGATCGCTCGATCGTGATCTCGTTCTTGCTTCGCTGGATGGAACGGGAGCGAAGACTCTGCTGAAGAACGTCTCGAAAGTCCGCGCCCTCAAGAACGATGTGCTGATGTACGTTCGCGACGGAAAACTTCTGGCGCAAAAGTACGACCCGGCCAGGGCCACGCTGGTCGGCGAACCGGAGATGATCGTCGATGGCGTGGATTACTTCTACATGACGGCACGGGCCGACTTCGACGTCATCGACTCCGGCATGATCATTTACAAGACGAATTCGCCAGCCTGGAGAATGTCCTTGATCGACCGGCGTGGAGTGGAAAAGAAACTTTTCGACGGAGGCGCGGACGAATTCTTCACGGTCGGTCTCTCGCCCGACGGAAAAAAAGCTGCCGTCACCGTCAGGGATCATGCAACAGGACTTGGTGACATCTGGTTCTACGATCTGGCCAGTGGGGTTCGCGACCGTTTCACCAGCGATCCCGGGATCGAGTTTGCGCCGGTCTGGTCACGCGACGGCAAGTGGCTCATTTATTCTCAGACCCAGGGCGGAAGTCTTCCGTATGTGGTCCGGCGTTCGCTCGCAGGGTCGGAGGTTGAAGAGCTGACGCCGCCCGGAAGGTTCCAGTTTCCGAGAAGCATTTCTCCGGATGGAGACACGGTGTTTGTCGTGGAACGGAACTCACGAACGAAATTTGACATCTACAGTCTCTCGATGCGAACCAGAAAAGAGGAGCCGATCATGAGATCGGCGTTCGCCGAAGGAGAACCGGAAATCTCCAATGACGGCAAGTGGCTCGCCTACTCCTCGGATGTCACCGGCAACACCGAAGTGTATCTGCAGAGCCTCGCGGGTGAGAAGTCCGCGCATATTCGCGTCTCGAGCGATGGAGGTTCCACTCCGCGATGGAACGCAAACGGGACGGAGTTGTTCTACGTCTCGCCCGATCGCAAAACCTTGTCCGTTCTGCGAAGCGCCTCGGGCCGCTGGGACGATGCCAAGCGAGAGTCACTCCTGACGACGCCCGGCAACATTCGCGACTACGCCCCCGAGCCTGATGGCCAGACCTTCGTGATCCTCCAGAGCAACCCGCAACCAAACGACTCCCTCTTTCACGTCGTTCTTGGATGGCACTGAGATCGAGAAGCGGTATTTGAGGGGATACGCCACCAGGACGGTCAGGGCAACTAGCTAAAGGAAGCGACCTCTTGCTCGAGACTCGAGGGCCAACTCCCGTCGCCTCGTCATCAAAACTTCCGCACAGCGACAGCCGTCACGATGAACAGAAACAGCAGCAGGGTGAGTGGTGACAGCGCCGGAATCGCGGCGGCGACGACGATCGCTCGTGACCGAGTTGTTCGCGATGTTCGTCTCCGCGTTCGCACTGGTGACGGTCGCTACGTTCTGAGCTCCTGATTGGGTCACGCTCGTTTTTCCCCGCCGCAAGCCGACCTCGAACCTCTCCCACCGCTCGCGGGCAACCTCCATCAACTGCCGGAACCGCGGGTCCTCCCGCATCGGCGCCAGGAGCGGATCGTGGCGCGACAGGAACGGATAGTTGATGAACCCGCGCTCGATCGAGAGGGTCAGCCAGCGGAACGCCGTGTCGCGCATGCCAAGAATGGCGAAGCCCTGGCCAGGAGGCGGGGAAACATCTCGGTCGATATGGCGACGGATTCGATCTCCGGCGTCAGCGCCTTCTCCGCTTCGTGCGCCCGCCTCCCGGACGCGACAGCTCGTCGGCGGTGGCGTTCGACGCCGCCACCGCTGACACACCTTGCCTCACGACGCGCCACCTTTCCATCAGTCGGGCAAGCGTGTGCGCTTTCTTGCCTGATAATGCCCGGACTCCATGCAACTGAAGACCGGTTCGAGCGTCGGGACGTACGAGATCGTGTCGCCCCTCGGCGCCGGTGGGATGGGTGAGGTGTATCGCGCGCGCGATCCTCGCCTGGGCCGCGAGGTCGCGATCAAGGTTCTTCCGGCCTCCTTCGCCGCCAGCGCCGACCGGCTTCGCCGTTTCGAGCAGGAAGCGCGGGCCGCAGGGGCACTGAATCATCCGAACCTGCTGACGATCTTCGAGCTCGGCACGCACGACGGCGCACCGTTCATCGTCTCGGAGCTCATCGAAGGGAGCACGCTTCGCGAGCTCCTCGGCGACCGCGAGGCCATCGCCTTCAAACGAGCGACGGAGATCGCCGTGCAGCTCGCAAATGGTCTGGCCGCCGCGCACGATAAGGGAATCGTGCATCGCGACCTGAAGCCCGAGAACGTGCTGATCACCGCCGACGGTCGTGTGAAGCTGCTCGATTTCGGATTGGCCAAACTGATCGACAACGCACCCATCAATGAAGAGGCAACTTACCGCCAGGAAACGCACCCCGGCGTGGTGCTCGGCACCGTGTCGTACATGGCACCCGAGCAAGTGCGCGGCGCTTCGGTCGATCATCGTTGCGATGTCTTCGCTCTCGGCTCGCTGCTCTACGAGATGCTGACCGGCAGTCCGCCGTTCCGGCGCGAGTCGCAGGTGGAGACGATGAATGCGATTCTCAAGGACGAGCCGCCTGCGTTTCCTTCCGGCCGGCTGACGCCCGCGCTCGAGCGCATTGTCCTGCACGCGCTGGAGAAGAACGCGGCGTCGCGTTTTCAGTCGATGCGGGACATCGCGTTTGCCCTCGAGATGCTGTCCGGAAGTGGAGAAGCGCCCCCGCTGTCGAAACAGAAGAAAGGCGCGGCAGCGCGCAAGGCAGAGAAGATCATCCCGATCAGTGCCCCGACGTTCCAGCGTCTCACCTTCCGCCGCGGGTTTCTGATGAACGCGCGGTTCGCACCCGACGGCACGATCCTCTACGGCGCGGCGTGGGACGATCAGCAGGTCGAGGTTTACTCCACCATCGCGGGAACGCGCCACTCTCGCGCGGTCGGCCTGGCCGGCTCGGACATTCTCTCCATCTCTTCGGCCGGCGAGCTGGCAGTATCGCTGGGCCGGCGATACCTGACCGGATGGGTGTCGTCCGGAACGCTCGCGCGCGTTCCTCCGTTCGGCGGCGCGCCGCGGGAAGTCTGCGAGGACGTGCAGGATGCGGTGTGGGGACCCGACGGCAAAAGCTTCCTGATCCTCCGGCGTCTCGCGGGCACCTTTCGCATCGAGTATCCGATCGGCAATGTCATCTACGAGAGTGTGAACTGGGTCAGCCAGCCCCGCGTAACGCAGAAGGGCGACATGATTGCGTTCATCGATCATCCCTTGTACGGCGACGACGCCGGCGCCCTGGTGATCATCGACTTCAAGGGGAAGGAGCTCGCGCGGTCGTCGTCGTTTCTCAGCACCGGCGGGATCGCGTGGAACCCCAAAGGCGACGAGGTATGGATGGCCGCGGAGCGGGCGGAGACCGGACGCGACATCGTCGGAGTCTCGCTCGGCGGAAAGGAGCGCACGATCCTCTCCGCCCCCGGACGGCTATCGCTCTACGACATCTCGCGCGAAGGCGTGGTGCTGCTCTCCTTCGACAATTGCCGCCGCGAGATCATGGGCGGATCGCTCGGACACCTGCTGGAACGAAATCTCTCCTGGTTCGAGTGGTCGTTCCTCACCGCGATCACGCGCGACGGCAGCCGGATCATCTTCGAAGAACAGGGGGCGTTCTCGCGCGAAGGCGGCGAGTATCAGATTTACATCCGCGGCACCGACGGCTCGCCGAGTGTCAGCATCGGCGAAGGCTACGGCCGCGCGATCTCTGCCGACATGAAGTGGGCCGTGGCGAAGACCGGTCACCCGGCGCGTCTCGAGTTTCTGCCGACCGGAGCGGGGCAGCCGCGGCAAATTCCGGTGCGTGGGCTGCAGGCTTATTACGCCTGGGACCTCAGCGATGACGGCAAGCATCTCGTCATCGCGGGCAACGAGCCCGAACATGGCAACCGTCTCTACGTGATCGACCTCGACGGCGACGGCACTCCCCGTTCGATCTCCCCGGAGGGAGTCAGCGCGCCGATGGCGCAGTCGTACGACGGAAAACGCGTGGTGGCCAGCACCTCCGACCGGCGCCTCATGATCTTCCCGACCGATGGCGGTGAGCCGCAGCCCCTGCGCGGTGCGGAAACGGGAGAGCGTCCGCTGGCGTGGGCCGACGACGGCGAATCGATCTTCGTTTCCGGGCAGGGTCGGGTCTCGATGCCGATTCATCGCGTCAACGTTGCGACGGGCGAACGGACTCTCCATCACACGATCCGCCCCGGCGACCCCGCGGGGATCATGGATATCCAGCCGGTGATGATGACGCCGGACGGCCAGCACTATGCGTATGGGTACCGGCGGTATCTCTCCGATCTCTTCGTGGTCCACGGCATGGTCTGACGCCGCGCGAACGCCATTCGCGCTTGTACTAGAATCGCCGCTTCATCAGCAGAGGAAACGACATGATCGGTCGGACGATGTCTCACTACCGAGTGATCTCCAAGCTCGGTAGCGGCGGAATGGGTGTGGTTTACGAAGCGGAGGACTCGACACTCGGACGCCGTGTCGCCCTGAAATTCCTTCCTGCTGAATTCGCGCAGGACAGCGCCATGCTCGAACGTTTTCAGCGCGAGGCCCGGGCAGCATCCGCGCTCAACCATCCCGGCATCTGCACGGTGCACGCGATCGACCAGCATGAGGGGCAGCATTTCATCGCCATGGAACTGCTGGAGGGTGAAACGCTCGGCGAGCGCATCCGCCGCCAGCGGCTGGATCTCCCCCAGATGCTCGATATCGCCATCCAGATCGCGGACGCGCTCGAGTCGGCGCACGCCAAGGGCATCGTGCACCGCGACATCAAGCCGGCGAACATCTTCATCAACTCGCGCGGCCAGGCGAAGATCCTCGACTTCGGCCTGGCGAAGATACAGCTCCGGCGAACGGGACCGGGTGCCCCTGAAGAAATGACCGCTGCGCGTGGTGACGAACTGACGAAAGCGGGCACCGCGATGGGCACCGTCTCGTACATGTCGCCAGAGCAGGCTCGGGCGCAAATGACCGATGCGCGCAGCGATATCTTTTCGTTCGGCGCAGTCCTCTATCAGATGGCGACGGGCGCGGTGCCGTTCCCGGGGGAAACATCGGCCGTCGTCTTCGACGCGATTCTCAATCGGGACCCCGTGCGAGTGGAGGAGCTCAATCCTGCTCTGCCGGCGCAGCTCGGACGGATCCTCGAGAAGGCTCTGGAGAAAGACCGCAACCTTCGATACCAAAGCGCCACCGACATCAAAACCGATCTGATGCGCCTCAAGCGCGACGTCGATTCTGCTGCCAGACCCGCGGTGGAAAGCGGCGCGCGCCGCGTCGTCGCAGCGGCGCCCGCGAAATCGATCGCCGTTCTCTACTTCGAGAATCTCAGCGGCGTCAAGGAAGATGAGTACCTCCGCGACGGCGTTACCGAAGACATCATCACCGAGCTGTCGAAGATCAAAGGATTGCAGATCTTCTCGCGGGCCACGGTGCTCGCGTACCGCGATAAGACCGTGACTCCTGCCGCCATCGGCCAGCAGCTCAGTGCCGCGTACGTACTGACCGGCAGCTTGCGACGCGCAGGCGTGCGACTGCGCATCAATGCGCAACTGGTCGATACCCACACGGATTTTCCGCTGTGGTCCGAACGGTACGACCGCGAGATGAAGGACGTCTTTGAAGTGCAGGATGAGATTGCACGAAAGATTGCCGAAGCGCTGCGCGTCACTCTCTCGCCGCAGGAAGAAAAAGCGCTCGCCGCCCGACCGACCGAAGATCTGCAGGCCTACGACCTCTACCTGCGTGGAAAGAGCTACGCGCGGCGGCTGACGCGGCAGGACATGGAGTTCGCGCTGCAGATGTTCGAGAACGCGGTGTCGATCGACCCCGACTTCGCGCTTTCCCACGCGGCGATCGCGAATGTCTGTGCGCAATACCACTATCACTATGATCGCGCCTCCCACTGGCTCGAGCGCGCCTACGAAGCCGCGAACCGCGCCGCCCGCCTGGGGCCTGACCTGGCCGAGGTGCAAGTGGCCGAGGGATGGATTCTGTACGCCGACGCGAATTTCGACGCGGCCAATCTGCGCGCGCGAGCGGCGATCGACCGCAAGCCCGACTGCGAAGGCGCTTATTACCTTCTTGGCCGCATCCTCTTCGCGGCCGGGCGCTATGTCGATCTGGTGGAGATTATGGACGATGCCTTGAAGATGGCGGGCGACGACTACAACGTCTACGTTCCCATCAACAACGCCCTCGGAGCCCTTGGGAAACCGGAAGCCCTCCGCAACGTGACGCAGCAACAGGCCGAGGTCATCGAGCGCCATCTCCGGAACGTCCCGGAAGATGCACGGGCGCGAACCCTTCTCGCAGGCGCCTACTCGAAGCTCAACCGCCTGGAAGAGGCGAACCGCGAAGCGAACCTCGCGGCGGCTCTGCGGCCGAACGAGGCAACCGTGCTCTACAACCTCGCCTGCGTCTATTGCCAGCTCGATCGAAAGGAAGAGGCGCTGACAGCGTTGCGAAAAGCGTGGGATGGCGGGTTCACCGATCCCGCGTGGGCCCGGCGTGATCCCGACCTCGCGCTGCTCCACGGCGATCCGCAGTTCGAAACCCTCTATCCCCCTCCGGCAGCAGAGAAAAAATCGTAACCGGTTTGCTGAGCTGGAGCGCTACTTTCGAAGAGCTCGCGCCAGTTCATCACGATGTCCAGTGGCAACGCGGAGCGATCGGCGTTGTTCAGGATGAGCAGCCGGGCTCCAGCGCGGGGTTCCCGCCTCGCCGGGCGAGACCTGCCACTCTACCCGCCGCGGACGGAAATCGGATCACGTACACCTGCGCGCGTCCGTTCTCGTCGCAAACGTAGGCCAGCCAGCGGCAGTCAGGCGAGAAGACGCCGCCGCCCGCTTGCGCTGCCGAGTGCGGGAACGAGACCGGTTTACGATCGCCGTCCAACCGCAGATAGCAGACATCGAGACCGGTGTCCGGCGGCTGCAGATCAAAAAGGGAGGAAACTTTGCTATTCCCGCTTGAAACGAAACGCCGACCAGCGAGGGATGACGCGAAGATTTCCGATCGCGGCGAGAAAGACCCGGCATTTCTCTGGCTCGAGAAATCGTTCGCGGAACGATCGGCAGCGATGATGTTCCTGCGCATTGAGCCCATGCTCGACCCTTTGCGCTCCGACCCGCGCTTCGCCGAACTCTCACGTCGGGTCGACGCCGCGCGGCGGTGACCTGCCGTTCGGTCAGGCGTGGGACTCTTTCGCGAACGATACGCTCAACCCATCCGTGCACTGATCCCTCCTTCGGCGAATGGCTGCGCGTCGCAGGCGACTCTCCCGTCGACACGTCTCACGACCAGTCGCAGGTTCCGTGGGAAAAGTGGAAGTTCACGTCAACGATGCTAGTCGCCTGCAAGCCGACTTCGTCAACGGAACGTTCAGCGGAAACACGCTGACAGGCACCCTCACGATTCATGCGCCAGGTTTCGAACATCCGGTCACAAGCACATTGACGTCGACGAAGGTACAGTGATCTTCTGATCCGCTCTTACTTCGCTCCGTACTTTGCCAGCAGCGCGCGCGTTTGCGGCTGCGCTGCAAACGGCGCGAACATCGGGGACCATGCGACGAACCGAGCGCACGCAGGATCTTGCTCGAACGCCCGCGTCAGGTAGGCACGTGCTTCGTCGGGATGGGCAGCGGTCGCGTAGAACGAGCCGATGATCAGTTCGTAATCGACAGCCGGACTCAACACCATGACCTGCGAGAACTTCTTCTCCGCTTCCGCGTCGCGCCCGCGCCGCAGATCGATCGCGCCGAGCACCAGCGTCTCGATGGCCGAGGGCGTACGGCCGCGAATCAACTCCTGCATTCCGCGCTCAGCTTCGTCGATGCGATTCAAGGCAATCAGCGTTTCACTCCGCTGGCGGCGGACCTGCAGTGAGGTCGGAAGCATCCGTAATGCTTCATCGGCCGCCTCGAGAGCCCTCTGCGGCTGTCCTCCCCACCGAAGGCTTCCGATGCGGTTGGCATACGCGGCCGCGAACCTCGGGTCGACGGCGATCGCCTGGCGATAGTAGTTGTCCGCGAGCGTGACATTGCGATCGCGCGCGCAGCCCCACACGGGCGATGTGTAGAAGCTGTCGCCGAGCAGCGCGTACCCCTCCGCCTGACGCGGATTCAGTTCGATCGCCCGTTGGGCTTCCGCTCTCCACGCGCCGTTCTGACCGTTCTCGCGGTGCGCCAGAGCCAACGCCACATGCGCGTCGTAGAGCGACGGATTCATTTCTGCGGCACGCTGCGCAGCCAAGATCGACTGGCGACGGTGTTCGTGACCCGGGTCTCCTGTAACGGACGCCGGCCCCGCGAGACGGGCGTGCGTTTTCGCAAGAAGCGCCCATGCCTGTGCATACTCGGGGTCGAGCGCGACCGCCCTTTTCAGCCGATCGACCACATCGGTCGTCACGTCGCCGCCGCCGTAAAGCATTCGCGCCTCGATGAAGGCCTGATACGCCTCGACCGATGAGGTCTCGTGGCTCTTGACGTAGGTGGACTTCCCCGAAGCGAGTCTCGTCGCGAATCGGCGTGCCAGATCATCCTCTAGCTGCAGGATGTTCGCGAAGCGATCGATGACACTCTCCTGCGCACCGATCGTGGCGGCATCGATGTCCGCCAGTCGTGCGACGACTTTGATGTCGTCACCGACTCTTTGATAGCTCCCGTGCACGTAATACTTCACATGCAGCAGCTCAACGAGCCGGCGAACGACGTTTGCGTCGAGCGGGCTGACTTGCCGGACCGACTGCTGTTTGTACAGCTCCGCAACACGATCGGGATTGACCACGATCAAGTCTTCGAGGGACTGAAGTCCGTACGTCAGCGAGATCGCCAGCGCTGGCGAAAGCCAGTCGTCTCCCGGGTTCTGCGTCAGGTTTTCAAACGGGAGCACGACCACACGAGTCCCCCTGCCCGTTGCCGGAGCATTGGCTACGGGAGGAACCGGCGGAGCTGAGGCCTTGTCGTGAACGATGCGATCGCGGTTCAGCATGACGACCGACGCAACCGCGATGACGAGACCAACGACCACTGCGGCAAGCCGAAGTTTCCCGCGAGGCGAAACAGCCTCGGCCTCAATCTGCTTTTGAAAGGAGGCGAGATCCGTGCAAAGCTCGTTGGCCGTCGGGTATCGTTCCTCGCTCCTCTTGCGCAGTAACTTCGTCGTGATCCGCCGCAGCTCCTCGGGCGCGTGAAGGGGTGGATGTTCCTTGCCGAGGATCGCCGCAACGACATCGCTGCCGGTCGATCCTTCGAACGGACGCCGGCCGCTCAACATCTCAAAGAGGACGACGCCCAGACTCCACTGATCGGTTCGCGCGTCCACGTGCTGGCCGCGCAACTGCTCGGGCGACATGTATGGCGTGGTTCCCATCACCACGCCAGTCACGGTCTGCAGTGCGGTGGTTTCATCCGCAGGAGGAGCCAATGTCTCGGACAACTTCGCCAGACCGAAGTCCAGAACCTTCACGTAGCCGTCCGGCCGGAGCATGATGTTCTCCGGTTTGATGTCGCGATGGACCACGCCCGCCGTATGGGTGGCTCGGAGGGCGGATGCGACTTGTGAGGCCACGCGAACGACCTCGGACAACTGCAACGGTCCGTGCGCCATGCGCTCCCGCAGCGTCTCCCCTTCCACCAGTTCCGAGGCGATGAACTGGACGCCGTCGTGCTCACCGAGCTCGTGAATCGTCAGGATGTTCGGATGATTGAGGCTCGATGCGGCCCGCGCTTCCTGGCGGAAACGATGCACGCGCCCGGCGTCGCTCGTGTATCGCGATGAGAGAAACTTGAGCGCTACACGGCGATCCAGACGCGTGTCGAGCGCGACATAGACTTCACCCATTCCCCCGGCGCCCACCATTTCGACAATGCGATACGAACCGACGGTGGTACCGATCAGTGAGGCCGATGGCGAGTGTTCGGTGAATTCTCCCACGTTGTCCGTATTCATTGGGCCGGTGGAGTGATGAGTGCGATTTCCGCGTCTGTCTTGAGACAGGCGCGAGGACACCTCCAGATTCAAGATCTTACAACCGTCGGGACTTGTCTCGACACGTCTGCAGATTGCGAAACTAGACGAAAAATAGACACGAGCCGCCCGCGGCGTGCCGACGACAGCGACGTCAACCGATGATAATGATGATGATTCGCGGGCTGGTTCCTTCGTCGCACCTTTCTACAGCAGGGTGAATGCTCGCCTCGTGGTGATGGGGTGCCTGAAATGCAAGATCTCCTTCTCACCCGAGTCGCGTCGCATCTCGTCGCGAATCTCACCGGCGGGTGGGTCCAGCTACTGATCGAGACGACGACACCTTCAGCGTTCCGATGGTCGTGATTCCAATGATCGTATTCGGCGTTCTGTCTCCATGAGTTCTGAGCGTCTTCCGCGCGCGGAACCACCAGAGTGATGAAGGCAACGAATAACGAGATGTTTCGTCCTGGCGAGGTTTTCAATAGGCTTTGACGAATTGGTTACGACGCTGTCTTTCTCTGCGATCCGCCTTCACGAACAAATCTGAGTAACGCGATGGAGAGGAAGCCGAGCACTCCGCAGATGACGAACGCGACGCGCAACCCGAGCGCCTGCGCCAGAAAGCCGATGAGAAGAGGGCCGAGCATGTCTCCGAGCTCCTTGAACGATCCGGCGGCACCGAGGGTCGCCGCTACACGACCTTCGTCGGCGAGCTTGCTGACCATGGCATCGGTATTCGTCCAGACGGTGCCGACGCCGATTCCACCGAGGACGGCGACGACAATGAGCAGCGGGCCGGAAGTGAAAGGGATCAGGACGACTCCGGTGGCGGAGAGCACCAGTCCGCCAAAGATCACGCGGAGCGGGTTGACGCGATCCGCAAGGCGGCCAGCGAGCGGTTGCACGAGCAGATAGGACAGTGTCGCCGCGCCGATGATGAAGCCGTTTCTCAGTTGGTCGTATCCAAGTGTATTGACGTACACCGGCAGAAACCCGAAGAGGATCCCGACGAGGAACATGTTGACGACGATGATCAGATACCAAGGAAGCAGCGTGCGGTTTTTGAAGACTGAGACAAACTGCGCCAGAGAAAATTCATCGTCGTCGTCCTTGAATTCCGCCGAAGCTGGCACCTTCGGCAGGGTGAGGGAGAGGACGAATCCCAAAACGCCGATACCGAAGCAGGCGAGGAAGATCATCTTGAAATTCGTGGCCCACACAATCAACCCGCCGATGATTGGACTCAGAACATACCCTGCGCCTTTAATGGCGTTGTAAACTCCGAACGTCTGCCCGCGAGACTGTGGGAAGTACGCCGCGACGAGCGCTGCGGAGACGATGGAGAGGGCCGCAGCGCCCATTCCCTGCAGGAAACGGATGAGGAGAAGCAGCCTCGGGTCGACCGCGAAAAATCCAAGCGAGGCGACGGAGAACAGGGCAATGCCTGTCAGCATCGTGGGCTTCATTCCGCTCCGATCCGCGATGAATCCGAAAACCGGTTTGGCGATAATCTCCGCAAAATCGTAGATGGCGATGAGAAGACCGATCATGGCCAGTCCGATGCCGACCTGCTTGGCGTAGACCGGCAGGTTCACTGCGACGACATGGGCGCCGAATGACGTCACGAAGGCGACGAAACCGAGGACGAACAGTGTCCAGCGCGGGAACCGAATGCGGTCGGTTTGCGCGGTCGGATCGACGCCAGTTCCACTCGAGCTCGAGTTGTTGGTCGTTGGGATCACCATGCTTGACTCTCCCTCCAGGCGTGCAGATCCTCTCTTAATTCGGGACGAGTGGCGACGTCTCTTGAGTTTAACTTTCGCCTGGTTCGTTGTCCGCGGACGGGTCGAGCCGCGATTGGTGCCAGGTCGCGTTCATTCGCTGATGCTTAATGTTTTAGGTGTTGAGCTGATCAGGATCGAACTGACGACCTCCCGGTACGCGCTCGCTTGCACCAGGTGACTCACTGCCGGATCAAGAGATCGAGGCGCCGGATGTCGCGCGGCTGCGCTGGATCGTGCTCCACGAAGAGAAAGCGCCGGTCGTCGGGACTGAGATCGTAGTCGCGCGCGATGGCGGTCGTGATCCCTTCCTCCGTCAGTGTTTCAAAGCGGTGTGTGAAGAGCACCATGGGAGCGCCCGCGGTCAGCTCCCGCCCCTCCGAAATCGCGACGCTCATCAGGCGATCTCCACTACGGTAGAAGAGTCTCGTTCCCCGATGACTCCAGAGCGGCTCCGTTCCGCCATTGGTCGAGATCTGACTTCTCCTTCCGGAGCCATCCATCGGTTGTGCGTAAACCTCAGGCTCCCCTGACTCGTTCGACACGTACGCGAGCCAGCGGCCGTCCGGCGAGATCTCCGGAGTGGTCTCGTTGAAACGGGTGGCAACCACCATCCTCGGCGTGTGATCGCCAGTCACTGCAACAAGGCCGATGTCCGATGCCGTAGCGTCCCCGATCCGCACGAATGCAACCGTCTTCCCGTCTTTCGAGACGGAGGACGGGAAGATCGCCATGTTGCCTCCGAGAATCTTCTCCGGCTCGCCGGCACCGTCGGTGCCTGTCTTGAAAAGGGTTGGCACCTCGCTTCGATATCGGGAGAACACCAGCCTCTTTCCGTCGGGAAGCCAGACCGGGAAGAGATTCTCCGAATTGAACGTGAGTCTCGATCGCGATCCTCGAATCAAGTCGTACATCCAGAGATCGTCGTTTGCTCCTGTCACTTGGACCAGCAGGTTTCGGCCGTCCGGTGACAAACGGGGTGCAACAAACTCGCGTGCTTCGGCGGGAAGCGGCTCGCTCTTGCCGTCTTCGCCCACCCAGACGAGGCGGCAATTGAAGACGTCACTGGTGTAGGGAACGTAAACAATCGTCCCATCGCGGGCGGCATCGAAGAAGGAGCCTCCGGTTCCGGGCACGGTGAGCACCGGTCGAATGACCTCGCTGACGGCGCCGTGCACGGATCCGGTCCGAACGTCGATTCCAGTCGAGAGGACGCGGTTGTCGCGGACGAAGAAGAGGCGGCCGGGCTCCGCATACACGGGAGTGGTTCCGCCGGAAATGAGCGTTCGAGTCTTGCCGCTCTGAAGGTCGAGCTCGGAGATCCGCGCTTCATCGAACGACTTTCCGTCGATTTCGGCGACGAACATCACGAAGCGATCGCCGGGCAAGACTTGCGGAAAGACATGGCCGGCCTCGTCAGCAGCCACCGTCGTCAAGGGCTCGGCCTTTCTCGAACCGTGCCTGAGGATCTCGAGGCCCGCACCGGGGTGGCCGGCAAAAATGATCGAGCCGTCGTCGAGCCAGGTACCGCCGCGCCGAGGGCCGTCAGCGGCGCATAGATCGGCGACGGGCCCGCCGTTCAACGACAAAACTTTCAGCTTGTGATCCGCAAAGAATGCGACGGAGTTCCCGTCGGGCGAGAAGAAGACGAAGCCGGCACCGTCGGTGCCGGGCAGAGGAACGGCCGCGGACGCATCGAGGGAACGCACATAGAGTCTCGTTGTCCCCAGAGTGGCGGCCAGATAAACAATCCGCCTTCCGTCTCTTGAAATCGCAAGAGTCCCGCCCTTACCACTTTGGATCGCCAGGATCTGATCATCAGGAAGGATCAACGACACGTGAACAAGACGCGCAGGAAGAGGTGGGTGTCTTCTGAGGAGAACGAACACCGTCGCCAGTGCGGCGGCAGCGATGAGCAGCGAGAGCAACAGGGCGAGGCGTTCCCATCGTCGCCATCCACGCCTGACAGGGGCGAAAGACGATTCGGCGGTGGTGGCGCCGAGCAGACCCTTGAGCTGCAGAGCGACGTCGCCGGCGGTCTGCCAGCGGTCGTTCGGATCCTTGGCCAGGCAGGGTCGAATGACGCGCTCCATTGCGACAGGACTCAGTGGCTGCACGTCGGCGATGGGTGGGGGGTCGGAGTGCAGGATCGCCGCGACGATGCTGGCCTCGCTGTTCCCGGGAAACGCACGCTTGCCCGTCACCATCTCGTACAGCACGGCTCCCAGGGCAAAGATGTCTGTGCGGGCGTCTACTTCCCTCGCTTCGAGCTGCTCGGGGGCCATGTATTGGAGGGTTCCGAGAACGGTCCCCGCGGCCGTCAGCGATTTCTGAACAGTAGGTGGCAGCGAGGCGCCGGAGATCGAACCGCTCTCGACGATTTTTGCCAAGCCGAAATCAAGCAGTTTCACGCCGCTCCTGGTCAGCATGACGTTTCCCGGCTTGAGATCGCGATGGACAATATGTTGACGATGGGCGGCCTCCAGCGCCTCGGCGATTTCCTGTCCGTAGCGAAGCACCTGCTGCGTTGGCAGCGGCCCACGGGAGATGCGATCGGCCAGCGTCTCCCCTTCGAGGAGCTCCATGACGAGATACGCCGTTCCATCGATTTCTCCGACGTCAAAGATCGAGCAGATGTGCGAGTGGTTCAGCTTCGAGATCGAGCGGGCTTCCTGCTCGAAGCGCTGCCGCAGGTCCGCACGGCCCGACAGGTGAGCGGGCAGGATCTTGATCGCAACCCACCGGCCGAGGCGATCATCGTGCGCCTTGTAGACCTGTCCCATGCCGCCTTCTCCGACGAGCGAGTCAATGGTGTAGGGACCGACCTGAGTACCGGACGCAATTCCCAATGGACGGGAAGGATAACAGCGCCGCCGTTACAGATTGGGGCGGACCTCTCGGATCACGGAGACGCCGGCGGCGTGCTGCGCGCAGTGAGCTTGTGAACGACCACGCCGTCCGGCAAGCCCTGTGGGAAGCGAGCGCCCTTGGTGAGCGATTCCCAGGGTGACGATGGGTATTCGAACTCCGCCGCGACTGTGACATCCCGCAGCGCGAGGCCACCGGCCACGCCCCAGAGCGGGATCGTGATCGAGGCCAACAGGCCGTTCGTGAGCGCCGCCAGCATCCCGCCGCCAACGTTCCCGAGAAGCGTCCTGGGATCGTAGAGCGTCACCGTGGCGCCTTTCACGTCCGCTTTCGCGACATCGACGGCTCCCGCACGTGTCAGCACGTACAGCCGATCCGGCGCGACCGCAATCAGTTCTCCCGCGACGGCAGGCGTTTTCGGCTGCTGCATTCGAACAACGACCCATCCGCCGAAGACGTCCGTGTCCGCCGTGCTGAACGCCGGCAGCATCGGTTTCGGATTCGTTGCGCAACCGGCGATTACGCCGATCACGAGCAGTGCGACGACAGGGCGCCTTTCAATGGATGGCATAGCGGCTGTTCCAGAACTGCGATTCAATCTGCGGCTCGAGCGTCTTGAACTGAGGCGCGAGAACGCGAAGCGCGAGCCGCGGCGCATAGAACATCATTGCGGCACGAAGGCGGCTCTCTTCGCGCATCCACTCGTTGCGCATCCACTCGAGATAGTACCCGCGCGACTCGAGGAACAGCTCGTGATCCTCGGGCCGGCCCGGCAGGTCGAAAGCAAATTCGTACCCCTCGCCCGGAAGCGTCACCAGCGTTGCGCCCGAGCTCGTCTCGAGAGTCCCGTCGCCGTGGCGAATCTCAACAGGCGACAGCGGCACCGGCTCAACACGGCGGTCGAGCGATGCGAATGCGACATAGTCGAGACGCCACAGCCCACGCGTCATGCTGAGACGAATTCGCCCGTCTTTCGCGGCGCCTGGCGGCAGAGGGAGAAGGTGAACGTCCGTGGCGAGCGGACCCGTCTCGTGAAACGTGGCGACCTTCCGCCAGCGGCCGCCGTCGTCGATCAGGACGTCAATGCCGCCGAGAAGTTGTGTAATGCCACCCGCCCGCTCCTCGACCGCGGTTCCGCCGCTCTCGCGCGACGCCAGCGCCGCCGTCGCGTTTGAGCCAAGGTACGCAAGGGCCTGGTACAAGAGAAATGTGCTGAGCAGCGTCTGTCGCGCGGCGATGACGATGCCAGCCGGAGCGTGTTGGTCACGGCGATCGAACTGGATCTCGATGACCTCGTGCCGGCCGAGATTGCGCGGGTCCGCGGTACTGAAACGCTCCACGCCATCAAATTCGCCAAGGGCCGCGCGACAGTCGCCCTCCGCAGCGCGGCAACGCGAGGGAGCCGCGATGTGCGATGACGACCAGAATTCGCGGTCCTCTGTCGCAAATACACGCGCACCAAAGTCTCGAGGTGCTGCCAGAAGACGGACCGAGCGAACCACATGCGTCTCGAGCGCCTCGTTTCTCATCCGCAGATTGAAACGGGAGGACGTGGGGTGAGCTCGGTAGAGAGAATCGAGATCGGTGTCCTCGAGCGACGGCGCAATGCTCGCGGAAAACCCCTCCGCTTGCAGGGACCAGCGACCGGCGTCCTCGGTGTAGAAAGTCGGACACGAGCCGAAGCACGTCTTGGGTGACGTCGCGCAGAGGACGGTCACGGCGGCCGTCACGCCTGTCATGACTGAAAGTGCAGCGACTCGCTTGGATTTCGAAACGACGTTCGTTTCAAAGAGCGCGACGGAATCGATCGGCACCGTAACCGCGCCGTGCTCGACCACTTTCCGGTCCGCATCGTAGTGATCGCCCGTTCCGGAAATGTTCTTCTCACCGGAGTCGATGCTCCACTGCGAAAGGACAACCACGTCGCCGTTGCGGAGATGCGCCTTCAGGTAGCGAGCGCCGTGGTCGAGAGAAGTCGGATTCGTGCTGAACGAACGCTTCCTCACAGGAACGGTGCAGAACGTCGACAGCAGAGCAATGGCAACGATGGAGACTCTTCGCGCGTAACGCATGTGACCTCTCCCGAGCCGTTCTAGGTTTGTGCTTTGAGAGGACTTATACCAAAACCCGCCCGCGCCGCGCGATCCAAATTCGAGAGCTGGCCGGATTTTTCGCGTCGGCCATGTCGCGGACGACCGCCACGCTTTCCAGACGCAACCTTATTAGCAGCGTCTGGACTCGTCTCGACCCATCTGGAGATGCGAACGAGACGAAAAATTGACGCGCTCGGAACCATGTTCCTGGAGCATTCGAGCAGTCTGTAAGGACAAGAGCTACGCGACCGTGTGCGCGCGAGAATCGCAACTGCTTGCAAGAGTCGAACGGTTGACCTTGAGTAGCGGCGACTCGATCATACGAACCGCCACGATAAGGCCTGACAAACATGTCAGCGCGCCCACGAAGACGATCGCCGCCGTCAGGCCGTACGTATCGGCGATGACTCCGGACACCACTGCTCCGACCGCATATCCAAGATCACGCCACAGCCGGTACACACCGACAGCCGATGCGCGCCAGCGCGGATGTGCACGATCACTCACGGCCGCCAGCAGAGTTGGATACACGAGCGCGGTCCCGAATCCCAAGAGCACGCTCCCTCCGATCCACGCAGCGTACGGCGATCGGATGAACGTACCTGCGGCCACGACCCAGATGCCGAGCGCTTGCACCCACATGCCGGCAGCGATCAGCCACTTTCGTCCCCACCGATCCGAGAGCGCGCCGGTGCCGATCTGCGACAGGCCCCACACAGCAGGGTAGATCGCTGCCAGCGCGCCAATGTGCCCCAAACTCATCCCGCTGTTCACGAACAAGAGAGGGAACAGGCCCCACGCAGCGCCATCATTGAGATTGTTGACCATCCCCGCCTGACTGCAGGCGAAGAGCGTTGGGTTACTGAAACTCGTTTCGATGAACACACGTTTCAGTGACAGTGTCACTGGTACGTCGTTGCTGACGTGACGCGACTCGGCGTGCGCAAACTCCGTCGTGTCACGCACGAATGCGATGGAAAGAATCAATCCGATCGACGCAAAGGCAACGCCGAGTGCGAACGGCGCGATGCGTAGCCCGTATGAGCTCGCAAGTTCAGCGCACGCCCATGCCGCCACCGCGACGGCGCCATAGCCCGCAAACTCGTTGAGACCCATCGCCAGACCGCGCCGTTTCGGTCCGACCAGATCGATCTTCATGACGACTGTCATCGACCAGCAGAGGCCCTGATTGATGCCGAGGAAAACGTTTGCCGCAACGACCCAGCCCCATGTCGGCGCCCATAGAAGCAGAAAGGGCACAGGCAGTCCGGCAATCCATCCCGCAACCAGCAAAGTTTTTCGGCCGATGTTCTCCGAAGCGCGGCCGGCGATGAGATTCGTGAGCGCCTTCACCACTGCGAAGCTGACGATGAATGTGAGCATCGCGCTCTTCGACGCGAGTCCGAACTCGCGTTCGGCGAGCACTGGCAGAACCGTACGCTCGAGGCCGACCATGCCACCGACAAACGCGTTGACACCGACGAGCAACCAGAACTGCAGCCAGTTTCGCCCGAGGCCGAGCATCGGACCGATCACGGCCTTCGGCGCACTACGGACTTCAGGCTGCAAGATTGATTGCGCGGATCTCGGCAGCATTGGCTGAAGGCGTTGGTAGATCGCGCAGCACTGCGGCGACGAACTCGTCCCCATCATCGAGGCGGAACGTGCGGTTGAAACGGCGTTCGAATCCGATCGTCGACGACGGCTTGCCGCTCAATCCGCGCCCGCAGATCGAACCGGAGAACGCGCCCGGCCACACCTCGACGTCATCGGGTAAGGCGCGGAGTATCCGTGCGCTCTGGTAGAGCATGCGCGCACCCTCCTCCGCTTCGGTTGCCAGTTCGGTGCGTCCCATGTCGCCGACCATCAGTGTGTGCCCGGTCAACACGAGCCACGGATCGCCGCCGCGCGTGCGATCCGAAACCAGCAGAGAGATGTGCTCGGGTGTGTGTCCCGGCGTGTGCAACACGTCGATGACCACATTGCCAAGAACGAGTTGCTGTCCGGCGGTCACGCCGGTCGTCTGCTGCGTCATGACGGACTGGTGCAACACATACTCGGCGCCGGCGCGCCTGGCGAGCGCGCGACCCGCAGAAATGTGATCGGCGTGCACATGGGTGTCGATCACGTAGCGAATCTGCATCCGGTTATCTGAGGCTGCGCCGATGTATGCCTCGATCTCCCCCAGCGGATCCACGACAGCACAAGCGGCGTGTCCGCCGCAGCCGACGAGGTAGGAGGCAGCAACTGGATCGAAGTGAAGAAACTGACGAAAGATCACGATTGAACTCCAGGTTGCCGCGCCATCGAACGCCGTCCGACCAGTTGAAACAGGAACGAAGGGATACAGAAGTCGGTCAGCACAGTGACCAGCGCAACCGCGACGAACATTGCTCCGAGAACGCGCCCGGCGGTGATCGCACCGGCAGCAAACACCCAGGCCGTGAGCGCTAACCAGACAGTCGCGAATGCGCAGGCGAACCGGCGCGGGGCCGGGTTCGGTGGCAACACTCTCGTGCCGGTGATGTAGCGCAGGCCGTAGTTGTAGAGCAGATCAAACGGATGACGCGGAAAAACGGCGCCAAACAGCGCGGTCGCGCCGAGGGCGATCAGCAGCGGTACGGAGCCGAGCATCGTCCCAACCGCAACCAGCGTCGCACAAACCGCGGGCGTAAATCGAAGCCACAGATCGAGTTCGGAAATCGCCTGGTCATCGAGAGCGGAGAATCCCTGCATTTCAAGCCGCTGACGTTTCACTGAGAAATTCATCGCGTCCTCCTTCAAGCGTTCTTGTTAATGAAAGATGGATGGGGCGGAGCGATTCGTCAAATGAAATGATAGAATCATTGTGATAGATTTTCGTTATCAATGAATCCCATCCACCTGAGAACATTCGTAGCTGTCGCCGAGCTCCGCCACTTCGGGCGGGCAGCAAACGCGTGCAACCTTTCGCAACCCGCGGTCTCCCACCAGATCGCGCAACTGGAGGCCGAAGTTCGGGCGAAGCTCTTCAATCGCGCGCCACGGCGAGTGTCGCTCACCGTCGCCGGTGACGTGATGCTGGAGGAGGCGCGGCGGATTCTCGCCGCAATCGATCGCGCTCTTGAACGGATGCACGAAGTGACGAGCGGTGCGGTGGGGCGGATCAGACTTGGCGCAACCGCCACGCCCGGACTTTATCTATTGCCGCCGCTCCTGACCGAGTATCGCGCGGCACATCCGGCGTTCGATCTTCAATTCCAAATCGCATCATCGGACGAGATTGCCGAGCGCGTCATTCGGAACGATCTGGACATGGCCGTCATCGCCGGTCGTCCTCCCATGGCTGAGCTGCGGACGAAGACGCTCGTTCACGACGAACTCATTGCGATCAGCGCAGCCGGCACGTCGTCTCAGGCGACTCGCCGTTCGCTCGATCAGCAGTGCTGGATCTTGCGAGAAGAGAAATCGACAACACGGAGAGAGGTCGACGCCTGGCTTCATCAGCATGGAATCGTGCCTGCTCGCACGATGATTTTCGACGGGCCGGACGCGGTGAAGCGCGCAGTGATGGCCGGACTCGGAATCTCGATCGTCTCGAAGTTAACCGTCGAGGAGGAGATCACGGCACGCCGTCTGATTCCGCTCGACATCGGACTGACCTTGCCGAGACGCGACCTTTGCATCATAGATCACCCGCAGAAACACCACGGTGCTGCCTGCAGCGCCATGCTGCAACTGTTCTCTGAAAGATTTTCAGCAATCGCTTAGGGATCAGCCGGACGCCGGGTAAGTTTCGATGCCTTACGGTCGAAGCGCGATCACATGACCGTCGATCGTGCCGACATACAACGTCGACGCATCCGAGCCGATGCCACGGATTGGCTTATCGTGGACTTTTTGTGACCAGGCCACGGCTCCCGTCGCCTCATCCAGCGCAACCACCGTTCCATCACGATCGCCGGCGATGACCCACCCGCGCCAGAGCCGAGGCCGAGGAGAAGTCCATTTGCTGTTCGAGTCGGCATGCCACAAGACGCGCACCACCTTTCGGTCGACCAGCATCACTTCTTTCTCGCTCATGACATACACGC
>JBBRMQ010000034.1:0-24398 GCA_038230775.1 Thermoanaerobaculia bacterium
AAGTCATGACGATCCCTTCTTGGCGAAAGTTTCGTCAGTGTCCCAGATCGCTCCTGTTTCGTCGAAGCGTTGTTGCACTTACTTCTTGAATTCGCGCCCTCAAAGAGTGGTACCTGCCGGACGATCCGTACATGGACGTCGAAGAAGTCAGCGATGGCTTCCGGCTTCTCGAGCGCAATTGTCCATTCATCAATACGGCCATGAAGCGTCCGTCGCTCTGCAGCGTCTCCGTGAACGCGCTCACCCGGCTGTTAGGCGTGCGCGTCGTGCGTGAAGAGAAATTTCAGAACGGCGACGGGCGATGCGTGTTCCACGTCTACGCCGCCGAGCCCGTCGAGTCGACCGACTTCGTTCTCGAGTCCGAAGTCAGTTAGCCATGTCATGGACAACATCTCAACTTCACTCGGTCGCGCTCCCCGAATCCGCACCGGGTTTTCCAATCCACACTGTCTTGATATTCACGAACTCCCGGATGCCGAAGATGCCGAGCTCGCGCCCGAATCCGGAGCGCTTCACTCCGCCGAACGGCACGCGCGGATCCGACGCGACCATCGCATTGATGAAAACCTGTCCGGACTCGATGCCGTCGATGAATCGATCGATCTCGTGGGTGTCCGTCGTCCACACGCTGGCGCCGAGGCCGAAAGGGGTGTCGTTGGCGGTGGCGATGGCGTCGTCGACGTCGTTCACGTGAAAGACCGAAGCCACGGGACCGAAGGTTTCCTGGCGAGCCACGGGCGCTGAACTGGGGATATTGGTGAGCACGGTCGGCTCGTAAAAGTTTCCCCGGCGCTTTCCGCCCGTCAACAATTTTGCTCCCGCAGCGATCGACTGCGTCACCTGCTTCTCAATGTCATCCGCGATCTGCGGCATCGCAAGGGGACCGATGTCGGTCGCCTCATCCATCGGATCGCCGACCTTCAACGCCGCCATCGCTGCCGAAAACCTCTTCTCGAATTCCGCGGCGATTGACTCATGCACGATGAAGCGTTTTGCGGCGATGCACGACTGTCCGTTGTTCACCGTACGCGCTTGAACCGCGACGTTCACCGCCTTCGCCAGGTCGGCTGACGGCATCACCACGAACGGATCGCTTCCTCCCAGTTCAAGCACACTCTTCTTGATCTTGTTCGCCGCAATGCTCGCAACGCTCGCGCCGGCTGGCTCGCTGCCCGTGAGCGTCGCGGCCTGCACGCGATCATCTTCGAGGATGGCACGCACCTGCTCGGACGTGATGAGAAGCGTCTGAAACTCGTGATGATCAAAACCGGCGTCGCGAAACACATCCTCGATGGCGAGCGCGCATTGCGGGACGTTGGAGGAATGCTTGAGCAGGCCGGTGTTCCCGGCCATGAGCGCGGGCGCCGCGAAACGAAAGACCTGCCAGAACGGAAAGTTCCACGGCATCACGGCGAGCACGGGGCCGATCGCCTCGTACCGGATGAACGACCTCTCCGCCTCGGTCTTCACCGGCTCATCGCGCAAAAACTCCGCGGCATGTTCCGCGTAGTACCGGCACACGGTGGCGCACTTCGTCACCTCCGCGATCGCCGCCTTGATGGGCTTGCCCATTTCGGTGGTGACGATGCGGCCGTAGTCCTTCTGCCGCTCCTCGAGGATTTGCGCCGCGCGCAACATGCGGCTCGCACGATCGGCAAATGACCGCGCGCGGTTCACGCGGAATCCCTCCACGGATCTTTGCAATTTCTCCTCGATTTCCGCATTGCGCAGCGGTTCAAACTCGCGCAGAGTCGCGCCCGTTGCCGGGTTCACCGATGCAATCGCCATAGTCCCTCTTCGTCATGTTATTCTCGCGCCACGTCCCCAAATCTAGCTGTCCAACCAATCTGCAAGGAGTCTGCATGATTCAATCGAAGTTCTTCCGCTCCAGCCTTGTTTTCATTCTTCTCACCCTCACACCAATTGCAGTTTTCGCGCAAAGCAGCACCGGCGCGATCTCGGGAGACGTCACCGATAACAACGGCGGCGCGCTACCCGGCGTTTCCGTGACGGCGACGAACACCGCGACCAATGCCTCGCGCACGGTGACCAGCAACGGCAACGGTCACTACGAGATCCAGCTTCTCTCACCCGGCACGTACCGCATCAGTTCCGAGCTCTCCGGGTTTCAGTCGGTGAAGAGCCTGGCGAACGTCAACGTCGGGTCCACCGTAACCTTCGACGTCAAGATGAGGCCGACCGTTTCCGAAACGGTTACCGTGAACGCGGCGGCGCCCATCATCGACACGTCGAAGTCTTCGGTGAGCTCGGTCGTCAACGAGAAGTCGATTCAGAGCCTGCCGACCAACGGCCGCAACTTCATCGATTTCGTTCTGACCACTCCTGGCGTCGTTCGCGACGTGCGCGGCGGCGACATCAGCTTCGCCGGACAGCGCGGCACGAACAACTCGATGGTGGTCGACGGCGCGAACAACGACAACACGTTCTTCGGGCAGACGGTCGGCCGCACCGGTTCGGGCCGCGCGCCGTATCAGTTCAGCGAAGACGCGGTGAAAGAGTTCCAGGTCAACTCCGGAACGTACTCGGCCGAGTACGGCCGCGCCGCCGGAGCGGTGATCAACGTCGTCACAAAGTCCGGCACGAACGAGCTCAGCGGATCCGTGTTCGACTACTACCGCGACAAGTCGCTCAACGCCAACAACTACATCAACGTGCTCAATAAACGTGTGAAGAGCGCGTACCACTACGATCAGTACGGTTTCATCGTCGGCGGACCGATCGTTCGCGACAAGCATTTCTTCTTCGCAAACTTCGACGCGCAGCGCAACTCCACGCCGAATCTCGTGATTCTCGGCGGCGGGCGCATCACGTCGTTCCCGACCGATGCTGCGAGTCAGGCCGCGCTCACCACGCTCGGCGGTCTCGCGGGCGAGTATGCCCAGAACCAGAATCAGAACGTCTACCTGATCAAGACGGATCACGAGTTTCTGTCGAACCAGCATCTGTCACTGCGCTTCAACAAACAGCGCTTCAACGGAATCAACTACGAGAACGGAAGCATCACGAACTCGGTGCAGCACACCGGCAACTCCAACGTGTTCACCGACTCGCTGTCGACGGTCTACGACATGGTGCCGTCGAACTCGTTCTTCAACGAAGTTCGCGCTCAGTATTTGAAAGACAGCGAGCCGGGCCAGGCGAACAGCTCCGACCCCGAAGCGCAGATCTTCCAGGGTGGCACCGCGGTCATCAACATCGGACGCAACACGTTCTCGCCTCGCGAGACGACGATCAAGCGGACGCAGGTTGCCGACACCGCGACCTACCTTCTCGCCAACCACACGATCAAAGGTGGGTTCGACTACAACCGCGACAAGATCCTGAACTTCTTCCCTGGCAACTTCTTCGGCTCCTATCGCTTCAACAGTCTCGCGGACTTCACTAACAAGAAGCCCGCGTCCTTTACGCAGGCATTCCCGGGTCCGGGAACGACAGGGCCGGTCACACATCCGAATCTGAAAGAGCTCGGCCTGTTCCTTCAGGACGAGTTCCATCCGATGGCGTCGCTGACGCTCACCGCCGGTCTCCGTTACGACAAGCAGTCGATGGAGCAGCCCAGCGTGCTGAACCCTGATGCGCAGTTGCTGGCAGCGGGATATCGCACGGACCACATCAACGTCGACGGCAACAACTGGGGTCCGCGCCTCGGCTTTGCATGGACGCCGACTGCCGACAATCGCATGGTGGTTCGCGGCGGCTACGGCATCTTCTACGGCCGTACGCCGTCGATCATGATTGGCACCGCGCACTCGAACAACGGCATCAACGTGCAGACGATCACGTTCACGGGCTCACTGATCCCGACCTATCCGAACGTCTACCCTTCGCTGCCGACAGGGGTCAATCTGCCGAAGCCGACGATCTTCGTGTTCGATCCGAACTTCCAGAACCCCAAAACCCAGCAGGCCAGCCTCGGCGTCGAACATCAGCTCGGCAGCGATTTCTCCGCCGGCGTGACCTATCAGTATGTGAAGGGCGATAATCTTCCGCGCTCGCGCGACATCAACGTGAGCACACCGACAACGGTCGACGCCACCATCTCCACCGGCGGCACCGTGCAGATCACCCGCGAAACCGGCCGGCCGTTCTCGAACTTCAACCGGGTGATCGCATTCGAGAGCACGGCGCGCTCGAAGTACAACGGCCTCACGCTCGACCTGCAGAAGCGCTTTGCGAACAACTGGCAGGCGCGTTTGGCCTGGACCCATGCGTCGGCGAAGGACAACAAGCCGGACGCCACCGCCGTCGTTCCGTTCTCCTCCGGCGACGACGCGAAGCACGCGAGCGATCCTCTCAATCTCGATCGCGACTACACCTCTGGAGATATCGACATCCGCGACCGCATCGTGCTCAGCGGCGTATGGTCGCTCGACAGCTATGGCCGCTCGCTGCAGAACTCCGTCGCGCGCGCTCTTGCCTCCGGCTGGACGATCAGCGGCATCGCAAGCTACCAGACCGGATATCCGTACACCCCGACCGCGACCGGCGATCTCAACGGCGATGGGAATCCGTCGAACGACCTGGCGCCCGGATTCCGGCGCAACTCGGTCCGGTTGCCGTCGCAGCTCTCGATCGATCCCCGCATCGCCCGCGACATCCCGCTCTACTACGGAGCGAAGCTGACGCTGATCGCGGAGGCGTACAACGTGACGAACCGTCACAACATCACCGCGGTCAACCGCGGACTGTACGGGTACAACAACACGACGAAGGTGCTCACGCCGTCGGCTACGTTCGGCATTCCGACCGCGACGGCCGGGCAGCGCATCGTCCAGCTGGCGGGCAAGCTCACCTTCTAGCTTTTTTTGCGCAACAGTTTCGTCAAGGGCCGTCTTCACGACGGCCCTTGTCATTTTCTGGTGGTAAAGCTGAGCTGCATCTGTGTGAGGACCGGCTTCAGCCGGTCCACACACAGAAGCAATTCATGTGGCGGCGGGCTTCAGCCGCCCGCTTGACATCACGCGTTTGTAAATATACGTTCATTTACAAATGGGCCGTCCGGCGACGATCAAACGCGACCAACTCCTGGAAACAGCGCGGAGGGTGTTCGCGCGCCGGGGGTTTGAGACCGCCACTCTGAAGGACATCGCCCACGAGTTGAACGTTACCGCCGCCGCGGTTCTGCGCCACTTCCCCAGCAAGCAGGCGCTGTTCACCGCGGCGATGCAGCCACAGCGTCTCGAGGTTCCGGCGTTCATTCTGGAGTTGGCCACCGTCGACCCCGCAACGGATCCGCGAATCGTGCTGCGAAATCTCGCCGAACAGTTCGTTCCGTTCGTGCAACGCACGCTGGCCGAAAATCTCGCGGTCTACATGTTCTCTCGCGCGCAAACATCGATCGTGCTGCCGTTCGATCCGCGTGATCCCGACACGCCGCCGCGCCGCGGATTGATGGTCGTCACCGACTACTTCCGGCGCGCACAGAAGGCGGGTGTACTCCGCGTCCGCAACCCGCGAGCGGCGGCCCTTCTTTTCATGGGATCGCTTCAGTCATACGTCTTTCTTCACCAGGTGCTGCACGTTTCGCCGGCCTATCCGCTTCCCGACTACCTCGATGCCCTCATCGAGCTCTGGAGCGCAGGCGCATTCGGAACGCCACCGGCTCGCCCAAAAGGAGGTTCGGGTGTCCAAAACAACGACCAGAAAAATAGTGCTGGCGATCGTGATTCTGATCGCGGCGGCCGCAACGCTTCTGTACATGCGCGCGGAGCGAAAGCCCCGCGAGCTGACCTTCTCCGGAACCCTGGAAGCGAGAACGGTCAACGTCGGGTCGCTGGTCGGCGGCCGGGTCACAAGAGTCCTCGTCGATGAAGGCGCGCACGTGGTGGCCGGTCAGCAGATCGTGACTCTGGAGACCGAAACGATCGATCGCCAGGTTGCCGAGCAACAGGCCGCCATCAGCGCCGCTGGTGCACAGCTGGCGAAGGCGATCGCCGGTCCGCGTCCCGAGGAGATCTCGAAGGCCTCGGCAATCGCGAGCAATGACGAAGTCGATCGCCGCCGCTTCGAGCGCCTCTATCGCGCCGGAATCGTGGCGAAGGAACAACTCGACGACGCCTCAACGAAGGCCAAGGCGTCGGCAGACGACCTCCGCATTCTTCAGAAGGGAACGCGCAAGGAAGACATCGATGCCGCGCGCGCGGAAGTCGAACAGCAGCAACGACGCCTCGACACGCTTCTCAAACAGCGCGCGGAAACTGACGTGAAGTCGACCGTCACCGGCGTCGTGCAGTCCAGTGGCCTGGGGCCCGGCGATCTGGTCGCACCGAATCAAAGCGTCGCCGAGATCCTGGAGGCGAATCAGCTCTGGGTCCGCGTGTACGTTCCGGAGACGGAGCTCGGACTGGTGCACGTCGATATGTCCGTCCGCGTTCACGTGGACACGTTTCCCAGCGTCTCGTTCGCCGGCCATGTCGGAACCGTCAGCAGCCAGGGTGAGTACACGCCGAGGAATGTGCAGACGAAAGCGCAGAGGGCGGAGCAGGTGTACGGAATCAAAGTGCTGGTCGATCCCGACCCGCGACTCAAAGCGGGAATGGCTGCCGACGTCGACTTCGGCGTGAAAGGACGCGCCGAATGAGCACGGACGTCGGCATTGACGTTCAGCACGTCACGAAGGACTTCGGCACGTTTCGCGCGCTCGACGATGTGACGCTTCAGGTTCGTCGCGGCGAGATCTACGGTCTGCTGGGTCCCAACGGATCGGGGAAGTCGACCTTGATTCGCATTCTGTGCGGCCTGCTCGCGCCGACCTCCGGCCACGCCAGCGTCGACGGGCTCGATGTCGAGAAGCAGGGAGAGCTCGTTCGCCAGCACATCGGCCACGTGTCGCAGGCCTTCTCGCTGTATCGCGACTTGACCGTGCAGGAGAACCTCGACTTCTTCAGCTCGATCTACCGGCTCAAAGGCGCCGAGCGACGCCAGCGCATCGACTGGGCGGTCGACCTCACGCACATCGGTCCCTATCGCGACCGGCTCGCCGGCGCATTGTCCGGCGGATGGAAACAGAGGCTCGCGCTGGCCGCGGCGCTGATGCATAGGCCCCGCGTTCTCTTTCTCGATGAGCCGACCGCGGGCATCGATCCCGTTGCGCGACGCGAGCTGTGGGATCTCCTGTTCGAGCTTGCAGCTTCGGACGTGACCATGTTCGTGACGACGCACTATATGGACGAGGCCGAACGATGCGGCACCGTCGCGTATCTGTATCTGTCGAAGCTGATCGTGAGCGGCCGGCCGGACACGCTCAAGCAACTGCCGGAGGTGACACCGGAAGGGACGCGTCGCATCGAGGCCGTCGCGGACGAAGGCGTCGCCACGGCGATGCTGGCCGCGCGCAAGCTGGCGTACGTCCGCGCTGCGACCATCTTCGGCACGTCGCTCCATCTCCTGATCGACGCCAACATCTCCGACGAACAAGTCCGCCGCGACCTCGGTGACGTCCGCGTGAGCGCGATCGAGCCGTCGCTGGAGGATGTCTTCGTCCGACTGACCGAAACGCGGGGCAAAGATGTGGAGTCGAGGAGGGTGGCATGAACGGATTCGTCGCCGTCTTCCGCAAGGAACTCACGCAGATGCTCCGCGACAAGGGAACGCTGATGTTCGCGCTCGCGGTGCCGGTGTTCGAACTGGTCCTCTTCGGCGTCATCGACATGAACGCCAAGCACATCCCGACGATCGTCTTCGATATGAGCAATTCACAGGAGAGCCGCCAGCTCATCGATCAATTCGAGAACACTGCGCTGCTCGACGTGGTCGGGTATGCGCGTTCGCGAGGCGACCTGCAGCAGGCAATCGTGTCAGGCCGCGCGCAGGTTGCGGTCGAGATTCCGCCGGACTACGCCCGCAACCTCGCAGCGCGACGGCAGGCGGACGTGCTGGTCCTCATCGACGGGTCCGACTCGAGCATCGCGACGCAGGCACTCTCCGCGGCGAACGGCGTGATCCTGCAGCAGAATCTCGCAAAGCTTCTTGCCAGCGGCGACTTCCATCTGCCGATCGAGCCTCATCCCGTGATGCTGTTCAATCCCGACATGCGCAGCGCGAACTTGCTGATCCCGGGTCTGATTGCCATTCTGCTGACCTTCTCGGGCACGATCCTGTCGTCATTCGCCATCGTGAAGGAGCGGGAGCGCGGCACGCTCGAGCAGTTGATGGTGACGCCCGTCTCTCCGCTCGCCGTCGTGGTCGGCAAGCTTCTCCCGTATCTCGGCCTCGCCTATCTTCAACTGATCATCATCGTAATCCTGATGAACCTGCTTTTCCGGGTACCGATCAATGGAAGCCTGCCGCTGCTGATGATCCTCTCTCCGATCTATCTGCTTTCTCTTCTGTCCCTCGGCCTGCTGGTCTCGTCGCGGGCCAAGACGCAGATGGAAGCCATGCAGATGGCGATGGGATTCATGCTGCCGTCGGTCCTGCTGTCGGGGTACATCTTTCCGATCGCATCGCTGCCGTTGCCGCTGCGCGTCGTGTCGCACATTCTTCCGGCCACGTATTACATCCAGATCGCACGCGGAATCGTGATTCGCGGAGCAACGATCGAGGACTTGTGGCAGCCGGTGACGGCGCTGATTGCGATCTCGCTGGTTCTCATCAGCGCGAGCGCACGGGCGTTCAAGAAAACGGTGACGTAGCTTTTAATCCTGAGCGAAGCGAAGGATCCCCACCGCACAAACGCGGAGGATCCTTCGTCACTTCGTTCCTGAGGATTTTGAGCTTAACGGACCGTCAGGGTGCGGACGTCGCGGCCTTCGCTGCGCTGTCCGAATCCCGAGCCGGCAAAGGTGGACTCGTACTTTGTGACCACCAGTCGATCTTCGCTGCGGATGAAGTTCCACGACTCCCGCGTCGTCATCTCGCCGTGGAGAAAGAGGAATCCGGCGCTGCCCTTTCGATGGCGTTCCGCGGCGATGGGGACATTGTCCGCGCCGAGCCACACGTTGAGCCGGTCTTCGTCGAACGTGACGTGAAAGACGCTTGTCGCCTCCTTGGGCATCGGCGGTGACAACTTGAGGACGACGAGACGCGCCGTCGCTCCGCGAAAGGCGACGCGCGACTCGTTGAGTGGTTTGGCGTATGCGAGCAGACGCAGGAGAACCTCGCGAAAATCGAGACACTCTGCCAGAGCGACGGCATCGATGTCCGCGAGCGCGCCGCGCGTCGCCACGGGCTTCTTCGGATCGGCTTGATGCTCGCGCTCTTCGCGCGCCACCCGATCGAGAAGCGCCGGGGGGAATGTCATATGTAGACCGGAAAGATCGCTCGTGACTTCGACGCCGACCGTCGCGTTCGTCGTCTGATTGGCAAAGCGCCCTTCCGCGCGGCGGGTGCGTTGGAGATCGTACGACGCACGGATCGGCGTCGTCGCGCGCAGCGGCGCGATCGCCGCGCGAATGTCGCCGATGGAGTCCGCGTGCGTGGCAGACGCGATCAGCAGCGCGCTAAAGAACGTAGCGCGAGAGATCTTCATCTTTGACCACGTCGGCGAGGATCCGCTGAATGTACGCGGCGTCGATCGTAATTTCCTGCCCTTCCCGTTCGCTGGCGTCGAACGAAAGTTCGTCGAGGACCCGTTCCAGGATGGTGTGTAACCGTCGCGCGCCGATGTTCTCCGTCTTCTCGTTGACGATTGCGGCGTAACGGGCGACCTCGCGCACGGCGTCGTCACTGAACCGCAGGGTCACCTTCTCGGTCGATAGAAGTGCCGTGTACTGCGCGGTGAGCGCGTTCTTCGGCTCACGCAGGATGCGGACGAAATCGTCTTCGGTCAGCGACTCCAGCTCGACGCGAATGGGAAAGCGGCCCTGGAGCTCGGGAATCAGATCGGATGGTTTGGCAACGTGAAACGCACCGGCAGCGATGAAGAGAATGTGATCGGTGCGCACCATGCCGTACTTTGTGTTGACGGTTGTTCCCTCCACGATCGGAAGAAGATCGCGCTGCACGCCTTCGCGCGAGACATCGGGACCCTGTGCCGCCTGCCGTCGCCCGGCGATCTTGTCGATCTCATCGAGAAAGACGATGCCGCTCTGCTCGACGCGATCGACGGCCTCGCGGTTGACGTTCTGCTGATCGACGAGCTTTTCCGCCTCTTCCTGAATGATGATCGGCCTTGCCTCGCCAACCCGCATCTTCTTGCGCTTCGTCTTTCCGCCGAAGAGTCCCGGCAGCATGTCTTTGATGTTGACGCCCATCTCTTCGACGCCCTGCGGCGTGAAGATCTCGAACGACGGCATCGACTGCTCTTTGACATCGATCTCGATCTCGCGCTCTTCGAGACGTCCTTCGTCCAGCCAGCGGCCTAACTTCTCCCGGGTCTCGCCCGGCGAATCCTCGCCGGCCACGGGGACGCCAACGAACGCCGGTCGGGCGGTCGCGCGACGCGAGTCGGGAAGGAGAACGTCGAGGATCCGTTCCCGTGCGTTGCGCACGGCCGTCTCGTGGTGCATGCGCGATTTCTCGTCGCGAACGAGCTTCACTCCGATCTCGGTCAGGTCACGGACCATCGACTCCACATCGCGCCCGACGTAACCGACTTCCGTGAACTTCGACGCCTCGATCTTCAGGAACGGCGATCGCGTCAGACGCGCCAGGCGGCGAGCGATCTCGGTCTTTCCCACGCCCGTCGGTCCGATCATGATGATGTTCTTCGGCGCGATCTCCTCGCGCATGTCGGGCGGCAGCTGCTGCCGGCGCCAGCGATTGCGCAACGCGATTGCGACCGCCCGCTTCGCCGCGTGCTGGCCGACGATGTACTTGTCGAGCTCGCGAACGATCTCCCTCGGAGTCAGTTTTTCGGCGGAAAGGACTTCGTCAACACTGCCGGAGAGATGGATGACCATTAGAGGCTCTCGACGGTGATGTGATCGTTCGTGTAGATGCAGATTGATGCGGCGACGCGCAGCGCTTCGTCGGCGATCTGCGCTGCAGTCAGGTTCGTGTGCTTCATCAGCGCCCGTGCGGCGGCGAGCGCATACGGGCCGCCGGACCCGATCGCCAGAAGGCCGTCATCCGGCTGAATGAGATCCCCCGTCCCGGAGATCAGATACGCGCGCTCGTTGTTCGCCACGATCAGGAACGCCTGCAGCTGACGCAGGTACTTGTCCATGCGCCAGTCCTTCGCCAGTTCCACCACCGCGCGCTCCATGTTGCCGCGATACTCCTCGAGCTTCGCCTCGAACCGCGAGAACAGGGCGAAGGCATCTGCGGCCGAGCCGGCGAAGCCGGCGAGGATCTTGTCGTGATACAGACGCCGCACCTTCGCCGCGCCGTGCTTCATGATCGTGGTGCCGACGGTCACCTGGCCGTCGCCGGCCATCGCGACCGCGCCGTCGCGCCGGACGCAGAGCACGGTCGTGGCGTGGATGACGTCCGGTTCCATCGTGCGCGATCGTATCGCATGTGTGCGAGGGGGCTGGGTGTGGGGGCGGGGGGCCTCTGTGTGAGGGCCGGCTTCAGCCGGCCTGCCGTGACCGGCTGAAGCCGGTCCTCACACAGAAGCAGTGCTCACCCAGAAGCAGTGCTCACCCAGAAGCACTGCTCACACTCAGGCAGTCTTCACGCGGAAGCCGCTCTCACGCTGAGATCGTCCGGTGGCGGAGCCTCGAGCGTCCCGAAGCTTTCGTGCTCGAGCTTCCATGCGTGCAGCATCAGTCGCGGAGCATCGGCGCCGCCGTAACGGCGATCGCCCACCACTGGATGGCCGATCGACGCGAGGTGAACGCGGATTTGATGTGTGCGGCCGGTCTCGATCACCACCTCGCCGTTGGCGCGCGCGATCGTGCGCGCCGCCTGGCCTTCGATCGGTGATTCGATGACCGTCTCGTCCATCAGCGGTGGATCGGTGCGTACCAGGTACGTCTTGCGAATCGCGCCCGACGCAAAAAGTTGCGAAAGCCGCGCAGCCTCTTCGCGTGCACGCGCGAACAGCACGACGCCGCTCGTCGGCGTATCGATGCGGTGTACGACGTAGATTGATCTGTATTGCGCGCGCAGCAACTCCTCGAGTGAGCGCTCCTTCCGATCGCGCGTTGCCTGCGCCGGCATTCCGGCCGGCTTGTTCACGGCGATCCAGTCGTCGGTCAACCGAAGGACTGCGATCGCCGGCGCATCTTCGACGACCGCGATGCGATCGCCGTCGGAGACCTCGCGGGAGGCGATCGAAACGGAGCGTTCGTTGACGAGAACTCTCTGGGCGGCGATCAGATCACGCGCCTTGCGTCGGGAAATGTGCGGGTAACGGGCGGCGATTGCCTGGTCGAGACGCATCGTGAGCGGGTCGCAGGTCGGAGGTCGCGGGTCGGAAACGCATCCGATCTGCGACTCGCGACCAGCGACCTGCCGTTTCTACGCTCTTCGTTCCTTCTTCGCTACTGCGGCTTCCTGCTGCCCGCCTTCGATTACGGTGAGCTCCGGAGCACCGATGCCGAGGGCGGTGCGGACTTTCCGTTCGACCTCAGCGGCGAGGTCGGTGTTCTCATGCAGGAACAGCTTGGCGTTCTCGCGGCCCTGTCCGATGCGGACATCGCCGTACGAGAACCACGAACCGGACTTCTCGATGATCTTGTGCTCGATGCCGATATCGAGAAGCTCGCCGTCCTTGGAGATGCCCTGTCCGTACGCGACGTCGAACTCCGCCTGGCGGAAGGGCGCGGCGCACTTGTTTTTGACCACTTTCACCTTCACCCGCGATCCGATGACTTCCTCGCCTTCCTTGATCTGGGTGGTGCGACGGATGTCGAGGCGCACCGACGCGTAGAACTTCAGCGCGCGGCCACCCGTGGTGGTTTCCGGATTGCCGAACATCACGCCGATCTTCTCTCGAATTTGATTGATGAAAACAAGACACGTTTTTGATTTCGAAACGATGCCTGTTAATTTGCGCAGGGCTTGCGACATTAATCGTGCCTGTAAACCCATCTGATGGTCGCCCATCTCGCCTTCCAGCTCGGCGCGCGGCACGAGCGCGGCGACCGAGTCGATGACAATCACGTCGATCGCGCCGGACCGCACGAGCACCTCGACGATCTCCAGCGCCTGCTCGCCGCTGTCCGGCTGCGAGACGAGGAGATTGTCGATGTCGACGCCGAGCTTCTTGGCGTATTCGGCATCGAGCGCGTGCTCGGCGTCGACGAACGCCGCCAATCCGCCCAACTGCTGCGCCTCGGCGATGATGTGAAGCGAGAGCGTCGTCTTGCCCGACGATTCCGGGCCGAAGATCTCGATGATGCGGCCGCGCGGAACGCCGCCGACGCCGAGGGCGGCGTCGACACCGATGGAGCCGGTGGAAATCGAGCTGATGGCGGCGAACTCTTTCGCGCCAAGGCGCATGATCGAGCCCTTGCCGAACTGCCGCTCGATCTGCGTGAGGGCAGTCTCTGCCGCCTTCAATTTGTCTGCCGGAATGCTGGCCATGGCCATGTTGCCTGCTCCTTTTGAGGACTTCTGTGGTGTGGAATTGCTGGGCTGAGGATCAATTTCGGCGGTCATTCGTGTGGTGAATCGAGTGTACGGGCGGGTCCGCGAAGCGTCAAGAAACTCTACCCGTTGTGGGATTTCCGGCCGTGGCGCCCGACGTGGAAGTGGCCGGACTGCTCTTTCTGCTCCGGCGCCGCGCGCTGGTTTACCAGACAGTATGGATGCGTCAGTTCCGCATGATCTTCGGCGCATCTGCGCGAGCGGTGGAAGGCGCCGAGGCCGAAGGCCGGCCCCGCCTCTCGCTTCTCTACGGAGCGAACACTTTGGGCGTCGTCGCAGGTCGCATCGACGTTCTTCACGCTGGAGAGTCTTGGGAATCGACGGACGAGTTCAGCCTTTGAGGCGCGCAGCGCCAAGTGTGGGGCCAGTCCTCTGACTGGCCGGCCAGCCAGAGCTCACGACGTCGGCGAGAGTGCAATCGACGAACCGACCCATGTGAATTCGCGATTGAAGTTGACGCCGAGGAGTTTGCCGCGGGAGAGGCGGGCGAGGTTCTGGGCGAGGATCGGCTTTGGCTCGTCGTCCGGGCGCAGGAACATCATCCGGATCTCGGCCTTGATCGTTCCGCCGTCAGCGGCCTTGATCACTGGCGCGTACTCGATCTTTTCCTGGATGCACCAGTTGCCGCGCTCGTTTTCCGGGATTGCCGCAAGATCCTTCGCCGTCGGCTCGACGTTGACGCCGCCACCGGCGAACGAAAAGAGAGGTTTGAGTACGTAGCGCTCGGCGAAGCGATCGGGCACCCCGTCGACTTCCGAGACGAGTGTCGCCTTCGGAACGGACGGATGATCAAGAAACGGCAGCGAGTACTTCGACCAGACCCAGTACCAGTTCGGGTGCGGAGCCCACTCGACGCCGAGGTCATCGCGGTAGTCGAACGGCATCGTGAACGGCGCGTGCGCCAGCTCATCGAACACGATGCGGTTGTAGATGCGCCTGATCCGCTTGTTGCCGCGAAAGAGCTGATTGCCGCGTTTGGTGAGCTCGCGCGGATCGACGGCGTCCACGTTGAAGAAAAGTTTCGTCGCGTTGAAATCGGGCGAGGTCTTCTGCGTCGGGGGATCGATGTCCATCAACACGACTTCCGCCGGATCGTGCTTGCCGATGATCGTCCGCCGCGCGAGATCCAGAAATCCCGTGCGATCGAAACCGGAGAACCAGCAGGACCACTCGCGGTCCATTCCGCGAAGGCGTTTGAGCGTGGCATTCCACACGTCGCGTTTCGCCACCTGCAACGCGGTGAGCGACGGAAACCCCTGCAGCTCGATGAGCTTCGGCACGTACTCCCCGTTCTGCTCCACGATCGCGAAGTCGACCTGGGCGAAGTTCGGGAGCGCGTCCATGCCCGGCACGTTCCACCGATCCGGGATCGCGCGCATCATCATCTTCAGACGCGCGGGATCCGAGAGTTGATCGACAATGGCCTTCGCGCTCGGGATCACCTTTGCTTTGAAATCGTCGGTGAGAAAAACGGCGGTCTCCGCGAGGCGAAACTCGAACTTGCAGCCGAGCAGATTCGACAGATCGCGCACGTATCCGTCGTAGAGCTCCGGCGTGAACTGCTCGTTGAACAGCCGGCGAAAGTGCGGGTCCATCGCTAGGCGACCGGTTGCAGGCGCTCGGCAACGGCGCGCTGCACGTGGTGGCGAATCGGACCCAGCAGCGTGTACTCCGACGTGAGGCGGCTCTGCCGTTCGGTCTCGCCCTGGAAAAGATCGCGCATCATGCGGACGCGCTCCTCGTACCAAGCATCAGTGACAGTGTGATGATGCTGCTTCTCGTCGAGCACTGCGAGCACGTGCTCGCGATCGATGATCTCCGGATGATGGTTGACACCGAGGATACGAGGCATGCCACTGGCGGAATCGCGCGCGAGCTCGAGCATCGTGAGGGCACCCCTATTTTCTGTTTCGAACGAAAGGCACACTTCGTCGCTGCACGTGTCGTTGGCGATGAGGTCGAAGAGGCGATTGTCGACCACACGGAAATGGCGCTGATCGGGGAGCTTCCGGGCGAACTGCGAGAACCAGGGATGATGGGCGGCGGTCTCGGAGAGCGTGTTGAGCGGCACGCCACTGCTCTTTTCTTGACGAAGGACTGGGTCCGCCACTCCAGACCATCGGCACATCAATCCGAACGAATGGCAGACGGAAACGAGAGCGGCGTCGGGGCGCGCCAGAATCGCGTCGAAGAGCCGGAAGAGCGGCGCTTCCCAGGCCGCATCGTTTTCGCGGATGCCTTGGGAGAACTGCGAGATGCCGTCGTTCTGGCGAGGATCGAGGTGTCCGGGCCCGCCCGTCCCGACGTAGAGCGCAAAACGTCCATCGCACTCCGGCACCAGGTTCTTCCCACGCACATCAAACGAAATCACTCGGATCTTCGCGTCCGCGGATCGCAAGGTCTCGCGCGCCTCTTCAGCCACATCCATGATCGCGTGGACGAGGGAATCGTGGCCGACGTTCGGCCAGCCGTGGTGCATATCGAGCAGCGCGATGTCGACGACGCCGACTGAGGGTGCGGGTACAGTCCCGTTCGCTATCGTGTACTCGAAGAAGTCGTATGACTCGTGGATGTCTTTTCGAAGCATGAGTTTCGGGTCACGTTGCGAGGGTGGTGCCGTGTTCCGTTTCGGAGATGATGTAGTCGACGACCGCCTTTAAGTCCTTTGTTTCCTCATACACGCGCAGTTGGCGATCGGCGCCCGTTCCATGGCGCATGATCTCCCGCGCGTAGTTGACCTCGTTGCGCGATCCGAGCTCGTCGACGACATCATCGATGAACTCGAGAAGCTCGTCGAGCAGCGCACCGAACGGAACCTCGGTCCCTTTACCGAAATCGATCAGATTGCCCGTCACGCCCCATCGCGCGGCGCGCTGCTTGTTCTCGTTGATGAGCGAGCGCCGATACGTACGCCAGGTCATGTTGCTCTTGTGGATCTTCCACAGCTTGACGGTGATCGCCTGGAACAGCGCCGCGATGCAGATCGTCTCTTCGATGCGCATCGGCACGTCGCAGATGCGGTACTCGAGCGTCGGGAAGAACGCGTGCGGCCGCACGTCCCACCAGATCTTCTTGCCGTTGTCGATGGCGCCGGTCCTGACGAGCAGTTGCACCCACTCATCGAACTCGCTCCATGAGCGGAAGAAGTCAGGCAGGCCGGTGCGCGGAAAGCGCTCGAACACTTTCGCGCGGTAGCTCTTCCACCCTGTGTTCTGGCCGCACCAGAACGGCGAGTTCACCGACAGCGCGAACACGTGCGGCAGGAAGTAACGCGCCGCGTTCATGATCGCGATGCGCGTTTCGTTGTCTTCGACGGCGACGTGAACGTGCAATCCGAAGATGAGGTTCGCACGCGCGACCATCTGCAGGTCGTAAACGATCCGATCGTATCGTGCAGCGGACGTGATCGGCACAGAGGCCCAGTGGGAGATCGGATGGGTGCCGGCGGCAGCGATCCGCAGACCGTTCTCGCGCGTCAGGCGGATGATCTCCCCTCGCAGCCGCGTCACCTGCTGCCTCGCCTCGCTCACGTTCTGGCAGATCGGCGTTCCGACTTCGATCACCGCCTCGTGCATCTCGCGCTTGATCTCGTCTTTGAGCCGCTTCTCGCCCTCGGCGAACATCTCGGCGATGTGGGAGCGCAGCTCGCGCGTGTTGGGATCGATGACCTGAAACTCTTCTTCGATGCCGAGCGTGAAGGAGGGTTGCATGGGTGGAGTGTATGCCGGTAAGGCCGTAAGTCCGTGGGACGCGTCGCTACCGGTTTCTACGGCCTTACAGCCTTAGTGCTACAAAGGTTGCTCCGCCGGTTTACTCGTGTTCAGCGTTTTCGGCCACGTGCCGGTGAGCTCGAGCTTGCGATCGCCGGTGGCGATCTCGGTGAGCGTCTCGGCCATGTTGTCGACGATCCACTTGAAGTTGGCGTCCCCGACCGAGGCGCGGTCAGCGTCCGGTGCGCAGTTCATGAAGTCGATCGCGTACGGAATCCCGCCGCGGACGGCGAACTCCACCGTGTTCATGTCGTAGCCGAGCGCGTCGCAGAGTGCGATCGCGTCGCGGCGGATCCGCGCCTCGAAGGCCGGTTCCATCGGTGCCGGATCCTGTACGTAGCGCAGGTGGTGCGGCTGTTTCGGGTCGTACTGCATGATGTGCACGCGCTTGCGGCCGACGACGTAGCAGCGGTAGTACGCGTCGAACTCGATCGCTTCCTGCGCCATCATCGTCAGATCGCGCGTCTGGTCGTACGCCGCGAAGAACTCCTCGTTGTTGTCGCACTTGTAGACGTCTTTCCAGCCGCCGCCATACGCGGGCTTCATGAAGATCGGGAAGCCGAGGTAGGCGAAGACGTCATCCCAGTTGACGAAGCGCATGTTGCGGAACGACTTCGCTTCGGTGTTCGGCGGATATTGCTTGTGCGGAAGCAGGACGGTTTTCGGCACCGCGACATTCACCGACTTCGCGACGAGGTTGTCGAAGAACTTATCATCCGCAGACCACCAGATTGGATTGTTCACGACGCGAACGCCGGAGGCCGCGGCGCATTTCAAATAAGTGCGATAGAAAGGAATCTCGTGGCTGATGCGATCGAGGATCAGATCGTAGGGAAAGACACCGTCATCCTTCAGATGGGAAATCTCCACGGCCATGGCTTCGACACGATCGGCGCCCTTCTTGTTGATGGCGTCGATGAGCGCCCACGGAAAGGTGTCCTCCATCCCGAAGAGAAGGCCAATTCGTTTCTTGCGCATGCGGGCGATCGTATAGCATTCGCGTCCTGCATGTACCGTGAGTACGGACGCTGGTTCAGCCCCTCTCTTGGCCGCGACATGGAGTTCCTGTGGTTCGGAAAATTCGGCCGCCCGGTGATGCTCTTTCCGACCTCGGGCGGACGCTTTTTCGAGAACGACGACTTCCATCTGACGGACTCGCTTTCGGACAAGGTGGACCGGGGGGAGATTCAGCTGGTGTGCGTCGACTCCATCGACAACGAGAGCTGGTACAACCGCGGCGTTCATCCCGCGGTTCGCGCCGCGCGGCACACGCAGTACGACTCCTATCTGCGGAACGAGATGGTGCCTTACGCCTTCAATCGTGCGGAGCGCGGAGATCTGGCGGTGTATGGGGCAAGCTTCGGCGCGTATCACGCCGCGAATTTCGCGGGGCGTTATCCCGATGTCGTCAGCACCGCGATCTGCTTCTCCGGTGTCTTCGACGTCCACTCGTTTCTCGACGGGTATTGGGACAACAACTGTTACTTCAACTGCCCGACCGCGTACATCCCGAACATGGATGGCGAATGGGCGGCGAAACTCGCGCGCATCGGATGGGTGATCGCCACCGGCGAGTACGACACGCTCGTCGAGAACAATCGGTACTTCTCGAATCTGCTGTGGTCGAAGGGTGTGCCGAACCACTCGGAATTCTGGGGCGGCGCATTCGGGCACGACTGGCCCTGGTGGCGGGAACACCTGCGAAGATTTTTGTAGACGGGCGAAAGCGGAGGATGGTGGGGCGCGAACAAGGTCGGAATGTCATCCCGAGCGTAGCGAGGGACCGGTGTGGGCCGGGCGGCTCAATACACATCTGAGGGCGGGCTGAAGCCCGCCCCCACATTCAGCCCGGACACCAGGCATTTCGAGTTACTTCGTTTGGCTCTGCTTGCGCGCGTACTCTTTGAACGTCTCCGCCGGCACCGAGCCCGAGATCGAGATCGAGTCGTTCGAGCGCGACACCGAGAAGCGCCGCAGCACCGCGACGAGATCCGGCTGCTTTTCCTGAACCGCGAGCCGCATTGCCGCCAGGGCGCCACGAAGGGTGTCCTCGAGAAGTCCGAGCGTCTCGGTGTCGGTCGACAGTCCGATGGCGCCGAGTTTGAGCGAGTCACCGGTGTCGGTCGCCCACATGGCGATCGTCGACACGCTCTTGAGTGCGCTGTTGATGGCCTGCGCCGACTGATTCTGTGACGGGATGTGAGGGCCGCCCGCGAGACGCGATGCGCGCTGGACGTCGACGATGGCCCACGCGCTCGCTTTCGGGTCGATGCGTGCGAGATCGCGACCGAGACCGCTCGCGGAGTTGAAGGTCGTTCCGCCGGCGGCGTAGCTCTTCAAAGCCTCGACCACTGCAGCTTCCGTCCCGACGAGTGCCAACCCGCTGTTGGCGAACGCGATCGCGGCGTTCCTGTCGCCGTCGTGCGTGGGAAGCAGGAGATAGGCTCCAGTCTTCTTCGCGCCGCGCGCCACGAGCGCATTCGTCAGACGTTCGACATTGAAACGTCCCTCCGCCGCCACGAGTACATCCGTGTCCTTGGTCAAGGTGCCACGCGGGCTGGTGGACACGACGAGCACGTCGATGTCCTTCGACGGCTGCAGGCCGGCGTCGATCAGAAACTTCTGGGCGTCGCCGTCCGTCGCGATCTTGTCGGTCTGCTGAAACAAGGCCGACGACAACGGGCTGCTGCGTAAATCGGAGAGGCGCACCACCCCGACGGTGACGGCATCGCTCGGAACGAGCGACAGCGCGTCGGTCTTGGCGAACGCCGCCGCCGCGAGCAGAGTGAGCGCAGCCGATACTAGAAATGCCTTCTTCATTTAGAACTCCTTTCGTTGGAAGAGCCAGGAAGCGAGTGCGAGAGACACGATGCCGAACGCGGCGGTCGTGATGAATGGAGCGGGAGTGAGCATTGCCGCGACGCGCTCGGGCATGTTGTTGCCCGAAACGTAGGCGACCACGGCGCCGCCGATTTCGGCGGTCTTCGGAATGATCCAGTACAGCGTCTGAATGAGCCCGGCCTGCCATTCCTTTGATACGGCGGCCGCGATGCGGTCGTGGCTCACCAGCATCAACGCGAAGAAGAAAAGGCCGTAGCTGGTCATGATCGAAACCGCGGTGGACGACGTGACCACGCCAACCAGGAACGCGAACGCCAGCAAGGTGGCGATGACGAACAGGATCATCGCGCCGGCCACGAGAAATCGCGGGTGGGCGACGTGCGTCTTCCACAGCACGATCAGCCAGATCGTTCCGAGCAGATAGAAGACGTTGCTGCCGGCGAGAATCAGACCGGCGACGTAGCGCGACAGGATCAGCTTCAGCCGCGAGGTCGGACGCGAGAGATAGAGGTCGATGGTTCCCTTCTCCTGCATGCGCGGAACGAGATGCGCGGTGGCGAAGATCGCCAGAAACGTGCAGAGGAAGTACAGCACGCCGGCAAACCCCGATTCGAAGCCGAGGACGAGTTTCTCGATGGAGATCTCGTTGCCGGACATCTGCACGTCCTTGCCGAACAGCTTGGCCCCGGCCAGCGCGCCATTCACGATGTCGAGGTTCACGGCGGACGCGAAAATCAGGATGAAGAGCGACGAAAGGAAAAAGTACGCGAGGAGCGTCCAGCGGGCCGCGGCTTCGCGCATCACGTCTTCAATGTTGGCGAGAACGACTTTCATCGCAAGTCCTCCTGCACTGCGGGAAGGACGTCCGGCTTCACGAGATCGACGAACACGTCCTCGAGAGTCGCGCGCAGAGGAGACACTTCCGTGAGTAGTGCGCCGCGGGACCGAAGCTGATCGACGAGCGCGTTGAGATGTTGAAGGTTCTGCACCGAGAGCTCGAGATGACCGTTCACTCGCTCGACGAGGGCACCCGATTCGCGGAACGCGGCGACGAGGGCGTCATCGATCGGGGTGGCGACGAGCTTGTACTTTTCGGATTGACGCGTGAGCTCTTCGACCCGTCCCTGCGCCACAACTTTTCCCTGACGCAGCACGGCGACGCGATCGCACGTCATCTCGATTTCCGAAAGGAGATGCGAGTTGAGGAGGACCGCCGTTCCGTTCTTGGCTTCGTCGCGAAGAAAATCGCGGATCTCGCGACGGCCCACAGGATCGACACCGTCCGTCGGCTCATCGAGCAGCAGGATGTTTGGAGCGTGGATCAGCGCGGTGGCAAGGCCGAGACGCTGCGTCATGCCTTTGGAGAATTTCTTGACGCGCATGTCGATCCACCTCGAGATGCTCAACTTCTCGAGGAGCTCGCCGGTGCGGCTCTTGATGGTCGCGTCGTCGACGCCGGACATCTTGCCGAAGATGTGGAGGGTCTGACGCGCGGTCAGGTAGTTCGGAATCTTGTGACCTTCCGGCAGGTAGCCGACGCGGCGGCGGCTCTCCGGATTGCCCGTGCTCAGGCCCGCGAGGCGAGCCTCGCCGCTGGTCGCGCGGGTGAGGTCGAGGAGGATCTTGACGCTCGTCGTCTTGCCGGCGCCATTCGGGCCCAGAAGGCCGAAGAGCTCGCCGTAACCGACCGAGAAGTCGACCCCGTCCAGCGCCGTGACCTGCCGGTAGCGCTTGCGGAGACCGGTGACCTCGATGGCATTGACAGTCATGCTGGGACGTTCTACGTGACCTGCAACGGCAAGTTGCGGGGAAGAATGCCCTTTCGGGCGTAACGGTTATGATCCGCGGACCCGCAACATGTCTGATTCTGCTGTTTTCTTCGATCCGACCCGCCGCCGGTGGTGGTGGATCAAGCGCATCGGAACGCTGATCGGCCTCTTCTCTGTGGTCGCGGTCAGCGTCTGGCTGGTCAGCCTGTTCACGATCCCGCTGCTGCCCGGAATCGAAGGAATCACCGCTCCCATCAAACGTTCGCTGAAGCGCGGCATACATATCGCGCCGCATCAGACGGCTTATCGCCTGTATGTGCTGAAGCAATCGCGCGAGAAGCTCCTGGCCGAACGCGCACGAGACGGGGCGGCTCGGCGCGCGCGTGAGGCACTTCCCCCGATCAAGGGATCCGGGATCGTCGCGGCGTTCTACGCGCCGTGGCAGGAGACGGGTCTGCATTCACTTCGTGTGAACGCGTTTCGCATGACGCATCTGCTTCCCGCGTGGGTGCATCTCAACGAACAGGGGAATGGTCTCGACTTCCACGACTGGGATCCGAACACCGTCCCGCACAACCTCGACGTTCTGGAGATCGCGCGGTCGAACAATCTCAACATCGTTCCGGTCTTCAGCAACGCGCAGATGAGCGCCTTCGACGCGAAGCGCGTGCATCAGTTCTTCACGAACGACGCGCTGCAGAACAGCGTGATCATGGACCTGCGGCGGTGGGTTCTGGCGAACGGATTCCAGGGGATCAACGTCGACTTCGAGAACCTCGATCCTCAGGATCTTTCGCTCTATCCGCAATTTCTGCAGCGGTTGCATTCGGCGTTTGCCGCTTCGCGACTCGTGGTCAGCGTCGATCTCGAGGCATCGCATCCCGAATATTGGCGTCAGATGGCGATCCCCTGCGACTTCGTGGTCGTCATGGCGTACGACGAGCACGGAGATTCGAGCAAACCGGGTCCGATCGCGTCCGTGAACTTTTTTCGGGACACGATCCGCCGCGCCGTCGCGGAAGTCCCGCGAGAGAAGCTGGTGGTCGGCATCGCAAACTACGGCTACGACTGGACCGTGGGCTCCGAATCGGCCGACGCGGTCACCTACCAGGGCGCACTGCTGATGGCGCAGCGATACCGCGGCGACGAAAAGCCGGAAGACGTCGTCGACTTCGACAGCGAGGCGCTCAATCCGACATTCTGGTACGAGGACAACGACGGAAAAGAGCACGAGGTGTGGTTCCTCGATGCCATCACGGCGGCGAACGAATGGATGATCGCCCAGGACTACGGTGTCCGCGGCCTCGGCATCTGGGTGTTAGGCTCGACCGATCCCTCCATCTGGACCTTCGTTCATCGAGACCAGCTCAATCTCGCGCCGAACATGGGCGTGCTGCAGAAAGTGACCTTCCCCTACGATGTCGAATTCATCGGCGACGGCGAGATCCTTCACGTCGAGCGCCTCCCGACGGAAGGCTCGCGCTCGCTGGAGATCGATCCGAAAACGGGATTGATTCTCGACGAGGACTACCACCGTTACCCGACCTCCTTCGTGATCGCGCGAACGGGCTACAAACCGAAAACGATCGCGCTCACCATCGACGACGGTCCCGCCGCGGAGTACACGGCGGAGATGCTCGACGACTTGAAGAAGTACAACGTCAAGGCTACGTTCTTTCTCATCGGTCAGAACGCCGAGCGCTATCCGAATCTCGTCCGGAGGATCTGGGCCGAGGGCCACGAGATCGGCAATCACAGTTACACGCACCCGAACATCGGCGCGATCAGTGAGACGCAGGCGAAGCTCGAGCTGACCACCACGCAGCGCGTGTTTCAGAGCCTGCTGCACCGCTCCGCGCTCCTCTTCCGACCGCCGTACAACGCCGACGCCGAACCGACCAGCCGCGAAGAGGTGAGACCGATCGAGTACGCATCGCGGTGGAACTACATCGTCGTCGGCGAGTACATCGACCCCCAGGACTGGAACACGAACGGCCGCACCGCCGAACAGATGCTCGCGAGCGTCATGCAGCAACTGCGCGACGATAAGGGAAGCTGCATTCTCCTTCACGATGGCGGCGGCGACCGCAGCGAGACCGTCCGCCTCATTCCGATGCTGATCACCAAGCTTCGCGCCGAGGGATATCGGTTCGTGACGGTGTCGGATTTGATGAACTCGACGCGCGACCAGGTCAACCCGCCGGTCAAGGGATCCGACTCGCTGCTCTTGGCGAACGACCGGATCGTCTTCGAGGCCATCTACCTCTTCGAGCTCTTCCTCGGCATCGCCTTCATCACCGCCATCATCCTTGGCGCCTTGCGCGTCGCGTTCGTCACCGTGCTGGCGCTTCTGTCGAAGTTCGGCGAGCGGCACCGTACGTTCGACGTGACGTACCGGCCACACGTCTCGGTCGTCATCGCCGCCTACAACGAAGAGAAGGTGATCGCGCGGACGATCCAGAGCGTATTGGAAAGCGACTACGAAGGTCTCGATGTGATCGTGGTGGACGACGGGTCGAAG
>JBBRMQ010000035.1:0-24303 GCA_038230775.1 Thermoanaerobaculia bacterium
CACGGACGCGAGTTCGCATCGGACGGGCGTCGTACAACGCGATCGAGGTGTTAGGCGGCCTCGCGCCCGGCGATCGGGTGATCCTGTCGGACATGTCCGCGTACGATCGCTTCGATCGGGTGAACGTAAAGAACTGATATGGAGCTCTGTGCCAGTGCGAGAAACCCCTCACCCGGCCTTCGGCCACCCTCTCCCCGCTGCGCGGGGCGAGGGACTACTAATGTTGTCCTTCTCCCCGCGCGCGGGGCGAGGGACTACTGGCGATGGACTACTAATGTTGTCCTTCTCCCCGCGCGCGGGGAGAAGGTGCCCGAAGGGCGGATGAGGGGCGACTGCACTTGTAGACAAGTAGAACGAACTGCACTCGATCTACCCGTTCTACGGCCTTACCGGCCTTACTGCTTTTCACTCTTTCTGACTGGTCATCGCGCCCGTGACGCCGCCGATGATCGGCAGAACGAGGCCGGTGATGTACGACCCCGCACGGTCCTTGCGCTGACGCGTTTCTTCATTGCCATCGATGCAGGTCCTCCGCAGAAGGGCGGTGCAGGCAGTGAACCGGCGGCTATAATCCGCGCTCCGCATGATTGCTCTTACTGGATTGCTTCTCGCGCTGCAGCTGCGCCCGGTGCACACATTTTCGATCGTCGCGCGTGACGCAACCACCGGGCAGATCGGTGTCGCGGTGCAGTCGCACTGGTTCGCCGTCGGACAGATCGTTCCGTGGGCAGAGGCTGGTGTCGGCGCGGTTGCGACGCAGAGCTTCGTCGATCCGTCGTACGGAAAACTCGGACTCGATCTCCTGCGCGCTGGCAAGACCGGGCCCGAAGCGCTGCGCGCACTCCTGGGCGGCGATGCTTCTTGCGAAGTTCGGCAGGTCGCGATGATCGACGCGAACGGAAACGTCGCGACGTTCACCGGCACGCACGACATCATCGCGGCCGGCGGCATCGCCGGCAACGCGACCTCGACGGCGAAGGTGGACTGCGGCTCCGCAGGCGGAGCGTTGAGCATCGGCCGCGATTTCGCCGTGCAGGCCAACTTGATGTCGAACGAGAGGATCTGGCCCGCGATGGCGAAGGCGTTCGCAGAGTCGCACGGCGATCTCGCCGATCGTTTGCTCGCGGCGCTCGACGGCGCGCAGGCTGCGGGCGGCGACATTCGCGGCAAGCAATCCGCGGCGCTCATCGTCGTCAGCGCGAAGTCGACGGGAAAGCCGTGGCAGGACCGGATCTTCGATCTGCGCGTCGACGACAATCCGCAGCCGCTCGTCGAGCTGCGCCGCCTCGTCGCTCTGCAGCGCGCATACAACCACATGAATGCCGGCGATCTCGCCGTCGAACAGAAGGACAACGCGGCGGCGTTGCGCGAGTACTCGTCAGCGGAACAGATCGCCGCGAGCACACCCGGCGTCCCGCAGAGCCGCTTCGCGGAGATGATCTTCTGGCACGCGGTCGCCCTGGTGAACATGAATCGCGTCGACGAGTCGCTGCCGTTGTTCGCTCGTGCTTTTCAGATGGAGCCCGGCTGGCGGGAACTGACGCCGCGGCTGCCGCACTCGGGCCTGCTGCCCGACAATCAACCACTGATCGACAAGATCGTCGCAGTGAAATGAGGAGACCCATTGTCCGCACGTGATCCACGCGTCGATGCTTACATCGCGAAATCCGCTCTGTTCGCCAGGCCGATCCTGGAGCGCATCCGCGAGGCGGTTCATTTCGCCGTACCCGAGGTCGAAGAAACGATGAAGTGGAGCATGCCCTTCTTCGACTACAAGGGGCCGCTCTGCAACATGGCGGCGTTCAAGCAGCACTGCTCGTTCGGGTTCTGGAAGGCCGCGCTGATTCCCGACGCCGGGCAGCGCGAACGGATCACCTCGGTGGAAGAACTGCCGTCGAAGAAAGAGCTCGTCCGCATCATGAAAGAGGCGGCGAGACTCAACGATGCCGGCGTGAAGGTGCCGCGTAAGGCCGTGCAGTCCGCAAAAGTGGTGGCGACGCCGGACGATCTCGCGTCCGCGCTGGCGAAGAACAAGAAAGCAAGGGCCGCCTTCGAGGGTTTTCCTCCGAGTCATCGGCGCGAATACATCGAGTGGATCATCGGCGCCAAGGCCGAGGAGACGCGGCAACGCCGCCTGCAGCAGACCATCGAGTGGCTGGTTGAGGGCAAGTCGCGAAACTGGAAGTACGAGAAGAAGTAGATGACGTTCAGTCCCCGGCGCGCGCTGCCGGACGACGCCGCCGCGGTGGCGGAACTGGCCGAGCGAACGTTCGTCGATACGTTCGCCTCGCAGAACCGGCCCCAGGATGTGGCGGCGTATCTGGCGCAGACGTACGGCGCGGAGATCCAGCGGCGCGAGATTGAAGATCCGAACACGATGACGCTGATCGTCGACCATGCCGGCACACTGATCGCGTATGCGCAGCTCAAGCTCTCGCCGGCCGCGGTCGAGATCGGACGCTTCTACGTCGATCGCTCGCATCACGGACGCGGCGTGGCGCAGGCGTTGATGGATGCGTCGATCGCGTCCGCCTCGTCGACGGGCGCGCAACGGATCTGGCTGGGCGTATGGGAGAAGAATGCGCGCGCGATCGCGTTCTACGCCAAGTGCGGGTTCCGCGACATCGGCTGGCATCCGTTTCTGTTAGGCAGCGATCTGCAAACGGATCGCGAGATGGAGTTGATGCTTTGAGCGAAGTGTGGGGCCAGCCCTCCGGCTGGCCAGCCAGAGGGCTGGGTCCACACGAGCGGACGGACACGTGTTGGCCTGAACAACGGGCGCGGCGAACACGGCAATAATGGCGAGGATGACGACCGCTTGTTTTGGCACGTGAGTCCGTCGATGCTACCAGCGTGGCCGCGGAATTGCGTGTATAGTGTTCGTGTCGGGGAACCTTCCACGACCGCCGGATCAAGCGAACTAAGTCTCTCGAATCCCGGACCAACCTTTCTTAGCCTAACAACATCAGTCCCACGCGGGCTAAGGAGTCTTCATGAAGTTGCACTTTGGAAATCTGGCGAAGTCGGTGACGGAGCCTGAACTGAAGGCGCTCGTCGCACCGTTCGGCGAGGCATCGTCAGTCGAGGTCATCAAGGATCATCAGGGCACGTCGAAGGGTTTTGCGTTCGTCGAGTTCGCGAATGATGACCACGCCAAGGCAGCCATGACCGCGCTCGACGGAAAAGATGTCAGCGGTTCGGTGATCAAGGTCGGCGAAGCACGTCCCCGCAAGACTGGCGGCGCGTCGAGAGCGGCGTTCTAGGAGCAGATATGAAAACGATGAAGGCACCGAAGGCAAAGAAAGTCACCGTCTCAGAGCTGAACATCCGTAAGGCAGCCGACCGCCTCCTGGGCGCCAAGCTCGTCTGTACCGAGATCTCCTACGTGCAGCGCGAGCTCGGCAACTCGGCCACGCAGGATGAGGTCGACGCCAAAGTCGTCGCCGTCCGCTCGATGCCGTGGGCCAGCATCGTCGAAGCCGAGTAGTCTAGGATTGATCCTGGAATTCAAATACGCCATGGCGGGTTGCATGGACATCAGTGATTTGCCGCATCGAGAGAAATCTCCTGTCAGGCAGCACGGAAAGGAGATTCACCGATGAGAACAACTGGAAACGTCAAGTGGTTCAACGACGCGAAGGGTTTCGGCTTCATCACGAGCGAGAAGGGTGAGGACGTGTTCGTCCACTTCTCGGCGATTCAGGGTGGCGGATTCCGCTCCCTCGCCGAAGGCGCCGCTGTCGAGTTCGATGTGGTGCAGGGCCCCAAGGGTCTGCAGGCCGCAAACGTCACCGCCGTCTAATACTTTCGAGTAAGCTGTAGGTGAGAAAGGCAGGATCACTCCTGCCTTTTTTTGTGATTCGGAGGTTTTCGAGTGAGCAAACCGCAGATATCGGTCGTGAAGCGCCAGCGGGAGCAAGCCAAACGCGAGCGTCAGCAGATCAAGGCCCAGAAACGCGCTCAGCGGAAGGTCGAGAAGGCCGCGGGGCCGCACGACGGCAGCGGCGCTCCGATCGACTACGAGACTGAGGTCGAGGGCTAGCGGAGACCGCGAATCCACTCCAGGACCAGGGCGACCGACTTGCGGTCGCTGCCGGTCCACTGATCGAGCGAGCGCCAGGTCGCAAACGTGGCCGCGTGACGAATCGTCGCCAGCCGCCGCTCATTCCGCCGCGGCCACAAGCCATCCATCGCGGCGGTCATTTCCATGAGACGTACCTGAGTCGTTGCGAAGACCTCGCGGACCGCGGGCACACGATCGAGGTCCGCCGTGACGTTCGCCAGCAGGCGTTCATTCCGGCGATACCACTCGTAGAGCGACATCAACATCGCTCGGAATCCCGCCGCCGGATCGCGATGCCGCTTCACCGGGATGGCCGGCGGAGGATTGATCTCTGCCCAGCGCGACGAGCATGCGCGCAACATCGCCGGCTCGTCCGGAAAGTGGCGATAGACGGTGAGCCGCTCGACACCTGCCCGTTCCGCGATTGCGCTGATCGTGGCGCGCGAAGGACCGACTTCCTCGTGCAGCGCGATCATCGCCCCGATGATCCTCTCCCGCGTCTCCGTCTCGGTCTCCGCCCGCCGCACCTTCGTGTACGTTCTTCGACCCTTCACCATTGACATCGTACCTCGAAATCATTAAACAGTACTGTATAGTTAAATTGAGGTGGTCGAAATGGAAAGCAATCTCGATGAAGTGGCCAGAGGCATCTACCGGATCAACACCGCGGTCGACCTCCCGGGGAACAACGCGTTCTCGTTCAATCAATACCTGATCGTCGACGACGAGCCGCTCTTGTTTCACACCGGGCCGCGCCGGCTGTTTCCACTGGTGCGTGAGGCGGTGGAGCGCGTGATTCCGGCCAGCACGCTGCGCTGGATCTCGTTCTCCCACGTCGAGGCTGACGAATGCGGCTCGCTCAACGAGTGGCTGGCCGCGGCGCCCGAAGCGCAGCCCTTGTGCGGCTCGGTGGCGGCGCTGGTGTCAGTCAGCGATCTCGCGGACCGGCCGCCGCGCGCGCTCGCCGACGGCGAGACGATGTCGATCGGCAGCCGCAATATCCGCTGGTTCGACGCGCCGCACGTGCCGCATGGGTGGGAGTGCGGCTACCTCGCCGACGAGTCCACACGAACTCTCTTCTGCGGCGACCTGTTTACGCAGCCCGGTCGCGGCGAGCACGCGCTCACCGAGTCCGACATCCTCGGGCCCAGCGAAGCATTCCGTCACGCGATGGACTACTACTCCGACTCGAAGCGCGCAAGGCCGGTGATCGAGAAGCTCGCCGCCTTCCTGCCGCAGACGCTGGCTTGCATGCACGGCAGCGCATGGCGCGGTGACGGAGGAGAGCTGCTGATAAATCTCGCCGATGCATTCGGCGCGTAGTGTGATTCCATCCGCCGCCCCAGTTCCATCCCAAAATGATCACTGCTGATCCACGCTTTCAACGCGGCGTCGCGCTCTTCAACGAAGCCGACTTCGACGAAGCGAGCGAATGCTTCGAGGAGTTGTTCTTCGAAGGCGTTCGCGACGAGCCTGATTTCATCCGCATCTTCCTGCAGTTCAGCGTCGGCATTTTTCACGCCCAGACCGGACAGTGGCGGCCGGCCGTCGAGCGCATCGAAGAAGGGCTGCGCCTCGTCGATTCCAACCGCGACAATCGCGGCATCGACCTCGCCGCGCTGGCCGCCGGAATGAAGCGAGTCGTCGTGCGGATCCGAGCGAAGGAGAAGCCCGAGTGGCCGAAAATTGCCCTTTGGCCTTCTTCATGAAGAGAATGTTCCTGTGTATCGCTACCTGCGCTACGTACCGAAGAACCAGCTGAGCCGCTTCGTCGGCCGGCTGGTCCACACGCGACTCCCGGCGCCGATCGCGCGCCGGCTCGTGAAGGTATTCGCCAGCGCGTACCAGATCGACGTTGATGCGGCCGGCGACCCGCTTCACGAATACCCATCGATCGGGCATTTCTTCACGCGCGACCTTCGGGAGGGACTGCGGCCGATCGAAGGAGACTTCGTCAGTCCGGTCGACGGAACACTGCGCAACTTCGGCACGGTGGAAGAGGGCCGCCTGGAGCAAATCAAAGGCAAGACCTACACGGTGGCCGGCTTCCTCGGCGATGAAGACAACGCCAAGCGCTTCGACGACGGCGCGTACTTCAATCTCTATCTCTCGCCGCAGGACTACCACCACGTGCACTCCCCGGTGAGCGGTCGAATCGTGCGCAGCGTGCACATCCCCGGCAAGCTCTGGCCCGTCAACGACTGGTCGCTCGAGAACGTCGAGGAGCTCTTCTCCATCAACGAGCGCGTCATCACCTACATCGAGTGCAAGCTCGGACTGCTCGCCGTGGTGATGATCGGTGCAACAAACGTCGGCAAGATCTCCGTGGTGTTCGACTCCTTCAGCTCGAACGCGCCGGCGGTGGAGCGGCGTCGCACACCACGTCCCGTCGTGCGCGACTACGAGAAACCCATCGACATCGCCGCCGGCGCGAGATTGGGCACCTTCCACATGGGCTCGAGCGTCGTGATGCTGGCGGAGCCGGGACGCGTCGACTTGAGCAAGGTGCGCCTCGAGCGCGGGAAGAAAGTGCAGTACGGCGCCGCAATCCTGCACGCTTAATTCGCGGCGGCTAACCGTTCTGGCTTCTGTGTGAGGACCGGCTTCAGCCGGTCACGGTCCTCGAAATTGTGACCGGCTGAAGCCGGTCCTCACACAGAAGTCTCATTCGACTCGATGCTCCTCGATCACGGTGGTCAACGAGTGTCCATTGATGTCGAGATAGAGATGCTGCTCGGTCACCGATAGCGACAGATCGATCCGTCGCTCGAGCCGTTCCGCGACGTCTTTGACGAATCCGGCTCCGAAGGTGTAAATCGGGATTTCCTCGCTGTGATGAATCTTCTGGCCGGTGAGCTGGCCGAGGAGGATGCGGAGGTCGCGGTGGGTGTAGACGGCGACGCGATCGGCCAGCTTGCTCGCGCGATGCAGGCGGTCGGCGGCCGGCAGACCGACCTCGATCCACGTTCTCAAGCGGCCGGTGAGATCGCGAACGACGATCGCAGGCTCATCGCCATCCGACAGTCCCGTCGTCATCTCGATACCCTCGGCGTACTCGAGGCAGTAGGCGAGGAGGCGCGTGACCATGTACTCCGCCGTTTCCGACGGATGCTGCGCTACCCGCAGGGTGACCTTCTCGTAGACGCCGCGGTCGACGTCGCTGAGGTCGATGGCGACGTTGTACATCGTGGAGGTGAGAGCCATTGCTGCGAGCTTACTCGCGATGGCGATATCCTTCGTACCCGCGCATGATCCTGATTCTCATCGTCGGCTTCTACAGCTACTTCGCCGAGCGTGTCAGGATCACGCGGACTCTGACGCTGACAGGCGTTCGCGCTCGCGTGTACGGCGCGCTGCTCATCGTGCTTGCCATTCCGATGCGGCTGTTCCTCGCGTACGTCCTCACGCCGGCGCTGCCGCGGCGGGTCACTTCCGACCCGCTGTTTTTCGGGGCCGCCAACGTCGCCGTTCTCGTCTTCTTTTTTCTCGTTCCCGCGTTTCTCCTCCGCGACAGGACCACAATCGAGCTGGCGGGCACGGATCTGTAACGCCGCCGCAACGCCTGCCAGTATTACGATTCGCACCATCTATGAATAAATTGATTGGTTCCGTCATCATCTTTCTGCTCGCGGTGACCGCAACGGCCGACCCGAATCTCTCCCGTCCGCCAGCCACGTTCGCGGACTACACGGTGGATGCATCGGCGGGCGCCTGCACCGATTTCCACGCCTACGCCTGCGCCAATTGGGAGCGGGCGCACCCGATTCCGGCCGACCGGGCCACGTTCGGCACCGGCTCCGCGGTGTTCGACTGGAACCAGGCGGTTCTCCGCGACATCCTCGAAAGCGCGGCGAAAGGCGGCGCGGGCCGTGATGCGGTCGATCAGAAGATCGGCGACGCGTACGCCTCGTGCCTCGACGAGGAAGCGATCGAGAAACGCGGCCTGGCGGCGTTGAAGCCGGAGCTCGACCGGATCGCCGCGATGCAGTCGAAAAAAGAGCTGCCGGCGTTGCTCGCGCAGCTGCATCGCGTGACGGGCAATCTGACGCCGGCATCCGACTCCGGTTTTCCGACCGCGGTCTTCGGCCTCGGCTCTTCCTCCGACTTCGCGAACGCGGAGACGATCGTCGCCGCCGTCGATCAGGGCGGACTTGGACTTCCCGACCGCGAGTACTACTTCCGTACGGACGACAAATCGAAGCAACTGCGCTCGGGATATCTGGACGTCGTCGAGAAGACGTTCCGTCTCGCGGGCGAATCAGAAGCGAAGGCGAAGGCCGATGCGAAGGCTGTGATCGGCATCGAGACGTCGCTGGCCAAGGGCTCGCTCGAGATTCTCACCCGTCGCGATCCGGCCAATCTCAATCATCCGATGTCGCTCGCCGAGCTGCAGAAGCTGACGCCGGGCTTCGACTGGACGACGTACACCACGGAGCTCGCCGTTCCGACGCCGCACCACTATCTGGTGTTCACGCCAGGCTTCTTCCGCGCGTTCGATGCAACGCTGGCCGCGCGTCCGTTGTCGGAATGGAAAGCGTATCTACGCTGGAATCTTTTCAACCTCAGTCACCAGAACCTGCCGCGCGCGCTCCGCACGGCCAACTACGATTTCTTCGAAAAGACGCTCATCGGCCGCAAGCAGCAGCGCCCGCGCTGGAAGACCTGCGCCGACGCGGCGGATCGCGATCTCGGCGAACTGGTCGGACAGGCCTACGTCGCGCGCGCGTTCCCGCCGGCTTCGAAGGAAAAAATGCTGCGGCTCGTCAAGGCGATCGAGCAGGCGTTCGGCGAAGAGGTCGCATCGCTCGACTGGATGTCGGATGCCACCAAGGCGCAGGCCCGCGTGAAACTCACCGGCATTCTCGACAAGATCGGCTACCCCGACAAATGGCGCGACTACTCGAGCGTCAACATCGAGCGTGGCGATCCGCTCGGCAACGCCTATCGCGCCAGCTCGTTTGCGGTGTCGCATGACCTGGCAAAGGTCGGCCAGCCGCGAGACCGGACGGAGTTCGGCATGACGCCGCCCACCGTCAACGCGTATTACTCCACTGCCGATAACACCATCAATTTTCCAGCTGGAATTCTGCAGCCGCCCTTTTTCGATCCGAACGCTACCGACGCCGAAAACTTCGGCGCGGCGGGTGCGGTGATCGGCCACGAGCTGACGCACGGCTTCGACGATCAGGGCCGCAAGTTCGACGCGAACGGAAATCTTCGCGACTGGTGGACGGCCGACGACAACTCGAGGTTCGAGCAGCGCGCGAAGTGCATTGTCGACGAGTATTCGGGCTTCGTGGCCGTCGACGATGTCCACCTCGCCGGCGCTCAGACTCTCGGCGAGAACACCGCGGACAACGGCGGACTGCGCATCGCGCTGCGTGCTCTGCACGACGTTCTACGCGCGGATGGCAAAGAAGATGAGGTCGTCAACGGCCTGACGGCCGATCAGCGATTCTTTCTCGCTTTCGGGCATGTGTGGTGCGGCCAGCAGTCGCCGCAGTTCCTCCGCATGATGGCGCAGACGAACGTGCATTCGCCGGGACGCTTCCGCATCAACGGCGTCGTGGCGAACATGCCGGAGTTCCGGTCGGCCTTCGGATGCAAAGCGGGGCAGGCGATGGTCCGCGATCCGGCGTGCGCCGTCTGGTGATGCGGGACCTCAGCATCGAACTGGAGAATCGTCCGGGCGCGCTGGCCGAAATGGGCGAGGCGCTCGGGCGCGCCGGGGTGAGCGTCGAAGGCGGCGGCGTCTTCGTGCATGACGGCGTCGGCGTCGCGCATTTTCTGTTCGCCGACGCAAATGCGGCGCGCCGTGCGCTCGAAGCAGCGGGCATTCGCGTCGTCGCCGACCGCGAGGTGCTCGTGCAGCGTCTCGAGCAGGACGTCCCCGGCCAACTCGGGCTGATCGCGAGGCGCATGGCCGAGGCGGGGGTGAACATCGAGGTGATGTACGCCCTGGAGTCAAAGGCTTGAGCGCGCGCAGCGCGCTCGTGTGGGGCCAGCCCTCCGGCTGGCCAGCCGAGGCTTCGAAAACTTCCACGTATCATTCCTCTCATGCCGAAGTTAGTCCCGCGTCTCCGGATCATGCAGGGCGCAGTCGTCATCCTCGGTCCTGGCAAGGCTGATCTGCTGGACGCGATCCGCCGCCACGGCAGCTTGCGCGACGCAGCGGCCGAGTTGGAGATGTCCTACATGCGTGCATGGAACCTCGTGCGCATCATGAACGCGGGCTTTCGCCAGCCGCTGGTGACGCTTCGTCGCGGCGGAACGATTCATGGCAGCGCGGAGCTCTCGGAGACCGGCCGTGCGGTCTTGCGCCTCTATCGTGCGATGGAGTCGGACAGCCGGAAGGCCACGAGAATCCCATGGCAGGCGTTGCGAAAGCTTGTCCGTTGACCGACATACTTGACCGAATATGTCGGGATGTGCTTTTCTCGCTTCCCGATGCGAGTCATTGCTCTGGTCTGCGCCCTTTCGATCGTTACCGCGCCGGTTCTCGCAGATGACGCGTCAATCGAAGCCCGCCTGAAGGCGCTGGAGCAGGAGCTCGTCGACCTCAAGAAAGAAAACGACCAGCTTCGCCACGACCTTGGCCTCGAAGTCGTGGCCCGGCAGCCCACCGTCAGGACGGCGGCGAAGTCCGAGACGCTGCAGATCGGCGGAATGCTTCAGGCGCAGACCGAGGCGGGCGATCGCGGCGATACGCGGTTTGCGAATGGCAACACGCGCACGTATCTGCGTCGCGCGCGCCTCAACGCCTCGGGGCGGTTCATCGAGGAGTTCGATTTTCGGCTGGAGCTCGAGCTTGCGGGCGCGCTCGCCAACACGACCGGCCTTCGCGCGCAACTCACGGACGCGTTCATGACGTGGAACCGTTTCGATGCCGCCAACGTTCGCATCGGCCAATTCAAGTCCCCGTTCGGGTTCGAGCAGTTGGTTCTCGACTCGCGCCTCTACACGATCGAGCGATCGCTGGTGAATGACCGCCTGACGCCGGGCAGACAGATCGGCGTGCAGGTGGGCGGCGACGCGCTCGATCAGCGCGTCAGCTACGCCGCCGGTCTCTTCAACGGCAACGGAACCAACGTCAACTTCAACGACAACGACAAGTTCATGGTGGCGGGGCGCGTTTCCGCGGTTCCGTTCAGCGGACGCTTCCTCGACGTGCCGTGGCGATGGTCCGTCGGTGCGAACGGATTCCGCAACAGTGATGCCGGCGTCACGGTGCCGCCGGAGCTGGGCATCAGCTCCTTCACTGGTCATCGCAGCGCGGCGGGATACGACACGCAGTTGGTGGCCGGGCGCACCGAGGTGTGGGCGGAGTCGATGCGGGGCGAGTTCGAGCCGTCGAACGGCAAGCCGAGCCATCGTCTCCATGCCAGCGGCTGGTACGCACAGGCCGGGTACGAAGCGATCCGCGACAAACTGCAGTTCATTGCGCGCCGCGAGGAGTTCGGCGGCTCGGGACACTCGACGCGCTCTTCGATCGTCGGCCTGAACTGGTATCTCAGGCATCACGACCTCAAACTGCAGCTTGATCTCGTACGCAGCGCGGTGCCCGATCTTGCGAAACAACAGCAGAAAATCATCGCGCGGCTGCAGACGGTGTTCTAGGAGCTCATGAAAACCATTTCCCTCGTAGTCGCCGCTCTGCTCTGTGTCCCGGCCTCTGCAGCAGAACTGCATGTGTCGGCCGCTGCCAGCCTCACCGACGTCATGCGCGAGATCGCTCCGTCCTACGAGCAGCGAACGGGGAACGTGCTGCTGTTCAACTTCGGCGCGTCGAGCACCCTCGAGCGCCAGATCGAAGAGGGCGCGCCCGCCGACGTCTTCATCTCCGCCGACGAAGAGAAGATGGACCGCCTGCAGCACCGCGGCCTGATTCTGAAGGCTTCACGCCGTGACATCCTCTCGAACACGCTCGTCATCATCGTGCCGCGCGATCGGCGCGCGAAGTTGTCGCCCGCGGACCTGACCAGCGACAGCATCCGCAATGTGGCCGTGGCCGAACCGCAAAGCGTGCCCGCGGGGATCTACGCGAAGACCTATTTGCGCAAGCTTCGCGTCTGGGACCGGATTACGTTCAAGCTCGTGCCGATGGATAACGTGCGTTCGGTCCTTGCGGCGGTAGAATCGGAGAACGCCGATGCAGGCATCGTCTACAAAACGGATGCGCTGAGCTCGAACGCGGTGCGCATCGCGTTTGAAGTGCCGGTTTCAGAAGGTCCGGACATCGAGTATCCGGCGGCCGTCGTCGCCGATTCGAAGCAGCGCGCCGCCGCGCAGCAGTTTGTGGACCAGCTCCTGTCGCCGGCCGTTCAGCAGATTTTCCTCAAACACGGATTCCGGGCCGCCGGCAGGAGATGACGCTCGACGACTGGCGGATCGTCGGCTTCACACTCCGCATTGCCGCGCTGAGCACCGCGTTGATCCTTCCGCCCGGTCTGGCGCTCGCCTGGCTTCTCGCGCGCAAGGGCTGGCGAGGAAAAGCGATCGTGGAGACGCTGGTGACGATGCCGCTCGTCATGCCGCCGGTGGCCACGGGACTCCTTCTGCTCAAGGCATTCGGGCGCCGCGGATTCGTCGGGCACGTCTTGCAGTCGATCGGCGTCGATGTGGTGTTCACCTGGCGCGCGGTCGTCGTCGCGATGATGGTCATGTCCTTCCCGTTGCTCGTCCGCGGATGCCGGGTGGCGATCGAAGAGGTCAACGTCCGCATGGAGCAGATCGCCCGCACCCTCGGTGCCGGGGAATGGCGGGTGTTCTTCTCGATCACGATGCCGCTCGCCGCAAGGGGAATCGCCGGCGGCATCGTGCTCGCGTTCGCGCGTGCGATCGGCGAGTTCGGCGCCACGATCCTCGTCGCGGGGAACATTCCGGGAAGGACGACGACGCTCTCGCTCGCCATCTACGATCGGGTGCAGCTCGGCCGCGACAGCGACGCGTATCACCTTCTCGCCGTCGCGGTGGTCATCGCCTTCGTAACCTTGTGGACGAGCGAGGTTCTTCTCCGCCGGCGGGACATCGTTCGATGATCCTTCTCCTCGACGCGGTGCGCGTTCCGCTCGCGCATTTCGATCTCGACGTCACCGCGGAATTGCGCGCGACCGTCACGGGCATCTTCGGCCCCTCGGGCGCCGGAAAAACGTCGCTGCTCGAATCGATCGCCGGTCTGCGGCGCCTGAGTGCGGGAAGGATCGTCATCGACGAAGTGGTCATGGACGACGGGACGTCGCGCATTCACGTTCCTGCGCGGGAGCGGCGTATCGGCTACGTCCCGCAGGAGAACGCACTCTTTCCGCATCTCAGCGTGGAGCAGAACATCCGCTACGGTGCGAGGGATGCCCCGATCGATCATGTCGTCGAAGTTCTGGAGATCGGTCATCTGCTGGAGCGCGGAGTGCGTGCGCTGTCCGGCGGCGAGCAGAAGCGGGTGGCGCTGGCGCGCGCACTCGTCACCTCGCCGCGTCTGCTGCTCCTCGATGAACCGCTTCAGGGCCTCGATCGCGCGTTGCACGAGCGCATCGCCACGTTTCTGCTGCGCATTCGCGACGACCTGCGCGTGCCGATGCTCTACGTGACGCACGACGCCGCGGAGCTGGCGGCGATCGCCGGTGAGACGCTGGTGATCGAGCGGGGGCGAATCATCGAGAGCCGTTGACTGCGGCTACTCCGTGCGCAGGGTTGCATCTCCCGTGGCGTTGTCGACCGACGAGGTGAAGAGAACGACGGCACCGTTGCCGGAGATGACCTGGAAGTCTGCCTCCACGTTCGTGAGATCGCCGTATTGCAGGCGGGCCGCGCCGAGAATCTCGCCGGCGATCGAGTTGAGGAGGAGGAACTGGTATTCGTTCATCGAATAATCGCGCGAAGCACCACCGATCCCCTGCGCTTTTGCGCCCGCTGGAAAATTGAACCGGAACGTGACGCGCACGGTGACCGTTGCACCGGTCGTTTCCATCAACCCGAAATTGGTCCGGAATGTCCCGGGCTTTGACGCCACCACGGTCGTGCGGCTCGCATCGGAGAGACCGGCGATGGCGCGAGAACTGCCGGCGCGCAGCATGATCGAAGTGCCGATCACCGGCACCCCGGTGCCAAAGGTCGGCGGTTGATCGGCGATCGTCGTGAACGTTCGGCTGCTGATCGCAAAACTGCCTGTCACCGGCGTGAAGCGCAGGAAGCCGACAGAGTCTCCGACGACATTGAAACGGCTGCCGACGACATCCGGGATGATGTCGGATTGCTTCGCGCCGAGGTTGATCGGCCGGTCGATCGTTTCTCCGGTGCGGGCGATGTACCGAAGCGTTCCCGATGCCGTGCCGCTGCCGCGGTTCGCGATCGCAACATCGGTTCGATAGAAGGTCCGGTTCGCCCCGTGCACGCTGCCGGCGACGGGAATGATGGCCGGCTCGCTCGGAGCGTAGCCCAACTGGTCGGTCCAATCCGCGATGGCCCAGGTGTCGGTGCTCGTCTCGTCGACGGGAGTGGCGTACGCACCGACCCGCGCATTGGTGGAGCTCTTGTTGGTGATGATCGCCGTCACCGCGTTTGCCGGCACAACGTCGGTGAGCTGCAGGAGCTTGAATCCATCGATCGTCTCGTTTCTGGAGCTGATCGTCGAGCCACTGGCCGACAGGAAGTCGATCTGAACGTTCGCCGCCGCGCCCGCCAGCTCCTGGATGTAGAGATTCGTGTGGGTGGTAGCGTCCTTCCGCACGCCCGGCAGAACGATCGCGGAGCCGTTGTCGGCACCGCGGTCCGAACGGAACACCGGAATCGAATTGCCGAACGTGCCGGCCGGATTGTTGGAGGTGAGAACCGAGGCCGCCACCGCGAGCTTGTCCGCCGACTTCGATCGGATGTGCAGCGTTCCCACTTCGTCGGTGCCGTTGAAGATGTTCTTCACGACGTCGGCGATGGCGATGCTCACCTGGCCCGGCACTGAGGGAAGCGACGTCGACTTGGCGGTGGCGGGGTTGCCGGAAGCCGGCGTGTAGTAGAACTTCACATCGTCGACGGCCTGACTGCCCTGCGGGTTGAGCAGGGACACGTCGGACACGAACAACGTCGTTTTGTCCTTGCCGGTTACATGGCCAACGCCGGGGACGACGATGGCGATCTCGCCCGCTGCGAGAGCCGGGATGCCGGCGACCGTCACGGCCGGCTGAACGGTGTCGACGACCTTCACGAGGCTGACGGATGGAATCGACGACGATGCGTCCAGAGGCCGCTTGGCGAGCGACGCTCCGCTTCCGATCAGAAACGACAGTGTCAGGTTCCCCTCGGCCGATCCGATCAGGCCCGCGGAGTCCGGCCGCTTCGAACGATCGATCGTGAAGGTCAGCGTCACCGTCTGTCCGGGCGCGATCGTCACGATGCCGCTCTGCGGAATGATCCACGACACATCCGAGCTGAGAATGCCGGTCAGAGTCGCGTTGCCATGATTGGTGAAGCTCACCGAGCCGGCGGGGTTCGTCGCCGCGGCGGCCGCGACATCGACACGGATCGTATTCGGCTCTGCCGTCACACTGCCCGATGGAGGCGCGGCGGAGAGCAGCTTCACCGGCACCTGCAGACCGGGAGGAACACCGATGCCGCTCGGATTCGAAGAGCCTTCGAATGATCCGGCCGGCTGTGCGTTCGCCGTAATGGTGACGGTCTGCGTCGCGCCGGGCGACAGGGTGAATGTCGCCGGCGACTGCGTGAAGAACGACCCGCTCTGGCCGAGCGTGATCGTGGTCGCGCTGCCGCCGGAGTTGGTCAGCGCGTACGTCGTTGTCACGCCGCCCGCGCCGGCCGGCTGCAGGATCGGGGCGGGGAACGTCGTCACGTTCACGATCGGATCGTTCAGGACCGTGACCGTTGCGGTCGCAGTTGCCGTCGACGAACCCTGGATCGCGGTCAGCGTGTATGTCGTGGTCGTGGCGGGGGTGACGGTTGCAGTACCCGATCCGGCCTGGGTGCCGACGCCGTTGTCGATCGTCACGGAAGCGGCGCCCTGCGTCTGCCACGCCAGCGTCGCCGGCTGCCCGGCACGGATCGTCGACGGCGTCGCGGTGAACGATGGAATCGTGAGCGGCGGGGTCGTGAACGTTAATTTGTCGGGTGCGCTGTCAATGGGGCCCGTGTAGAAAGTGTCCGGTCCGTCGGTCACGTCGACCGCCGTCACCGCGAACCAGGCGAAGGTATGAAAGTCGAGATCGGCGACCGGTTCGTCGACCGTCAGCGTGCTTCCGCTGAATGAGAACGTTCCGTGCGCCGGCGTGAGCTGCAGAAAGAACGTCCCCACGCTCATTCGCGTTTCGAGCAGCCATTTTCCCTGCGAACGGTCGTAGGTGAGGCCGAGCCGATTCTGCGAATCCTGGAAAACCCAGACGTAACGCATTTGCTCGCCGTCGCTCGCCGGGGGGACCGCCGGAATCGGCGCAGCGGTCGTGAGGGTCATGTGCAGGATGCCGTTGCGATTCTCGCCGGTGGCGGAAACGATGTCCTGATATCCCGTCGCCGGATGCTTGGTGAAGAACCCCACCGCGCGCGTCGCCACGACGACCATCTGCGGGCCGGCGCTGCTCTGATAGAGGTCGAGAGCGTAGTTTCCCATGTCGAACTCGAACAGGGAATTGACGTCGATCGCTCCGCGTGCGGTCACGGAGAATCGCAGATGCTGCGAATCCGCCTGCGCAATCGAGGCGCTGATGATGTCCTGCGAAGCCGGAAGGGCCGGATTCGGCGAGCCCGTCGACTGCGAGGTTCCACCTGTGGTCCAGGTGCTTCCCGGCAGCCCCTTCAGGAGAGTCTCCTCATCGGTGGCATACGATGCGGCGTTCCAGTTGAGAGTCGTTGAGCCGTTCACCATCCACAAGGGCAGCAGGCAACTGGTCGTCGCGCCGCTGACCTGCACGTGCGTGCCGGGCGCGTCGAAGAGTCCGTTGATTCTCGCATCGCCGGTCGCATCGGTGATCGAGACAACGCCGCTCGGCGAGGCGGTCGTGCGTGCGCGGAACCCGGCCGAGGATGCGCCGTCGATTGTGCGCAGCCGGCCCGAAGCGGCCGCCGTCGCGGCCGTAGCCAACACAATCAACGCCAGAAGAAGCCGCTTGCTGAAGCTCACTCGATGCTCCTTACTGCTTTCTCTCTGTTGAGGAGACGTGATCTTACCGCCGAAACGATAGAGGGACAGTTAGGCCGAGATTCGCGGCCGGATCAAACGGCGCGATTCGCTCTGCCGGCGGCGATCCACGCCGCCGCGGCTGCTGCCCGTTCGTCCGTACGCCATGGCCGGCCCGCCGAGTGGCCGATCACCGTGAGCACCCTCTTGATCTCCTGCGAGGTTCGGCGTAGCTCCGTGGCTGCAACTTCGTCGAATCCACGGTCGCTGAACGGACGGCATGCGACCTTGCATCGCTTCGCCGCTACCTCGACGGCGCGACGAAACAGCGTGCCTTCCGCCGCGTGCGCGCGGATGTGGCGGTTGCCGATCTTCTCGAGATTGCGGTCGGGCGAGCCGACGACTCCGATCGCACGCACGTCGAGACTCGACGCCCGCATCTCCTTCAACATCTCCTGCAGGCGATCGGTCGTCACGTCTTGGATGATCGTTTCCAGTCGCCAGACGGCAACCTGTGCCTCGGGCCACGGCAGCTCCATCACCTCGTGATGCGGCTGTCCGGTCGCGGGAACTGCGGGATCGTAGAGATCGAGATTCCAGCGGTGAATGAATTGCGGCGAATCGCGATCGGCCAGTGCGACGGCGATGGCTTTCGCCGTCTTCGTCCGGAGGCCGATGCTCGCGATTCTCACGGCAGTAGGCGCGGGCCCCTCACCCGGCCTTCGGCCACCCTCTCCCCGCTCACGCGGGGCGAGGGGGTACTAGCTCGCATCTCGCGAGTCCTGCACGCATGTAGCCCTTCTCCCCGCGTGCGGGGAGAAGGTGCGCGAAGCGCGGATGAGGGGTGTCCGGCTCACGTCACTCGATCACTTCTTTGGACAGGTCGGGCTGCGGGTACTTCATGTCCAGCTTGTCCATCGCGTCGGCGATGATGCCTCCGATGAGGTAGTTCCGATACCACTTGGCGTTCGCGGGAATGATCCACCACGGCGCCCACTTGGTCGACGTCTTCGTCAGCGCGTCTTCGTAGGCCTTTCGATACTCGCTCCAGAGCTTGCGCTCCTCGATGTCGCCGTGCTGAAACTTCCAGCGCTTCGTCGGATCGTCGATGCGGGCTTGCAACCGCTTCTTCTGCTCGCCTTTGCTGATGTGCAGAAAGAACTTGAGGATGACAGTGTTGTTTTCACTCAGCATGCGCTCGAAGTCGTTGATCTGATCGTAGCGCTTGCGCCAGACCTCGTCCGGCACGAGGTCGTGCACCCGTACGATGAGCACGTCCTCGTAGTGGCTGCGATTGAACACCACGACCTCGCCGTTCTCCGGCATCTGCGCGTGCACGCGCCACAGGTAGTCGTGGGCCAGCTCCTGTTCGGTGGGCCTCTTGAACGACGTCACCCGGACGCCCGCGGGGTTGAATCCGCCCATCACGTGGATGACCGCGCCGTCCTTGCCCGAGGTGTCCATGCCCTGCAGGACGATGAGGATGCGGCGCTTGTGCTCCGCGTAGAGGAGCTCCTGCTGGTCGCGAAGGCGCCCCAAAATCTTGTCGGTCTCCTCGGCACAGGCCTTCTTGCCATCGGGATACAGCGAGGTGTCGTCGGGGTCGAACTTGTCGAGGTCGACTTCGTCGCCGGGCTTGATTCGATATTGCTTCATGGCGCCATCATGCCACCTGGAGAGGATTCGGCGCGCACGGTGGCGGCGTTATAGCATCGAGGACCTGTCATGACCTCCACTGCCGAGCCCACTCGCACCACTGCCGCCACGGCCATCGCTGAGACGGTGCGTTCGACGACCGAGGCGGCGGTGCCGGCGACGAAGCAGCCATTGCCGATGTTCGACCGCGAGCTCAGCTGGCTCGAGTTCAACCGTCGAGTCCTGGGCGAAGCGGAGAACCCCGGCGTTCCTCTGCTGGAGCGAGTTAAGTTTCTCAGCATCTGCTCCAACAATCTCGACGAGTTCTTCATGATCCGCGTCGGCGAGATCCGCGATCTCGTGGCCGCGAACATCGCCGATGCAACGCGCTTGCGGGACAAACTCGATCTCGTGCGGCAGCGGACCCACGAGCTGCTGCAGTCGATGTACTCGTGTCTTGGCGATCAGCTTCTTCCCGCGCTGAAGAAGGAAGGAATTCGCGTTGAGCGGGTCAGCGATCTCGGCAAGAAGGAATCGGCGATGGTCGAGGAGTACTTCTGCCGCGATCTGGAGCCGATCCTCACGCCGCTGGCGATCGATCCCGGACATCCATTTCCCTTCATCGCAAACCTCGCGTTGAACCTTGGCCTCATGCTCGAGTCGGGCCGCGGCGAGACCTACATCGTGGTCCTGAAGATTCCGGAGACGACGCCGCGGTTGTTCGCGCTTGACGCCACGCGATTCGTTCTGCTGGAAGACGTCATCTCCTCGCATGCCAGCCGTTTTTTTCCTGGCATGAAGCTGCGGAAGTCGGTGCCGTTTCGTGTGATCCGAAACTCCGATCTCGAGATCAAGGAAGAGGACGTTCAGGATCTGCTGAAGGCGATGGAGAGCGAACTGCGCCGCCGCGAACGGCGCGAAGTGGTCTGCCTCGAGATCGAGGCCGGCGCCGACGAGAAGTTGACGCGGCTCCTCGTGACATCGATGAAGTTCAGCCGCGAGGATGTGTTCGCCGCGCCTGGTCCGCTGAAACTCGGCGATCTGTTCCAGCTTTACACGCAAGTCAATGAGCCGAAGTTGAAGGAGTCGCCGTTCAACCCGCGCATCCCCGCCGCGCTGGCGACGTCGGATGACATCTTCGCCATCATCAGCCGCGCCGATGTCCTCCTGCACCGCCCGTACGACTCCTTCACGACCGTGGTGGAGCTGGTGCAGGCGGCGGCGGAAGATCCGGACGTCATCGCCATCAAGCAGACGCTGTATCGCACCGATCCCGGCTCACCGATTGTCGAGGCGCTGGCCGCCGCGGCGTATCGCGGAAAGCAGGTGACCGCCGTCGTCGAGCTGCAGGCGCGCTTCGACGAGATGAAGAACATCACCTGGGCCAAACATCTCGAGCAGGCCGGCGTGCAGGTGGTTTACGGTCTGGTCGGCATCAAGACGCATTGCAAGATGTGCCTCGTGGTGCGGCGCGAGAAAGACAAGCTGCGTCGCTATCTCCATCTGTCGACCGGCAACTACAACGCGACCACCGCGCGCCGCTATACCGACATCGACCTCTTCACCTGCGACCCCGACTTCACCTCGGATGCCGCACAGCTCATGAACCTGCTGACGGGCTTCAGCGTGGCAGGCGTGCAGGAGTTGATCGAGTCCAAGGGCGACAAATTGCGCTGGAAGCGGTTGATCGTCGCGCCGATGGACTATCTCCGCTGGACGATCACCATGATCGAGCGCGAGACGCAGAACGCGAAGGACGGGAAGAAGGCGGGCATCGTCGCGAAGATGAACGCGCTCGTCGAGCCGACGGTGATCGATGCGCTCTACCGCGCCAGCCGCGCCGGAGTGAAGATCGATCTTCTCATCCGCGGGATCTGCTGCCTGGTTCCAGACGTTCCCGGCGTGAGCGACAACATCCGCGTATTCTCGGTCGTGGATCGGTTTCTCGAGCACTCGCGCGTGTTTCGATTCCTCAACAACGATGACGCGGAGATCTACATCTCGAGCGGCGACTGGATGCAGCGCAACTTCGTACGCCGCATCGAGGTGACGTTTCCCGTTCACGACAAAGCGCTGGTGAAGAGAATCGAAGAGCAGATCCTGCCGGTGTCACTCGCCGACAACGTCAAGAGCTGGCAGCTCGACTCCGAGGGCCGTTATCACCGCCGCAGTCCGGGCGATCTACCGGCGCTGCGCAGCCAGGAGATGTTCATCGACATCGCACGCGCCGAGGCGGTGCGACTGGGCCCGTACGAAGAGATCATCCGCCGTCCGGGAAGCTTCCGCCGCAAAGCGAAAAAGAAAAAGAAGCACTGAAGGAGACACGATGGAACCGAAAGAACTGCTCCCGAAGCGCGTCGTACGCTACATCCATGACATGGGCGTGCGATCGCTCGATCACCTCGCGGAGACCTTCGACGGAAACGGCCAGGCCGTGCAGGCGCTCGTGTCCCAGTGGAAAGCGATGTCGACCGACGACAAGGAGAAGTTCGTCGAGCGCGTGGCGGTGTCCGTGGTCGAAGTGGTTGCCGCATCGGCCGCGCTTCCCCTCGGTCTGAAACTCGGGAAGAAGGCCGCGAAGGCGGCGAAGAAAGTCATCCGCAAACAGACGAAACGACTGCGGAAGGCCGCGAAGTCGAAGCCCAAGGCGATTGCGAAGGTGAAGACGCGCGCGAAGAAAGCGGCGAAGAAAAGCTCGTAGCCCCTCATCCGCCCTTCGGGCACTTTCTCCCCGCACGCGGGGAGAAGGGCTACGATCAACATTGCCCTTCCCTTCGTCGGTGACGAAACAACGTTGCCCTCGCCCCGCTTGCGGGGAGAGGGTGGCCGAAGGTTGTGTGAGGGGCTATCCCTTCGCGCTGCAACCGCGAAGAGACATGCCTGTCATTCCGAGCGTAGCGAGGAACCGGTGTGGGCTGGGCGGCACGGAAGCTGCGCACCCTATCGCGACTTCAACGAGCGCTGCGCAGCACCCGCGGAGACAACATCCACTCCAGCCGCTTGTCGCGGACTCCATAGCAGCCGCCCTTCTTCAACTCCGGGCTGCCCGTCATCTGCGTGAGCTCGAGCATCATCGAGGTCAGTGTCGGCTCGTGCCCGACGCAGAGCACGATCCGGCCGCTCGTTCGATCGAGCAGCTTCTGCAACTCGTCCGGCTTCGCTTCAGGACGCAGCTCCTCGGCGGTCATGAAGCCGAGGTCGTAGCGGTCGCTGAAGTATTGAGCGGTCTGCAGACACCGGAGCAGCGGGCTCGAATAGATGACGTCGACGCTCGGCCGGATGCGCTGCAGACCGCGTGCGTTCTCCTTCATCCGGCGGTGGCCCTTTTCGGTAAGCCCGCGTTCCTCCTCCGGCATCGATCCACGGGGATGCGCAATGCCGTGGCGGTACAGGATCACGAACTGGCTCATACCGATTCGAATCGCGTGCGCACGTTGAAGAGCGAAGCGAAATACTTCGAGCGCTTGCGCGCGCTCTCGAGCTCGACGTCGGCATCCACGCGCGTTCGCGCGATGAAGAACACCGTGTCGTGCGTGATGCGCACCGCGACGTCGCGCACCCGCCGACGGTGTCCGCGATCGAACCCCTCGGCGATGCGCAGAATGGCGACGAACTTCTCGACGTCCGAGCGCTGCGCCGTGGAGAGCTCGGCCATGTTCGCATCGTCGTCCGTGGGCGGCGCTTTCCGGTAATAGCGCGCGGTGTTCGCGATGATCAGCAGTTGCTCATCGGTGAACCCGCGCAGATCGGCGTGTCGAATGAGGTAGTAGCTGTGCTTGTGGTGCGCTTTGTCGCTGATGTGCAGGCCGCACTCATGCAGCAGCGCCGCGTACTCCAGAAGATCGACGCTCTCGTCGGTGAGGCAGTGCAGCTTGCGGGTCTGCTCGAAGATGCGCCGCGCCAGCCGCGCCACGTGCGCGCCGTGCCGCATGTCGCAATCGGTGCGGCCGGCGAGCGCCAGAACGGAGCGCCGCCGCAGCGAGCCGCCGCCTTTCGTGGTGCGGCGCAGATCGACCACGCGACTCTCGACGATGCCTTCGCGGATTGCGACCGGACAGGCGAGCATGGAGTCGATCCCGAACTGATTCATGATTTCCTCGAGCGCGATCGCGCCGCCGAGGATCGTGGTGGAACGTCGCTCGTCGATGGAGAAGCGCTCCGAGCGTTCGCGCGCGGTCATGCCGGCCAGCACCGGGATCAGCGCAGCCAGCGGCTCGCGCTCCACGCGTTTTAGCGCGTGCGCAGCGGAATCCGCCGGTCCCTCGGAGCAGAGATTCGCGAGGGTCACGATCGTTCCCGATGTCCCGAGCGAGATGTCGACGCCGAGACGGCGGATGCGTTTGCGAAGTTTGCCGAGGCGCTCGCGGATGAAGTCGCGGCATTGCTCGATCGACAGAGCGAACGGGCGATTGTCGAGTGCGAATCGCTGCGCCAGGCGCAGTGAGCCGAGTCGCTCGCTGGCGGTGAGGTAGATTTCGGAGGATGTGCCGACGATGAACTCGACACTGCCGCCGCCGATATCGACGACGAGCGCAGTGCTGATGCCGATGTCGACCGTCGAGCGCACGGCGCGAAAGATGAGGTCGGCCTCTTCCTCGCCGGAGATGACGCGAACGTTGACGCCCGCTTCATCCTTGACCCGTTTGAGGAACTCCTTGCGGTTCGGGGCCTCGCGGACCGCGCTGGTGGCAACGGCGACCACTTCATCGACGTTCCATCGCGCCGCGAGCTGCGACATCTTCGAGATCGAAGTGATGCCCCGCGTCATGGCGTCCTCGGTCAGCGGCTGCCCGTCCAGGCTGGAGAGGCCGAGTTGCACCATGTCCTTCTCGCGGTCCACGACTTTGTAGTCCGTGCCCCGCGCCTCGGCCACGATCATGTGGATCGAGTTCGTGCCGATGTCGATGGCCGCGATGCGTTTTGCTCTGTCCGGCATACCGTCGGGCAGTATGGCGCCGAAAGCAGCTCTTCACACCGAATTTACATCCGGCGCAGTCCACCTTCATCACCGATTTTCGACAATGCAGCAGCAAGAAGGAGAGTTGAAGAATGTCTCGATTCCGAACCGTAGCCGTCGCCGCGATCGCTCTGTTGCTGGCGAGTGCCGCGTTTGCGCAGGTCACTCCAGCCGCGGGGTTCACGCCGCCCGACGACACGCCGAAGTTCAACATCGGCGCGACGATCTTTGCCGATTACACCTATCAGGACTCTCCCAAGGTCACGGACGCCGACAAGAACAGCGTCAACTTCAACTCGTTCAACGTCAGCCGGGCGTACATCAACGTGACCGGCAACCTGAATCACTACCTCTCGTTCCGCATCACGCCCGACATCTCGCGCGAGACCAGCAGCAGCGCGTCGCTCTCCGGCAGCCAGCTGTTCCGGCTGAAGTATGCCTACGCGCAACTGGGTCTCGACGACTGGACGACGCACGGCTCGTGGCTCCGACTCGGCGTCCAGCAGACGCCGTACGTCGATTACACCGAAGGCA
>JBBRMQ010000036.1:0-24239 GCA_038230775.1 Thermoanaerobaculia bacterium
CTCGTTCATGCCGTTCATCTGAAACGCGCCGTCGCCGACGCAGGCGATAGCGACGCGATCGGGAAACGCGAACTTCGCGGCGATCACGTACGGCACTCCCGGGCCCATCGTGGCGAGATTGCCCGAGAGCGATCCCATCATGCCTTTGCGGAACTTGAGATCGCGCGCGTACCACGACGCGGTGGAGCCCGAGTCCGCAGCGAGGATGCATCGCTCCGGCAGCCGCGCCGACAACTCCCAGAATACGCGCTCGGGATTGATCGGATCCGCGTCGTTCATCGCGCGCTCTTCCACGACCTTCCACCAGTCGACGATGTCTTTCTCCAGGCTCTCGCGCCACGAGCGATCGGTCTTCCGCTGGATCAGCGGGATCAGCGCGCGAAGTGATTCTCTGCTGTCGCCGGTGAGATTCACTTCCATTGGATAGCGGATCGAAAGCATGCGGCCGTCGATGTCGATCTGAACGCCGCGCGCCTGTCCCTCTTCCGGCAGAAACTCCGAGTAAGGAAAGCTGGATCCGACCATGAGCAGCGTGTCGCAACCGTCCATCATCGTCCAGCTCGGCTTGGTACCGAGAAGACCGATCGAGCCGGTAACGAACGGGAGGTCGTCGGGAAGCGCGGCCTTGCCTAACAACGCTTTCGCCACGCCGGCGCCGAGGAGATCGGCCATCTCGATGACTTCGTCGGCGGCGCCGAACGCGCCCGCGCCGATCAGCATCGCTACTTTCTTTCCGGCGTTGAGCACATCCGCGGCCCGTCGCAGATCGGCATCGGTCGGAATGACTCGCGGTGATGAGAAGCCGACGCCCGAATGCACCGTCGAGTGTTTCCGTGGCGGCTCGACCATCGGTTCTTCCTGCAGGTCCTGCGGGATGATGATGCAGGTGACCGTGCGCTCGGACCGCGCGATGCGAATCGCCCGATCGATGAGGTGGCGCATCTGCGCGGGCGCCATCGCCGTCTGCACGTATTCGCCCGCGACATCCTTGAACAGCGATTGCAGATCGACTTCCTGCTGGTAGCTGCCGCCCATCGCCAGCCGCGAGGACTGTCCGACGATCGCCACGACGGGCTGATGATCGAGCTTCGCGTCATAGAGGCCATTCAGCAGGTGAATCGCGCCGGGACCCGAGGTCGCGAGGCAGACGCCGGGCTCGCCGGTGAACTTCGCGTGCGCGCAGGCCATGAACGCGGCCATCTCTTCATGGCGCACCTGCACGAAATCCATCTTGTCGCCGGCGCGCTCGAGCGCGCCCATGATTCCGTTGATGCCATCGCCGGGATAGCCGTAGATGCGCTTCACGCCCCATTCGCCGAGGCGTTTGACGAGGAAGTCCGCGGTGGTTTCAGATGGCACGTAACTCGAGCGTGCAGGAAATTCGCCAGTGCCTCAATTGGCCGTCGTGTAACGAATGCCGATCAGCGCGCGGCGCTTCGGCGACGGATAGCCGAACACTTCCTCGTACTTCGTGTTCGTCAGGTTCTCGATCTTGAGGTACGGCACGTACGCGCGCGTCATGAGGCGGAGTGTGAGATCCGCTTTTGTGTAGGCGCGATTGACGACGTTGTTGAACGGAAAGAGGTCGGTGAGATCGGCGCGGCTGCCGACGCGCGAGACAACCAGTTCCGCGGCGGCGACTTGTGCGTCGTAGCCGACCGAAACCGCGCCCGAGTGCTTCGGACGCCGAACCAACGCAGCGCCCGACGGTTCCTCCGTCGCGCGCTGGTAGGTGTACGTTACGCCCGCCATCCACGGCCCGCGACGACCGCTCCCCGAGAGCTCAACGCCGCGCGCGTGAGCCTGTCCGATGTTGCCGAAGCGATTGGCCTGCAGGTCGTACGCGATCAATTCGCGAAACCGGTTGTCGAAAAGCGTGAGCGAAACGGCGCCGCCGGAGGTGAAGAAGCGGTCGTATCCGACCTCCGACGACCGGCTGTGCTCCGCCTTCAGGTCGGGATTGCCGAAGAAGGGGAGATACAGCTCGCCGATCTGCGGTGCGCGAAACGACTGGCCGTACGCGGCGCGGAACTTGTGGCCGTTTCTCGACCATCCGGCGGCGACGCGCGGCGAAGTCTCGCTGCCGAAGGTCGTGTAGTGATCGCGGCGTGCGCCGAGCGCGACGTCGAGGCGTCCGGTGCCGAATTGGTGCGAGATGCGGTCCTCGACGAAGAGCGCGTTGCTGGAGCGACTGTGATTGTCGAGGTCGAGTCCGAAGCTGTCGCGGTTCTTTGCCTCGCTGCGCTCGACCTCGACGCCGGCGACGATCGTGCCGATGACCGTCGACGTCCGTGCCGACGCGCGTGCGTTGCGGCGCATCGATCGCGTGTCGCCGAACGTCGCAGAGTCGGGATCTTCATTGTGATCGTCGCGCCGCGTCTGCGAAAGGCGAGCGTCGAAGTGGAAGACGCCGGCGTCCGCTGACAACGGCATGCCGATCTGCCATTCCCTCCCATTCTGGCGATGGTGCGGCGTGGAGACGAACGCCGTGGCGAACGCGTTCGTGTTGGTCGGAACGCCGAGGTCATAGTCCGTGTAGCGACCGTTGAGACCGAGAGAAAAGGCGGACGACGCGTGCGTCACTCCACCGATCAGCGAGTTCTGCAGATCGTTGTCGTTCGGCGCGAAGCCGTTGTCCTGGCGATGTTCGACCGTTCCGTAATACGACAGCGCGCCCGACGTCTGCGCGAGCGACGCCACACCGTTGAACAGGCCTCGACCACCCGCGGCGACGTCGATGTCCGCGCGATCGCGAGCGCCGGTGGTGATGATGTTCACCACGCCGCCGACGGCGTCCGCGCCATACAGAGACGAGAACGGCCCGCGCGCCACTTCGACGCGCTGCACTCCCGCGGTCGAGAACTGCCCCCAGTTGTAGCCGGAGAAATACGGATCGTTGATCTCGATGCCGTTCCACAGCACGAGTGTCTGTTTCGAGCTCGCGCCGCGGATGAATACCGAGGAGGTCTTGCCGAGCGAGCCGGTCTGGCTGACGGTGACGCCCGGCACTTCGCGCAGCACGTCGGCGACGTCGCGCGCGGCCCGCTGATCGATGTCTTTGCGTGTGATGACGGTGACCGACGCGGGCGTCGACCCGACCGTCTCCGGGACATCGGACGCGGTGACGATGATCTGTTGGTTGAGCTGCGTTTGAAGAAAAAAGGAGACAGCGAGAACGACGAGAGTATTCACGGCGACTTCCCTCCGAAGCTGTGAAAGTTGTCGTCCGAGACGGCCGGTCTCCTGGCTTGCCGAGTCATCCTAGCCACGCCTCCCTTCCCGCTTTCGCAGTGGGCGCGCCCAATTGCGCGCGGCGTGATTCGTCGTCGGTTACAGTGGCGGGGGCCGCGCCGGTTTCACACCGGCTTCCCGTTCACCGTTCGAACTGGGTTGTGAAAAGAACTGGACGGATTATATGCGGCTTCTGTGTGAGGACCGGCTTTAGCCGGTCGAGCGTGACCGGCTAAAGCCGGTCCTCACACAGAAGCCAAGTCCTACGGCCGCGCCTTGAACTTCTCATACAACAGCGTCTGGTTCGTCTCCAGCGAGATGTCTTCGCCGCCGATGAACAGGCGGCGCACGTGGGTGACGATCTCCAGAGGGTCGCCGTCGGTGACGATCACGTTCGCGATTTTGCCGGTCTCCAGAGATCCGATGCGATCGGCGACGCCGAAGATCTCCGCCGCGAAGATCGTCACCGACTTCAGCGCGACGTCTTTCGGCAGCCCGTACGCTGCGCAGGCCGCCGCGTTGTACGGAAGGTTGCGTGCGTTGTGCGTGTCGTTCGACTGAATCGAGAAGCGGATGCCGTTGTCGTACAGCGTCTTCGCATTGGTGAAGATCAGGTCATAGGGATCGTCTTCGCGCGGCGGCAGATCGAGGATGGGACCTAAAATGACCGGGATGTTGCGGGCTTTGAGCTCAGGGATGACGTTGGCGACGTCCTGCGCGTCCGCGAGGATCATCTTCAGCTTGAACTCGTCGGCGAAGCGGATTGCGGCGCGGATGTCGCGCGCGAGATCCGCGTGCATGATGACCGGAACGCGTCCTTCGACTACGGGGACCAGCGCTTCCAGGATGAGATCGCGATCGCTGCGCGGCAGCGCGGAGTTCGCCGATCGCGCGGCTGCCGACTTCGCGTACGACTGCGCATCGCGGAATGTGTCTCGCAGTTTGTCGACCTGCTTCGTGTAGCTCTTCTGCGTTTCCTTTGCCGCTTCCTCTTCCTGCGGCTGCTCGTCGAACGCGGCGCTGCGAAGGCGAGGGAAGTGGATGTGCATGCCCGCGGGGCTCTTGAGCACCATTTCCGCGGGTGTCCATCCGGCGAGCTGAATGAGAGCCGACTGTCCGGAGATGATTCCGCCCTGCGGCTCGGCGATCACCGTCGTGATGCCGTTCACGCGCGTTACCGGAATGAGGTTGCTGTGCGGATTGATCGCCACCGCGGCGCGTGCGTTGGGGTTGATGTCACCGAGTTCGGAAGTGTCCACTGTTCCTGCTACAGAGCTGATCTCGGTGAGGCCGACCTGACTGCCGGAATCGATGAGGCCGGGATAGACCGATAGTCCGGTTCCGTCGATGACCGTCGCTGCGGGCGGAATCGTGACGTTCGCGCCCACAGCAGTGATGACACCGTTCGCGAAGACGATCGTTCCGTTGGGGATCGGCGCGGAGGTGACGGGATAGATCGTGGCGTTTCGGATTGCGAACGCCGGCTTCTTACCGGGATTGTTCGGGATGACGGATTGGGCGACGAGCGGGATCGTCACAAGCGTCATCACAAGCGCAGCGAGGAACGGCTTCTGCTTCTGTGTGAGGACCGGCTTCAGCCGGTCACTGTCGACCGGCTGAAGCCGGTCCACACACAGAAGCAAGACCGAGGATTTAGTCATTGCTCACCTCCGGCTTCGTCGCCGGTTTGTTCTTCGCCGCTTCGTCGGCTTCTTTCTTCAATCGATCCGTCTTTTCCCTGGCTCGTTCCTGCCGCAACGCGAGGTCGCGCGTGCGATCGAAATAGATCTCGCCCTCGATGAGCGTGGTCTCCGCACGGGTGTAGGTCGAGAATGGATGTCCGCTCCAGATCACGAGGTCCGCATCCTTGCCGGTCTCGATCGATCCGACGCGATGATCCATGCGCAGCTGCTTCGCGCCGTTGATCGTGCAGAGCTTCAGCGCTTCATCTTCGGAGAGGCCGCCGTACTTGAGTGCTTTGGCGGCGTCGAGGTTGAGCCGCCTCGCGAGCTCGGCGTCGTCGGAGTTGACCGATGTGAGCACACCGGCGCGATCCATCAGCGCCACGTTGTACGGGATCGCATCCTGCGCCTCGGCCTTGAACCCCCACCAGTCGATGAAGGTCCCGCCCCCGGCTCCGTGTGCGGCGATCTCCTTCGCCACCTTGTAGCCTTCGAGCACGTGCTGGAACTCGCGGACCTTGAAGCCCAGCTCGTCGGAGAGGCCGAGGAGCATGAGGATCTCGTCGGAGCGGTAGCAGTGCGAGTGGACGTCGATGTTGCCGCGAAGAATGTCGGCCATCGTGTCCATGAGGATGTCCTTGCGCGGCGGAATGGCACTCTCGCCGCGTTTCTTCTTTGCGTCGTACTCATCCCACTTTGCCATGTAGTCGCGCGCGTCGATGAACGACTGGCGGATGACTTCCTCGACGCCCATGCGGGTCTGGGGATATTGCGCGGCGATTCCCGGCGGCGGACGGAAGTTCGAGCTCTTCGGATTCTCTCCCAGCGCGAACTTGATCGTGCGCGGAGCGTCAGGGGGGATCCATTCCGACGCCGGCTTGCCCCACTTCCACTTCACGATCTGGCTCTGTCCGCCGATGGAGTTCGCGGAGCCATGAAGAACGAGCGCCATCGTCGTGCCGCCCGCGAGCTGGCGATAGACGTTGATGTCGTCGACGTCGATGACGTCGCGGATGCGAACCATGCCGGTGTTCGGCAGAGAGATCTCGTTGCCGCTGCCTTCGATGGCCGTGTGGGAGTGGGTGTCGACGATGCCGGGCGTGACGAACTTGCCGGCGGCATCGATGACCTGTGCGCCGGCGGGAACGGTGACCTGATCGTTCGCGCCGACCGCGGCGATTTTCGATCCGCGAATGAGGATCGATCCGTGCTCGATCTTGCCGTGCGTGACGGTGAGGATCGTCGCGTCGCGGATGACGATGACGTTTTCGGCAGAGGCGGGACGGGCGAGGGCGCCCGCCACCACGGCAACAACAAGAAGAAGTTTTCTCATCGCGATTTGCTCCCGGTGAAGGGGAATGTCCCGAGGTTCGTGCTGACGGTGCCTTCGAGGTTGCCGTCGCGCAGCGTGCCGTGGAAGACCCAGTCGCTGGTCTCGGCCTGCGACTGCGCCTGAATCGTGAACTCGACGGTGTTGCCGTCGATCGAACCGCCGCGGATGGCGCCCGATCCGCGATCGCCGGAGTAGCTGCCGGTGATGTTGCCGCTCTCCACGTGCAGCGTCGCGGTGATGCTGACGTCTCCCTGCGCCGTCTTGACCGTCAGATGCCAGGTGCCTTCCACCGGCGAGGAGTCGCTTGTCCCGGCCTTCTTCGCCGTGTCTTCCGACAGCCGGATCTCGCGGCCGTCGACGTAGACGTGTTTGATCTTCGCGTCCTTCGTGAAGATCGGCTTGTCGGTGATCACCACGTTCGCGATCTTGCCGCGATCGAGCGAACCAAGTTGACGATCGACGCCGAAGATGCGCGCGGGCGAGATCGTCACCGCGCGCAGCGCATCCTCGACGCTCAACCCGTTGTCGACCGCTTTGCGGATGCCGGGCAGATAGTCACTGGTCTTTCCGCCGGCGCCGGTGACGAGCGCGAACGTCACGCCGCTCTTCGCCAGGACGGACGGAGTCGTCGGCGCCAGCTGGCGATCGCGGATCATGCGCAGCGGTTGTTCTTCGCGATCTTCGCGGACAGTGGGCGCGACCGGCCACTTCACAGAAACGAGCACCGGGATGGACTTCAGATCGTCCGCCATGCGATAGCCTTGACGCGCACCGGAGATGACGTAGCGAAGGTTGAACTCCCTTGCGATTGCCTGCGCGCGGCGCATCATCGACTCGGTGTCAGCGACGAAGACCACGGGCACTTCGCGTCGAAGCACGCCGTCGAGCGCCTGCAGCGACAGGTTGTCTTCCGGACGTTTGTAGCCCGCCGGATTCCTGTCGTAGATCGCGTGGGCTGCCGTCGACTGCTGGGCGTCCATGAACGTCTGGCGGATGTACGCCACCACTCCCATGAGCGAGTCGGGAAAGGTCCACGCGGGGCGCGGACTGAACGAGATCTGCTGTGCCGCCGGCGCGCGGATCACGCGCGATTCCGTCGTCCCTTGGCCGAGGTTGAGGACGGCGGACTGGCCGTTGAAGATGCCGTACGAAGGTGCGGTCACGATCGTCGTGACGCCGGTCGCGCGTTTGGCGTCGAGGTCGTCATCGGCGATCTTCGCCTCGCGTGTCGCCATGAATGCAGGGCTGGTGTCCGGCAGTTCAGGCGCCGGCGTACGCGGCGCGTTCTGCGCGCCTCGTGCTCGCGGACGCGGGGTTGCACTGGCGAAGCCGAGCGAAGTCTGCGCGTCGAACAGGCCGGGATAGACGTGACCGCCTTTGACATCGATCACCGTTGCGTCGGCGGGAATCGGAACGCTGGCGCCAACGGCTTCGATCAAGCCGCCGCGAATGATCACGATGCCGTTCGTGATGTCGGGTCCGCTCGCGGGATGCACGGTGCCGCCGGTGATTGCGTACGTGCCGGGTGCGTCCGCGACCACCGCCGCCGCGGCGAAGAGGGCGAGAAGAAACACGAGACCTCTCAGAGACATCCTCACCTCCAGAGGCGCGCATCATAAACCGTCGTGTGGCGCCTGCCCTCCGGCTGGCGGCAAGACTGGCTCGCCCTTTTGCCGTCTATACTTTCTTCCTCCATGGTCCTGTTCAACAACGCGACGAAGGAAATCACCGCGAAGGTCGTCTATTACGGACCTGGTTTGTGCGGAAAGACGACGAACCTGCAGTTCGTCTACGAGTCGCTGCCGTCCAATCACCGCAGCAAGATGTTGTCGCTGGCGACGCGAACCGATCGCACCCTCTTCTTCGACTTCCTCCCCCTCGACCTCGGCAAAATCCGTGGCATGCGCATGCGCCTGCAGCTGTACACCGTACCGGGGCAGGTCTATTACAACTCCACCCGCCAACTCGTTCTCAAGGGGTCCGATGGAGTGGTGTTCGTGGCCGACAGCCAGGACGCCGCGCTGGACGCCAATCTGGAGTCGCTGCAGAACCTCGAGGACAATCTCAAACGACAGGGCCTGCGTCTGCGCGAGATGCCGCTCGTGCTGCAGTACAACAAGCGCGATCTGCCGAACGCGATGTCCGTCGCGGACCTCGAGCGCGCAGTGAACAAGATGGGCGTGCCGCACTTCGAGTCGGTGGCCACGACCGGGGTCGGCGTCGAACAGACACTCAAAGGCATCACGCACCTCGTCCTGTCGCACCTCACGAAGAAACACGGGTTGAAAGAGGGCGACCGGTACGAGAGCGAGATTCAGATCCTCAATCCGCGGCAGCAGGCGCCGGTGGAGAGTGTGTGGGACGACGACCTGACGTTGCCGATTTCGACGCGCGGGCCCGATTTCGAGCTGACGGACGCACGGGCCGACGATCAGACCACGCCGAGTGTCGCGACGGAGCTGATTCCGCCGCCGCCGCTGCCATCGATCGAGATTCCCCTGCCTCAGGGGCTGCTCGACTCGTTGCCGAGCGTGGGAGCTCCGGCAGAGATTCCTGCTCCTCTTCGCCCGGAGCGCCGGTCCGCGGATGGTCTGGTGAAGGAAATCACCGTCCCGCTGAGTCTGACCGCCGAGGAGTTGCGCGAGCATCGGAAGCTGCGTTTGAAGATCACGCTCGACGTGACGATCATCTAGAAATTCGCGGTTTGCCGTCGCCGTTAGGAGCAATCCGACGGAGGAGTGGTCGAGTGGTTGAAGGCAGCGGTCTTGAAAACCGCCGTACCGGAAACGGTACCGTGGGTTCGAATCCCACCTCCTCCGCCAACGCGCCGAAGGGTCTATGCTTGCCGCTCAAGCCGGGAGATGAACATGAATAGAGCGCTCTCCTTCCTCGCCGCGTTTCTCGTCGTTGGAAATGTGGCAGCCAGTGCGCTGCCGCCGACCCTCGAAGCCCACACTCGTGATCGCTCGATGACTGTCGTCGTAACGCCGCTCCCCGGCGATGACGTTGCATACGACGTGCGTATTACGGACCTGCGCGCGCAGACGTTCGTTGATTTGAAGAAGGTCATCAGTCACGGCCGGGAGCAGGTTGCCGTGACCTCAACGCCGCTTGATGTGGGGGGTGCGCCTAGCCTGTATCGCGTTCATATTACGCCGAAGCCGTATGGCCTGGACGCGACGCTGGAAGTGGAGCGTGGAGATCGCATCATCGAGACGATGACCGCGTTCCGGGGCAGTGCGCCGGATTGGCCGGCATTCCATCACGTTGATCGGACGACCGCTGCGAGCCCGGTTGCGGCCGGAGCGCTCGTCTCGGCGGAGTCACGCTCGACGATGCATTCGCTCTCGGTCGCCGCGCAACGCGTTGCCGGCGACATGATCGAGTATCACGTGCTGGTGACCGACCTCGCCAGCGGACAGACCATCGCCGATCTGCATGCGAGGGCCCATGACGGAGAATCAGCCGAAGCGTGTTCGGGCGAGGATGTATGCGTGCGGATGCAGACCAACGGCGCGAACCTCCAGGCGAATCTCGTCGTGTCCCGAAACGGCGCCGTTGTCGACTCGTTGACGACGTTCTGGAACGAGACGCCGCGCCCCAGGCACGTGTCCGCGTTGGTCGACGGAAGAGCCGTCTATCGCGTCGGTGGCGAGGTTAGGACTCCGAGTTTGATCGAGCGTCACGACCCGATCTACTCACCGGACGCGCGTGCTGCCCGCGTTTCGGGCATCGTCATTGTTGAAACTCTGATCGATAAGGACGGCGTGGTGCGCGAAGCGTTCGTCCTGAAGGGTCTCCCGTTCGGCCTCGATCAGGCTGCAGTCGACGCCATCCGGCGATGGCGCTTCCTGCCGGCAACGAAGGATGGGCAGCCGGTCGACGCGGTCTTCAACGTGACCGTCAACTTCAAACCTCCGGGGGGTGTTCAGACTCAATAAGCGGTCGTGCCGCGGAATTGTCGATCGTCGCTGGAATTGACATTCAGCATTCAGGCTTTACCATTTCGCATTCCACGTCCCGCCTCCCGGAGAGATGGGTGAGTGGCTGAAGCCAGCGGTTTGCTAAACCGCCGTAGGGCCTTAAAGCTCTACCGAGGGTTCGAATCCCTCTCTCTCCGCCACCGGCGCCACGCCGGTGAGTAGGTTGATCAGGCTCCTTCAGGATTTCTTCCCTTTTTTTTCGACTCCTCCCCTGCGGGCCCGCGAACGGTTCAAACAGGCACATTTCGTGAAGCCCATGAACTCGCCTCACGCAGGCCAGTAGTCGCGCAGTACCCAATTTGGAACCCTAAGGAGAAACCCAATGGCTAACACGAGTAAGCGCGGTTTTGCGTCGATGGATCCGAGCAAGCAGAAAGAGATCGCGAGCAAAGGTGGCCGGGCTGCCCACGCAAAGGGAACGGCTCACGAATTTACTTCAGACGAAGCACGCGTTGCCGGGCGCAAAGGTGGAGAAGCGGTGAGTCGGGACCGCGCTCATATGTCCGCAATCGGTCGCGAGGGTGGTCACAGCCGTGGCCGCACGCGTCAGGGACAGCCGGGAGACGGCAATGGTAACGACAACGCCGGCACCGGCGTGCAGACCGACACGGAACGCTCGAACTACATCGGGCAGGCCAGCGATCGTGGCAATTCCGGCGCTCCGGGCTCCGGTGGCAACGGCCGCGGCGATCGCTCGGTAAACGAGTTGTCACGCAGCGAGACGCCGGCTTCGGGCGGACGGAACTTCTAGAACCGCGAGTCGCGGGTCGCTGGTCGGGGGTCGGAGAATAGGCCCCGACTGGCGACCGCTTTTATCGAGGCCGGAATCGATCCCAGTCTTTTTGTCATTTCCGACCTGCTACTTGCGACCCGCGACCCGCGCCTCTCGTAGTAGCATTCGCCGCCGCAAAGGAGGGCGTTCCATTTGAAGACGATTCTTTACGCCACGATGGCGTACGCGATGATCGCGTGCGCACAGACCAATCAGAACACCGCTGCCAGTCAGAGCGAGACCACCGCAGCGACATCCACCAAATCGACCATGACCGCCAGCGACACGAGCGTCAACGTGCCGATGGCGAGCGCCGCATCGACCACGTCGACCAAAGGGGCCAAGCCGATGGATTCCAAGAACAAGGTTGCCGAGATTCACACCACCGCGGGGGAGATCGACGTCCGCTTTTTTCCAGACAAGGCCCCGAATCACGTGAAGAACTTCATCGATCTTGCCTCCAGCGGGTTCTATAACGGCATTAAGTTCCACCGCGTCATCCCGGGATTCATGATCCAGGTCGGTGATCCGAACACCAAGAACGGCCCGCCCGACACCTGGGGCACGGGCGGCTCGCCCAACAAGCTGAAAGCGGAGTTCAACGACATCAAGCACACGCGGGGCATTCTCTCGATGGCTCGCACGATGGACCCGAACAGCGCTTCGTCGCAGTTCTTCATCATGGTGGCCGTCGCTCCGTCGCTGGATAACCAGTACAGCGTGTTCGGAAAGGTGATTCGCGGCATGGAAGTCGCTGACAAGATCGTCAATGCTCCGCGCGACGCCAACGACCGACCCAAAAACCCGACCAGCATCGAGAAAATCGTCGTCCGGGACGCCAAGCCCGGCGAGCTCCAGTAGTTCTCGTCCGATGACCGATACCGCGCTCCCCGAGGAGGCGGCGGCACTTCTGCGCGATTGGGTGGCAGGAGAGTGGTACGCCGAGGCGCTTCCCGGGGACGCGTCGTTCCGCCGCTACTTCCGGGTCACTCTGCCCGACGGCACCACGCGCATGCTGGCCTGGTATCCGGCCGAAGTGCAGCCGCAGCTCAAGCGATACCTCGACGCGTACTCGTCGGTGAAGCCGCACGCCTACGTGCCGACGGTGACGCATCAGAGCGCGTCGGCGTCGCTGCAGGAGGACGTCGGCAACCGCACGCTGTACGACGTCCTGCATGAAGACCGCAGCGAGGGCATGAAGTGGTACCGCAAGGCGATCACGCTGCTGTTCTACTTCCAGCGGGCGGGCGGCACGGACATCAATCCTCCGTTCACCGCGAGCTTCTTCTGCAACGAGCTGGAGATGACGCGCGAGTTTTACGTCGAGAAGCTGATGGGCGTGTCACCGGAGAAATCACTGGAGCTGCAGCCCATTCTGAAAAAGCTGGCCGGAAACATCGCGCGACATCCATATGTTCTTTGTCACCGCGATTATCATGGACAGAATATCCATATCTTTAAAGACAAGCTTTACGTGATCGATTTTCAGGACATGAGAATGGGTCCTGACACGTACGATGTGGCCTCCCTCCTTCGCGATCGCGGCGTGGCCCGCATCCTGGGCGACGAGGCCGAGATGGAGCTCGTCGACTACTACGCCGAATGGCGGGCGGTCGGCGTTCCGGGCCGCACGGAGCTGCCTCACGGCGAGCGCCGGAGCATGCGCCGCCGCTACTTCGAGACCCTCCTCCAACGCTCGGTCAAGATCCTCGGCACCTTCTCCAAGCAGCCGATCACGCGCGGCCGGCTCTGGTACCTCGACTTCATCCCGGCCACGATCGACAGCGTGAAACGTTGCATCGAGGAGCTGCCGGAGTATCGTGCGCTCGAGACTCTGCTGCCGATGGACTTCTCCGTCGAGCGGGCGACCGAGCGCGCGGAAAGGATGTTTGATGGCTCAGCACAAGATCACCCTCCTGCCGGGTGATGGCATCGGTCCCGAGGTGACGGCTTCGGTCGTCGCGATCATCGAGTGCACCGGTGTCGACGTCGAATGGGAAAAATATGTGGTGGGAGCGGAGGCGCTGTCGCGCTTCAACGATCCGCTGCCGAAGGAAGTGCTCGACTCGATCCTGGCGAACAAGGTCGCGCTCAAGGGTCCGGTGACGACGCCGGTGGGGACCGGGTTCTCGTCGATCAACGTGCGGCTGCGCAAGACGCTCGACCTTTACGCCAATCTGCGGCCGGTGAAGTCGATGCCGAACATCATCACGCGCTACGAAGGCGTCGATCTGGTCGTCGTGCGCGAGAACACCGAGGATCTGTACAGCGGCCTCGAGCATGAGGTGGTGCCCGGCGTCGTGGAGTCGCTGAAGATCATCACGGAAAAGGCCTCGACGCGAATTGCGAAGTTCGCGTTCGAGTACGCGCGCGAGCACGGCCGCAAGCGTGTGACGGCGGTGCACAAGGCCAACATCATGAAGATGTCCGATGGCCTTTTCCTGCAGTGTTTTCGGAACGTGTCGAAAAACTATCCAAACATCGTGGCCGACGACAGGATCGTCGACAACCTGTGCATGCAGCTCGTGGTGGACCCGAATCAGTTCGACATCCTGCTGATGGAGAATCTGTACGGAGACATCGTTTCCGACCTCGCCGCGGGGCTCGTCGGCGGCCTCGGCGTCGTCGCGGGAGCGAACATCGGCGAAGCGGGGGCGATCTTCGAGGCCGTTCACGGAAGCGCTCCGGACATCGCCGGCCAGAACAAAGCGAACCCGCTCGCGCTCCTGCAATCGGCTGTGCTGATGCTGCATCACATCGGCGAGGGTGGCGCGGCAAAGCGCGTTTCGGATGCCATCGTCAAGGTTCTGGATTCGGGTCCGGCGCACCGGACGCGCGACATCGGCGGAACCGGGACTACAGCCGACTTCACCGCGGCGATATGCGGGACGCTTCGCCGCGGGACGCGATGACTGAACTGCGCCTTCGGCGCGTTGTCGGTTGTCAGTGGTCGGTTGTCAGAAGCCGTGGGCGTGCGGTCGTGGACAACCGAGAACCGACAACCGACAACGCGGCGCGAAAGCGCCGATGACGAAACCAGACTTCGCCGCCCACTTCGTCGAGGGCGTCGACCACTTCAATCGACGTGAGTTCTGGGAAGCGCACGAATCGTGGGAAGCGATCTGGCTTGTTGCGGAGAGCGACGTCGAGCAGTTTCTTCAGGGCTTGATCCAGATTGCTGCTGCGTATCATCACGTGCAGCGCGGAACGTACCGTGGCGCGATTCGATTGTTCGAGTCGGGACTTCGGCGATTAAAGGCATTCCCGGCCAAATACTGTGATCTCGATCGCCACGCTGTGGAGACGTCGGCAGGGGAGCATCGCGAGGCACTCTTGCGTGACGCGCAAACCGACGGACGCTATCCGGAATTGATCTTGCTCTCTCGCAAACCTGCACCTCCGGTTGTGCAGTGGTGACGAAATCGACAAACAGCTACAATCCAACTCGTCTCCCAACGAACGACGAGCCTCTGCAACACGAGGAGCCGATGCAGGAAATCGATCAACGGGACCGTGAGCTGCTGGGCGCCCTGCAAGGTGAAATCCCCCTCGTCTCCACTCCCTTCGCGGTCCTCGGCCAGCAGATCGACATGTCCGAGAAGGAAGTCATCAAGCGCACCGAGCGTCTGCGGCGCGAGGGTTTCGTGCGCACGGTGTCGGCGCAGTTCGATCCGCACTCGCTCGGGTATCAGTCGTGCCTGGTTGCGGCGAAGGTCGCACCCGATCGCATCGACGATGCCGCCGCGATCATCAACGGCCATCCGGGCGTCACGCAGAATTACAAGCGCAACAACGATTTCAATCTCTGGTTCACCATCGCCATCGCTCCCAGCTCGCGCCTCGGACTCGATCGCACGATCCAGATTCTGGGCGATGAAGCGGGGTGCGAGATCGTCCGCCCGCTGCCGACGCTGAAGGTCTTCAAGCAGGGAGGCGACGGCGCGGAGTCCCACGAAGAAGCGCGCGCGGATCAGAGCTTCGATCCGCTGACACCCGCGGAGATCGAGTCCGTGCGCCTGCTGCAGCGCGAGCTTCCGCTTCAGCCGCGTCCCTTCGACGCCCTGGCGAAAAACAGTGGAGTGGACCCGGACGATCTGCTCGCTGCCGCTCGTCTGCTGGTCAAACGCGGCCAGATCCGGCGCTTCGGCGCGATCGTGCAGTCGAAGAAGCCCGGATTCTCCACCAGCACGATGGCCGTGTGGATCGTGGCCGGGAACATGGCCGATGAATACGGCACCCAGATGTCGCAGAATCGCGCGGTATCGCACTGCTATCTGCGCCGCGTGTACGACGATTGGCCGTTCAATCTCTACACGATCGTGCACGGCCGGTCGGTCGACGAATGCGACTCGATCATCAACGATCTCGCGATCGACACCGGCCTGACCGCAAAACAGGCGCTCTATCCGACCAAGGAGTACAAGAGGGCGCGCATCAGCCTCTTCTCGCCCGAGTCGGAGGAGTGGGAAGCAGCGCGCGAAACCTCGCGCACCGCGAACGCCGCATCGTAAGTGTGGCGTGTTGGGCCGGTCCTCACACAGAAGCAGCAGCACACACACACTTGCCTTAAGGCCTAGCGGATGTTTTCGGGGTAGACCGCGATCCTGCTCTTGTCGCCGAGCTCGTTCGTCACTCGGTTGACCGCTTCCATGATGTCTTCGCCGTGCTCCTGCAGCATCAGGTCTCGGATCCGCGGCTTGACCTCGTCGAACGACAGCGTTCCCGCCGCGCGCTTTCCTTCAATGAAGATGATGTTGTAGCTCGACTTCGTCTCGATGATGCCGCTCGGGAGGCCGACCGGAATCTCGAACGCCGCCTTCTGCAGGGCGGGATCGAGCTGCTTCTGCGAGACCCATCCCAGGTCGCCGCCCATCGGTGCGGCGCGATCTTCGGAGTAGGCGCGGGCGAGCTTGCCGAACGTCGCCGCGCGCTGCGGCATCGTGGCCATCGGATTGTCCGTGCGCGGAATCGTGAGGAGGACGTCGGCCAGCGCCTTCTGTGCAATCTGGGCCGCTTGCACCGGTGTATGCGGCTTCATTCCGGAGTTCGTGCTGCCGATCGTGATCGTGCGCAGCTTCACCATCTCCGGCTCGGCAAACTGGCTCTGATGGAACTCGTAGTAGTTCTTCATCGCCACGTTGTTCAGGACCGCGGCGGCGACGACGTCGCGAACGTAGCGATCGAACACGACGTTCTCTTTCGCCGCTTCGACGTCGGCTTTGACCGAGGCGCGTTTGTCGAATCCGGTCTTCGCCGCTTCCTGGAGGATGAGGCGCTTGCGGATGTAGTTGTCGAGGAGTGCACCCTTGCCGCCGTTGGTTGCGTACTGGGCGCGGATGTCTGGGGTGAGCGCGTCATACATCTGGTCGAGTTTCTCGGCCGTGATGACTTCGCCGTTGACGATCGCCACCGGTTTCGGGGGAGCGGGTTTCGCTGGCTGCGCGACGAGCGGAGTGGTGGCGAGGATGAGCGCGATGAAGAGTCGTTTCATGGCGCTCGGCAACACGGTCGGCCTCGCTCGGATTCCGCGATTCTCCACAGGGTAGAGTTCCACGCGCTGTGGAAATCGTCGATTCACGAAGCGATTCCGCGCCTTTCGTTCACTTCTGCCTGTGGAAACATCTGCTGATGCATTTTGAAACGAGTACGCCCACAATTCGATCACCGGATGCCCGCACAACTCGATGTCGTTCTCGATCGGCCGCTGCCGCAGAGCCCCGATGCGGAGAGAGCCGTTCTCGGATCGATCCTCATCAACAACCACGCGTTCTACCGGGTGATCAGCCTGATCGACAGCGAGGACTTTTTCAAGGACTCGCACCGCGCGATCTTTGGAACGATGCGCGCGCTGGCTGAAGAGAGCCGCGAGATCGATCTGCTCACATTGAAAGATGAGCTGGGCAAGCGGCAACAGCTCGATCACGCCGGCGGCACCTCGTACATCTCGTCGCTCATCGACGGAATCCCGGACATCGCGAACGTCGAGCGCTATGCGCGAATCGTCAAAGAGAAGTCGATGCTGCGTCGCCTGGTGGTGATGGGCAACAGCGTGATGCGCGCGGCGCTCGACCCTCCGAACGAGCCCGCGGAAGTGCTGAACATCGCCGAGCGAACGCTGTACGAGATCGCCGAAGGCAGCATCGACAAAGGCTTCGTCGCGCTCGACCGCATCACGCGCGGGAACATGACCGCGATCGAGCAGTTGCAGCACGCCGGAAAGCTGATCACCGGCATCCCGACCGGCTACGACCGCTTCAACGAATTCACCTCCGGCTTCCAGGCGCAGGATCTCGTGATCATCGCGGCCCGTCCTTCGATGGGAAAGACGAGCTTCATGATGAACATTGCCGAGGCGATCGCGATCCCCGATCGGACGGGGGCGCCGCGAACACCTGCGCAGCGGCTCTATTCGGTCGGCGTCTTCTCGCTCGAAATGTCGAAAGAACAGATCGGGCTGCGCATCCTCTCCTCGGAGTCAGGCGTTTCGAATCACCTGATTCGCGCCGGGATGCTCAGCGAGCGCAACTGGCGCGATCTGGCCGAAGCGTCGGGCCGCCTGGCGAAGGCAAAGATCTACGTCGACGACACGCCGGGACTGGACATCATGGACATGCGCGCCAAAGCACGACGGCTCAAGATGGAAGCGGGGCTCGACATGATCATGGTCGACTACCTGCAGCTCATGGCCGTCAAAGGGAAGACCGAGTCGCGGAACCAGGAGATCTCGCAGATCTCGCGCGGGCTCAAAGCGGTGGCGAAGGAGCTCAACGTTCCGGTCATCTCGCTATCGCAGTTGTCTCGTCGTCCCGAGCAGCGGACGGGCGACCACCGGCCGCAGCTCTCCGACCTCCGCGAGTCGGGATCGATCGAGCAGGATGCCGATCTCGTCGCATTCATCTACCGTGATGAGGTGTACAACAAAGACACGGAAGAGAAGGGGATCGCCGAGATCATCATCGCGAAGCAGCGCAACGGTCCGATCGGCGACTTCAAACTCGTGTTCCGCAACGACATCACGAAGTTCTTCAACTACGAGCCCGCGCCCGACAGAATGCCGGAGTAGGAGAGGCCATGGCCCAGGTTGTGTGCAGTCTCTGCTCGTGCCGGCTCGACTGGGACGCGGTCGATCCCGATGCGCTTCTGTGCGACTCCTGCGGCCACTCGCTCGACGACGATCACGTCGCCGCGACGCCTTCCGGCTCACCGGCTGAGCTCGATGAAAAAAGCGCATTTCTTCCTATTTTCGTGGGTCGGAAAGTTATTTGAAATAGCAGTCGCGTCCGCTGTGTTTCCACATTCACTGCATCGGAGCGTATCTCCTGCATCCCCCCGGATTCGAAATCTGACGTGGAGGTACCAGGTATTTGCTCCCGCTCCGCAAGAAGGTCCTTGTCGGCGACAGTGACGACATCGTCCTCGCCATCATCTGCCACATCCTGAATCGCCAGGGGTTCGCCACCGAGCCCATTGCCGATCGTGCGGACATCCCGCGCGTCATGCGCGAAGGTCTCTACGACGCGATGATCGTCGACGCCATGCTCGAAGGCGTCGTCGAGGCGCTCCCGTCGGCGCAGCTCCACGCCAAGCGGATCATCCTGACGTCCGCCGATGGCATTTCCGTCGACGGCGTCCACGCCACGCTGCGCAAACCGCTCGAATTCGAAGAGCTGATCAGCACCGTTCGCAACTGCGTCGTTCAGGACACGTAAAACCTGGAGTGTGGGGTGAAAATAGTTACCCCGCCAGCCGGGTTGGAGGGTTCATGCGACGAGCAATCGGAATCGTGATGTTGCTGGTTGTCGCCTCCGCGAACGCCGCAGTCATGCGCGTCGCGGTGAGCGACATGATTCATCCCATCAGCGATGAGTTCATCGGACGCGCGCTGGCCGCCGCGGCGCAGGCGCACGACGAGGCGGTCGTGATCGAGCTGCGAACTCCGGGCGGGCTCCTCGATTCCACGCGCTCGATCATCGAGAAGATCATGCGCTCGCCGGTCCCGGTGATCGTCTACGTCTCGCCTTCCGGCAGCACGGCCGCGTCCGCGGGCTTTTTCATCCTCGAGAGCGCCGACATCGCGGCCATGGCGCCCGGCACCAACACCGGCGCCGCCCACCCCGTGATCCTCGGCCAAAAAATGGACGAGATCATGAACATGAAGATGGAGAACGACGCCGCGGCATTCATGCGGACGATCGCCGCGCGCCGCAATCGCAACGTCTCGGTCGCCGAAAGCGCGGTGCGGCAATCGAAGTCGTTCACCGAACAGGAAGCGCTGTCGCAGAAACTCGTCGATGTGATTGCGCCCGATCTTCCGGCGTTGTTGCGCGCGGTCAACGGCCGGCACGTGAAGCTCTACAACGGTTCCACGGTGACACTCAACGTGGTGGGCAAACCGGTGACGAACTACGAGACGACGCTCAAGGAACGGATCCTTTCGAAGCTCATGGATCCGAATCTGGCGTTCCTTCTATTCGTCCTCGGCGGCCTGGCGATCTTCGCCGAGTTCAATCATCCCGGCTCGGTGGTTCCGGGGGTCGTCGGCCTGATCTCGATTCTGCTGGCGCTGTTCGCGCTCAATCTCCTGCCGACGCGGTTTGCGGCGATCGCGCTGCTGCTGGCGGCGTTTCTCTTTTTCGCGCTCGAAGCCAAATACGCCACCCACGGCGTCCTTGGGATCGGAGGAATCATCAGCATGATTCTCGGAGCGTTGTTCCTCGTCGACGGACCCATTCCCGAAATGCGCGTGAACCTCTTTACTGCAATCATGGCCAGCATCCCGATCGGACTGATCGCCATCTTCCTGACCACTCTCGTCATGCGCGCCCGGCGGAACCGCGTGGTGACCGGTCGAGAAGGGATGATCGGAGAGATCGGCGTGGCGAGGACGGAGCTCGTGCCGAGCGGCAAGGTGTTCGTGCACGGTGAGCTGTGGAACGCCACCGCGCGGCGTGAGGTTGCCTCCGGCGCGCGCGTTCGGGTCAGCAGCGTCGAAGGCCTGCGGCTGATCGTGGAACCCGCGGACTAACACGCTACAATCACGCGCGGTCCAACAAAGCGAGCAGCGAGCGGCGGGCAGCGAGCCGGAAAAGCCCGGTTTCCTTCCCGCCGCTCGCTGCTCGCTGCTCGCCGCATAGGAGGCGCACCATGGGTCCTGGAACCGTCATCCTCGTCGTCATCATCGGCATCTATCTCCTCAGCTCGATCAAGATCCTTCCGGAGTACGAGCGTGGGGTCATCTTCCGGCTCGGCCGCCTTCTGTCCGACGCGAAAGGGCCGGGCATCTTCCTGGTCTTCGCGCCGATCGACAAGATCGTGCGCATCTCGCTGCGGCAGGAAGCATTCGAGGTTCCGCCGCAGGACATCATCACGCGCGACAACGTCACGTTGAAGGTGAATGCGGTTGTCTTTCTGCGCGTGATCGAGCCGCGGCGCGCCGTCGTCGAAGTCACGGACTATCGCTACCAGACCTCCCAGTTCGCCCAGACCACGCTTCGCTCCGTGTTAGGCGAGGTCGAGCTCGATGAACTGCTCGCGCATCGCGACGCCCTCAACGCACGCGTGCAGAGCATCCTCGATCAGCACACCGAGCCGTGGGGCGTGAAAGTCGTGAACGTCGAAGTGAAACAGGTCGATCTGCCGGAGTCGATGCTGCGCGCCATGGCGAAGCAGGCCGAAGCGGAGCGCGAGAAGCGGGCGAAGCTGATTCACGCGGAAGGCGAGTTCGCAGCATCGCAGCGGCTGGCCGATGCGGCCAAAGTTCTGGCCACGGAGCCGGGAACGATGCAGCTGCGCTACCTGCAGACGCTGACCGAGATCGGTGTCGAGAAGAACACCACCGTCGTGTTCCCGATCCCGATCGACATCATCAGCGGACTCCTGAACGCGGTCAGCAAGAAATGACAGATACCGTGATGCTCGAGGCATCGATGTTCCAGTTGAGCAGCGCGGCCGCGGCAGTCGAGGACCCGATGTTCAAGATGCAGCTGCGCCTCACGATGGAACAGCTCTCGAACGCCGTCGTCGCCGCCGGCCAGTCGCTCAGTCCTGCGACCATGAATGACGTCGAGTTTGCATTCAACGATGTCGCGGCGACCGTCAACGAGCTCAATGCCGCCGATGCCGAGGCGATTACACCGGCGCTGGAGATGATGAAGGCCGACGTCGCAAACCTCAAACATGCCACCGCACTTCCGCCCACGGTTGTCGGCGCCGTTCGCGAGCTGCAGACCAAGCTTCGCGCTCGCCGCACCGCCATCGAGCGTGAGACCTATCGCGCGGAAGGTGCGCCGATCGAGCCGCTGCCGCATCCGCCGGAAGAGCTGGCGGCTGCCGGGGTGCCGCTGCGCCAGCAACTGGCAACGTCAGGTTTCTCGACTCCCGCGCTGGATGACCTGATCGCCGACCCGCCTTCGCTGCGGTTTCACTCGATCGGCGACATCCTCGACGAGCTGGATGTGATCATCGGCGCGTAAAAGCCCCTCACCCGGCCTTCGGCCACCCTCTCCCCGCAAGCGGGGCGAGGGCAACCCAACTCTATGCACGTGTATTTTGGTGCGCGAAGCGCGGATGAGGGGCTACTTCCGCTCGTAGAGCACGCCACCGTCGAAGATCGTGAGGTCCACCTTCACGTTCTCGATCTTCTCCGGCGCGATCGTGAAGAGATCGTCTGACAGCACGGCGACATCGGCCAGCATTCCCGGCGAGATCCTCCCAATCTCGCGCTCGCGAAACATCGCGTAGGCGTTGTTCACCGTGTAGCAGCGAAGCGCTTCCTCGACCGTGATCTTCTGCTCGGGAATCCATCCGCCCGGGTTCTGGCCGTCGATCGTTCGTCGCGTCACGGCGGCGTAGATTCCGAGGATGGGGTTGAGCGGGGCGACGGTCCAGTCCGAGCCGAAGGTGAGCGTCGCGCCGGCGTCGATCAGGGAGCGGAACGCGTAGGTCCATCGCGCGCGCTCGTGCCCGATCTTCTTTTCCGCCCAGCGGCCGTCGTCGATGGCGTGATACGGCTGCATCGAGGCGACGACTCGATCCGCGGCGAAGCGTTTGATCAGATCGGGATTGAGATGCTGCGCGTGCTCGATGCGGAAGCGTTGATCGCGTTCGTTGGCAATCGACTCGAAGATCTTCAGCGTCTCGTCGTTCGCGCGATCGCCGATGGCGTGAATCGCCACCTGAAGATTGCGGGAGTTGGCGTCGGTGACGCGCACCTTCATCGCGCCGTTCATCATCGACTCCATCGTCAGCCCGCGATTGTTCGGGTCATCCGAGAACGGCTCGAACAACGCCGCGGTCGCGGAGCCGAGGGAGCCGTCGGCAAAGCCTTTCAAGCCGCCGATGCGCAGCCGGTCGCCGCCGAACGCCTTCTCGATCGAAGCCTCGGCCAGGCGTTTGTATTCGGAGATCGGCGTGAAAAGGTAGACGCGAGCGGTCAGCTGGCCGTTTCTCTCCAGCTGCTGGTAGGCGCGAAGGTCTTCGTACGCTTCACCGCTGGACATGTCGCAGAACGCCGTCACGCCAAGTCTCGCCGCCTCGGTCAGCCCTGCGCGCGTGGCAGCGATGCGTTGTTCGGTCGAGGCCGACGGGATGACGCGATCGATGAAGGACTGTGCGGCATCCTTGAACACGCCTGTCGGCTCGCCATTCGCGTCGCGGACGATCGTACCGCCGGCCGGATCCGGAGTGTCGCGAGTAACACCGGCCAGCTTGATCGCGAGCGAGTTCGCCAGCGCCATGTGTCCGTCCAGGCGGGAGACGAAGACTGGATTGTCGGGTGTGAGTCCGTCGATGAGCTGGCGCGCCGGCAGCGCGACCGGATTCCAGATCGTGTGATCCCACTCGCCGCCGGTAACCCACGCTCCCTTTCCGGCTTTCTTCGCGTATTCGCCGACGCGGCGCGCGAACTCCTGCTGCGTGGACGCGTCGCGCAGTTGCACGCGCGACAACTCAAATCCGCCATCGATGAAGTGCGTGTGATTGTCGATGAACCCCGGGACCACGAGACGGCCATGCAGATCGATGACGCGATCGCCGGGGTGTCGAGTGATGTCCGCGTTCGATCCGACCGCGACGATGCGATTGCCTTCCATGGCGACCGCTTGCGCGAATGGCTTCCGCGGATCCCCCGTCCAGATTTTTCCGTTCGTGAGCAGCAAGGCGGCGAAGGTCGTAGCGATCATCGCCCGATTGTAGCTAGGGACCGACCCCGAAAGAGCCACTCAGGGCTGAGGATGTTCTGTGTGAGGACCGGCTTCAGCCGGTCACATCGACCGGCTAAAGCCGGTCCACACACAGAAGCAGCACCGCGACTCAGTCCTCAGACCTCAGCAGCTCACTCGCTCGTGCCGGACATGGCCAGCGCCGCCCGGACGCGAGAAGGATCGGAGGATTTGAGCGCCTGCGGAAGAAGATCGAGATTGGTCGCCAGGCGGCGGCGAAGCGCGGCCAGCACGAACTTGCGTGTGTCTCCGTTTGGAAGGCGCGACCAGGCGTCGAGCAGAATCGGCCAGATGACCTCGTCTGGCACGAAGTTCCAGAAGCACAACGCGACCTGCGGATCGAGCGCGCCGCCGACGAAATCGAGAAGAAGGATGTTGAGCCGTTCCGGTGTCACGAACTGCCGCATGACGTCCGCGATTTGCGCGCGCTCGTCGAGGGTACGAGCCTTCACCCCTTTTGCCTGAATGTGAGTGAGGATCGCCGCGACGCGCTGGTAATCGCGCGCATTCCAGTACGCGTCCGCGATCTTCTGGAAGATGTCCGCGGTGGTATCGATCGAGAGCAGTTGCTCAATCGTGTTCTGCAGCGACGTCACGTCGTCGCGAGACTGCGGTCCGGCGATGCGCAGGACAGCATCGGTGAGGAACGCGTAGACAGGCGCGGACTCCGGGGTCGTCGCCGGATTGCGGATCTTTTCGGCAAGGTCCGCGACGAGTGCTTGCAGCTCCTCCCCGTCACTCATGAGGATCATTGTAAGGGCGGAGACGCCGCTCCGCTCCGCCTCCCAAGCCGCCCAGGGCAAGCACGAACAGTTCCTGTGTTGCTTCTGTGTGGGGCCAGCCCTCCGGCTGGCCGGCCAGCCAGAGGGCTGGCCCCACACCTCTGACGCGTCCCGCGTCAGTTCGTCCGCATTCGTCGAGTCGTCTTGACTCGCGAATCCGCCCTCGCCGAGAAGCGGGGGGGGGGGGGGCCGACCCGCCCGTGGAACCCCCCACGGCGGGGAGCCGGGTGTCCACGCC
>JBBRMQ010000037.1:0-23925 GCA_038230775.1 Thermoanaerobaculia bacterium
ATCCGATAGAGGAGTGACGGGGCGGTCGAAATCCCTACCCTATGTTTACGGGGTGTGGTGGCGGGCGCCTCTGTGTGAGGACCGGCTTCAGCCGGTCACCTCGACCGGCTAAAGCCGGTCCTCACACAGAAGCATCACTCCTGTTTCGATCAACTCCTGGCGCTTCACAAGGTCGGATGGCGATCGTGACCGCTCCGGCCCCGCCACAGGCCGGGAACCGCCTACGTGCTCGGCACGATCATCACCGGAATCGCGATCCGGCGGATGATGTCGCGCTTGACGCGGCCAATCTCTTTGTTCGCGTTGATGAACAAAGCGTCGGCGTCATGTTCCCGAATGTACTTCACGACCGCGGGTTCCACCTCTTCGCCTCGAACGATGGCGCGCGTCGTCTTCACATCGGTCATGCGCGCGGCGACGGCGTCCAGGCGCGTCTCGGCCGACTGACGATCCGCATCGCTGCACACGATCAGCAGATGGACCTCAGACTGCTCGCTCCGCGAGATCGCGGCCGCGAGATCCGCCGCCGCTGTGGAAACCTGCTTTGTGTGGACGGGCACCACGATGCGGCGCATCGAGCGGCGCCGCGTGATTCCGTAGCGGATGGCGAGGGTCGGCGCCGGCGGGTCGGCGACGACGCTGATGGTCGTCGATCCGATCAACAGGTGTGCGACGTGATGCCGCGCATGCGTCGAGATCACGATCAGATCCGCGTTCTCGGCGCGCGCGGTGCGGGAGATCTCGTCACCGGGATCGGGCGCCTGCTTGACCACGAGTCTGGTCTGCACCGTGGCGTTCGCGCGCCGCGCGCGATCGCGCAGCTTGTCCAGCTCCACGCGCTCGGCATATTCGTACACGCTGTCGTCGGCGGGGAATCGCAACGCGTCGGGCCGCGCGCGCTCGGTCATCCGCACGTGAAGAATGATGAGCTCCGCCCCGGTCGCGCCCGCAATGTTGATGGCGTCATCGAACGCCCACTCGGACGCCGTGGAGAAGTCGGTCGGAATGAGGATGCGACGCCAGGGATACATGAGAAATTAGGAAGTTAGGAAGTTACGGACGTTGGGAAGCCCATCCAACCGGGCGTTCGTTTTCCTGGCTTCCCACGTCCTAACATCCCAACATCCTAACTGCTTATTTTCCACCACCCGCGCCGGCCGCGACAGTCTGCGGTTGCCCGGCGGGTGTGACGATGTATCGAATCACGGTCTTCGGCTCCGCCTCGGTCTCGGCCACCTGCAGGGTCACCTGCTTGTCGCCGGCCTTGATCATGTCGCCCGGAATGAAAGGGTCCTGCATCGCGTCGTTGAGCTGCACTTCGAGCGAGCGCCAGTTCTGGAGCGGAGGATAAGGCGGTCCGGGCTGGAATGCACGGAACTGCGAGAGGTAGGTCGTGTAGTAGTGGTAGACCTGCGGATAGGAGTCGTCCGTCGCCAGTGTGTAGACCTCGGCGTTCGGACCGTATTGGTTGCGGATCATGACCGTGTCGCGTCGGGTGAGGTCGTCGCGATACTTCGCGCCGGCATAGATCGGAATCGCGCCGCTGATCGCCCTGAGCTCCTTTTTCGCATCGACCGCGGGTGCCGGCGCCGTTTGCGACGAATCGGTGGCGATCGGATTCTTCTTTGGGCGCGCCTCCTCGGCAGCCGCCCCTTCCTGACCGCCGGTGCAGCCTGCCAGCAGACCAGCCGCGGCGAACGCCCCGATCAACACACCCACACGCATCGTCATACTTTGACCAAAGAGCAAGGCATGTGCCGCTGTCGCCGCCTGCTAATTCTCGTCTGCCTTGCGCGAAATGATGGGGACCCCCGACCGGCCTCGCAAACAGTCGAGCGCGGTCTCTCCTCCATATTTTGCAACAAGTCGGTCGTCGTATTCATCAGAAATGCTCGCCACGCTGTCGAGCGAGGCGATGAATTGCTCCGGCGGCATGCGACGGCCGAGGAAGGAGTGGGAGTAGAAGATGTCTCGGCCAACCATACTGAAGGCCCCCAGCGGCACCTCGGAATTGAAGCGGAGCATCTCCTGCATGAGCTCGAACGATGGCTCGACGCCCTGCACGCAGAAGGCGAGCACTTCGATGACCGCGTCGTCTTCCTCGAACGGATCGATCGAGATCTCCAGGACGGTCGTTCCATATTTCAGGTAAAAGTCGCAATGCTCGGCGTCGTCGAAGTGTTCATCGACCAGTTCGTCGAGATACGACTTCACCTGCCGATACACTTCTTCCTGACAGACCGTATGAAACTTCTTTTCGCGCCGGGCCAGCATGTGCGGCGATTATAGAGACTAATGACCGACTTGTTCGCGCCGGAAAATCGACGACGGTTGAGCTTGAAGCCGGGGAAGGAGCGCGTGATCGCGAATCGCCATCCGTGGATCTTCGCCGGCGCGATCGCGAACGAGTCCGGTCCGGCAGATGCGGCGATCGCGGATCTGTTCGACGCGCGTGGCGAGCGCATCGCCAGCGGGCTGTACTCGCAGCACTCCCAGATCCGTTTGCGCGCGTTGACCTTCGGCGAAGAGTTGACCGAGGCGCTGATCCGGAATCGCATGCAGCAGGCGGTGAAGATGAGACTGACGCCGGGCGCGCGTCTCATCAACGCCGATGGTGACAATCTCAGCGCGCTCGTTGTCGACCGGTACAACGACGTGCTGGTGGTCGAGATTGCGAACGCGGGACTCGAGCGACTGAAGCCGCTCGTCATCGACACGCTGCGCGAGCTTCTCGCCCCGCGACTCATCTACTTCAAGAACGATCTTCCGGTGCGCAGGACCGAGCAGCTTCCGGCCGAGAATGAGGCGATCGGGGAAGGGTCGCCGTCGACGACGTTCGAAGAAAACGGCCTGAAGTTCGAAGTCGATCCGGCCGGCGGACAGAAGACGGGATTCTTTCTCGATCAACGCGAGAACCGCGCGATGGCGCGCGAGCTTGCGCGCGGCCGGCGCATGCTGAACCTCTTCTCCTACACCGGCGCGTTCGGCGTGTTCGCGGCAGCAGGTGGCGCAAGCTCAGTCGACAACGTCGACATTTCGGCGCCGGCGATCGAGCAGGCGAAGCGCCATTACGAGATCAACGGTCTGAAGGCTTCGTTCCAGGTTGCGGACGCCTTCCAGTTCGTCCGCCAGTCACGCGACCGATACGACTTCGTGGTCTGCGATCCGCCCGCATTCGCCAAGAACCGCGGCGATGTCGATCGCGCCGCCCGCGGCTACAAGGATGTGAACCTCTTTTCGTTGAAACTGGTGCAGGCCGGCGGCGTGATGATGACATTCTCCTGCTCGGGACACATGTCGCTCGACCTGTTTCAGAAGGTGATCTTCGCGGCTGCTCTGGACGCCGGACGAAGGGTCTCCATCGTCCGGCGCCTGACCGCCGCGCCCGACCACCCGGTATCGCTCTACTGTCCGGAAGGCGAATATCTGAAAGGGTTTCTCCTCGAAGTGCGCGAGTGAGAGCGGGAATGTTGAATGTTCAGTGTTGAATGTTGAATGAAATACGAATGCGCGGGTTGACATTCAACATTTAACATTCAACATTCGACATTGAGCGTTCAACGATGACCGTCACCTCCGTCCCCATTCCGCAGAAGTCGCGCGACATCACCGTCTCGTACCTCGGGGAGTTACTGTTCAACGCGGGCTTCATCGACGAAAAGCAGCGCGCCGAGGTGGATACGGTCGACAAGCAGTTCAAGGCGCAGTCGCGATCGAAAGGCCGCGGCGACGACGAGATGAGTCCCTTCAAGGCGCTGCAGGGGATGAACCTCACGGACTCCAGCGGAAGCGGCACGCGCATCGATGACTTCCTGCTCGCGCGTCTCATCGCGGAAGAAGCGCACATGCACTTCTTCAAGATCGATCCGCTCAAGCTCGATCTGGAGATGATCGAAACGAAGATCTCGCGGCCGTTCGCGCGCAAGAACAAGATGGTTCCGGTCGCCATCCGCGACGGCAAGCTGATCGTCGCCGTCGTCAACCCGTTCGACACCACGGTGCTCGATACCTATCACCAGATGGTGAAGCAGGACATCGAGCGCGTCGTCTCTTCCGAGAGCGACATCATGGGTGTCATCAATGAGCAGTACGGCTTCAAGGCCTCCGTCACGAAGGCCCAGCGCGACCTCGGCAGCGGCGGCATCGATCTCAGCAACCTCGAACAGCTCGTCAAACTGAAGTCCGGCTCGGAGATCGAGGCCAGCGACGCGCACATCGTCAACGCCGTCGATTTCCTCCTGCAGCACGCCTACGAGTCGCGCGCCTCGGACATCCACATCGAGCCGAAGCGCGAGCACGCGAACATCCGGTTCCGCATCGACGGCGCGTTGCACGAGATCCAGCGCGTGCCGAAGCTCGTCAATCTCGCGATCACCTCGCGACTGAAGACGATGTGCCGCATGGACATCGCCGAGAAGCGGCGCCCGCAGGACGGCCGTATCACGACTGAGCACAGCGGCAAGGAGATCGAGCTACGCGTTTCCACGCTGCCGACCGCGTTCGGCGAGAAGCTCGTCATGCGCATCTTCGATCCCGACGTGCTGCTGCGCGATCTCTCGGGTATCGGCTTCTATGAAGACGAGCTGAAGATGTTCAACGACTGGATCCAGCGGCCGCACGGAATCATCCTGGTCACCGGTCCGACGGGATCAGGAAAGACGGTCACGCTGTACTCCGCGCTGCAGTCGATCGCCTCGCCCGAGGTGAACATCACGACGATCGAGGATCCGATCGAGATGGTGCATGAGGAGTTCAACCAGACTTCGGTGAACGCGAAGATCGGCATCACATTCGCGCACGCGCTGCGCACGATCCTGCGCCAGGATCCCGACATCATCATGGTCGGCGAGATTCGCGACGAAGAGACCGCGCAGAACGCGGTGCAGGCCGCGCTCACCGGCCATCTCGTGTTCTCGACGCTGCACACCAACGACTCCGCCACCTCCGTCACCCGCCTCATCGACCTCGGCATCCAGCCGTTTCTGATCTCGTCGACGCTCATCGGCGCGATGGCGCAACGCCTGGTCCGCAAGATCTGCGACGACTGCAAGCGCAACCGGCCGCTCTCGCTCGAGGAATCGTCGATGCTCAACCTGCAGGCGCCCGCCGGCAAGCGGATCATCGTCAAGGAAGGTGCGGGCTGCATCCGTTGCCGCAACACCGGCTACTTCGGGCGTACCGGCATCTTCGAGATCCTGCAGATCGACAACGCCATCCGTGACCTGATCGACCGCAAGGAAGACTTCCTGAAGATCAAGGAGACGGCGACCAAACGCGGGATGCGTTCGCTCCGTCAGTCCGCGCTTCGGAAGCTGGCCGAGGGGACGACGTCGTTCGAGGAAGTCATTCGCGTTACCGGTATTTGAGCAGCGCGCGGACGGCTTCGCTCCGCGTCATCCCGAGCTTCAGCGCGTTGCGAAAGTCTCGCGCCAGGCGTGCGTCGATCCGACGGCCGACGAGGAGCTCGTAAGCGCGTGCGATGAATGGATCATCATCGAGACACGACAACTGCGGAACGAGCGTCTGCGCGAGTTGCGGGATTGGCTCTTTCGTTGTTTGCGGATCGAATCCGAGTCGCGCGACGAGCAGGTGTGGCGCCAGCCCTCTGGTTGGCGTGGCGTGTTCTCTTCCTGGGGCCGCCAGCCAAAGGGCTGGCGCCACACTTGGCTGGCGCCATGACAGATATTGATCCGCGAGCCGGATCAGCGGCTGTGGCGCAATCTCGTCCGTGAATCCGAGTCGTGAGAACTGCGCAGTCAGTTCGTCCTGATTCGCACGCGCGAACTCGAATGAGATGAGGTTCGACCCGGCGTGCATCGGCACCGTTAGGCGGTCGACCTGCCAGTCCTTCGCGAGCGGCACGTTGACACGGGTTTCGTTGACCGTGAGCGTCGCGGTCTGCCCGTCTAACGCGGGTCGAATACGGATCGCGATTGGTCGCTGCTCCGTACGATCCGAGAAGAGGAGCAGCGACGAGACCTTACCGTGCGCCCAGCGCTCAAAGTTCTCTCCGTCGCTGCCCGGTGGATTCCATCCCGTCACCAGAAAGGGCTCGCTCGTGGGGCCGAAGTCGATCGACTTCTGTGCGGTCGCGATCGCACGTGTCTCGGCCGGGCCGCTCCGGAACTGAAGAAAATCTGCGGCGTCCGGCGCGTAGTGAAGACGGAATCGCTCGAGCGTCGTCGCGAGAACCACTGGATACCGGCAGGCCCAACCTTCGATCGCGCTGTTCTTGTAGAAGCCCGCGGTCACGATCCACGATCGCGGATGCTCTTGGATCAGCGACTCGGCTTTGGCGATCGATTCATCGGCGCCCAGCAGAAGACGTCGCGGGCGTTGATCGCGCAGATAAAAATCGAGGCAGACGATCGACCAAGGATTCGTCGCCAGGATGAGGTCATCCGATCGCGTACGTCGCTGCAGCGTCGTCGCGATCGCTCTCCAGTCGAGCTTTCGATACGGCTCTAGCTTCGTGGCCGGCCAGCCCTGAGCGATCATCGCCACAGCCAGCACGATCGAGGCCGCGATCTCCATGCGACGTGCGCGACGGGCGAGCGCGCCCACCCCGCACGCCACGAGAAGCAGGTACGCAGGCAGAGCCGGCGTGACGTAACGAACTGCAAACCAATGCTGACCGAGCGCGAGCGCGACGAGCGTGATGGCGACCGGAAACACAGCGAGCGAGACAACCGTCCATGCCGCAGCGCGGTTGCGCCGCGCGAGATCGATCGCTCCGAGGATGGCGAAGAGCAGGAAGGTGTAGGCCGATCGATGGATGTGCGAGGTGTCGATCGCTGACGCCGCGAACGATTCCAGAATCTCCGTCGCCAGGTGCCATCGCGGCGCGGCGAAGCCTGCCGGAGCAATGGCGGACACTCTCGAGGCGCCGTAGATGATGTACGTGACGGCCGCGGCCAGGGCGGCGGCAAGGGCGATCGCCCGGCGGCGGATCGCGGCCGCGCTGACGCTCACGAGGTACGGAAGTGCAATGGCCGAGGTGTAGACGCAGAGCGCGAACGCGATGATGACTCTTCTCGATCCACGGAGCAGCAGGAGCAATGTCGCGGTCGCGAGCAGAATCAGCAGCGAGTACGGCCGGCCCTCACGGCTGTAATAGACGTGCAGCGGCGACGCCGCAACGAGGATGACGAACGCCCATGCGACCCCGGAATCCGGCTCCAGTGCCTTCGCCGCCAGCCAGGCGATGACGACGGTCGCGACGCCGAAGACCGCCGGGGCGAGCCGCGCGGCAGCCTCGGGTTGTGACAGGAATCGTCCGGCCAGCTCGGTCGCGTGAAAGAGCGGTCCGTGCTCGGACTCGAATGGGACCAGCCATCGCCAGATGGGTGCTCTCGCCGCCTCCGTCGCGATGTCGTAGCCAAGGATCTCGTCGAGCCAGAAACTCGGTAACCCCAGGTGGCTCAATCGCAACCACGCGGCGACGCCGGTCACGATGGCCAGGAACGCGGCGGCTGCGGATTGTCGGTGGTTCACGGGCTGGTGCTATCCTTTTCTACTACTAGTACCGGACTCGGAGACCACTGATGACAACTGCGCAGGCTAGCTCGTCTTCCGTCGAGCGCGAGCTCGAGTACCGAAAGAAGCTTTCGGGGATCACGAACCAGATCAATTCGGCCGAATCGATCCCGCACATCCTCATGACGCTCAAGGACAAGATCCTCGAGCTGCTCGACGCTGAACGGCTGACCATTTACGCCGTCGACACGAAGAATCAGGAACTTTACTCGCTGCAGAAGATCGGCGACGTGCCGAAAGAGATCCGGGTCCCCAAATCGTTCGCATCGATTGCCGGGTTTACGGCTCTCGCGCGCAAGACGATCAACATCAAAGACGCGTACGACCCCGCCGAGCTGGCGAAGTTCCATCCGAACCTCAAGTTCGACCAGCGCTGGGACAAGCAGACCGGCTTCCGCACGAAGGCAGTGCTCGCCGTTCCGATCGCGTTCGAGAAATACCTCCTCGGCGTCGTGCAGCTGATCAACAAGCGGCACGGCACGGTGTTCACAGCGATGGATGAAGACGGCGCCGAAGAGATCGCCCGCATCCTCGGCATCGCGTTCTACAACCAGCACAAGACGGCGCGCATGAGCAAGCCGTCGCGCTTCGGCGGTCTGATCGACAAAGGCATCATCTCGGAGAAGGACATCGAGACCGCCGTCAGCACGGCGCGCGTCAACAACACGTCCGTCGAAAAGGCGCTCATCGAGGACTACAAAGTTCCCAAAGAAGAGATCGGCGCATCGCTCGCTGCGTTCTACCACACCAGTTTCTTCAACTACGACGGCAACTCGACGATCTCGCCGGATCTCAAGGACCGCGTTCCGTCCGAGATGTGGAAGAAGTACATCTGCGCGCCTGTCGAGCGCCGGCCGGGCGTCCTCATCGTCGCGGTCGACGATCCGCAGGACCTGACACGGCTCGACGGCATCCGCGCGATGAACCTGTCGCCGCGCTACGACTTCATGGTCGGGCTCAAGGACGACATTTTCCAGTACATCGCGGCCTCGTACGGCGAGAAGCTCGAAGCCGAAATGAGCGTGGGCGACGGCGACCTTGCCAAGATCATCGACATGCTGGGTGAAGGGGAAGGTATCGCCGAAGAGGAAGTGAAGGAATCGGAGCCGGAGATCGACGAGACGGACTCCGGCATCGTGCGTCTCGCCAATCAGCTCATCATCGAGGCGTACAACAAGGGTGCGTCGGACATTCACGTCGAGCCCGACGGCGCAAAGAATCCGTGCGGCATCCGCCTCCGCATCGACGGCGACTGCCAGAAGTTCATGGAGGTCCCGGGCCCGCATCGCAACGCACTGGTGCAGCGCCTCAAGATCATGGCGAAGCTCGACATCTCCGAGCGCCGCAAGCCGCAGGACGGCAAGATCCGTTTCAAGTACACCAAAGGCGTGATCGAGCTCCGCGTCGCCACCATTCCGACCGCCAACGGCAACGAGGACGTCGTCATGCGTATCCTCGCGGCCTCGAAGCCGCTGCCGATCGAGAAGATGGGCTTCAGCGATTACAACCTCGTGGCGCTCAAAGGCATCCTCGCCAAGCCATACGGCATCTGCCTCGTCTGCGGCCCGACCGGTTCCGGTAAGACCACCACGCTTCACTCGGCCCTCGGCTTCATCAATACCGAGGATATGAAGATCTGGACGGCGGAGGATCCGGTCGAAATTACGCAGAAGGGTCTGCGTCAGGTGCAGGTGCAGCCGAAGATCGACTTCACCTTCGCCGCGGCCATGCGCTCATTCCTGCGCGCCGATCCCGACGTGATCATGGTCGGTGAAATGCGTGACCACGAGACGGCCGCCATCGGCATCGAGGCGTCGCTCACGGGTCACCTCGTGTTCTCCACGCTGCACACCAACTCCGCGCCGGAGACGATCACGCGTCTCCTGGATATGGAGATCGATCCCTTCAACTTCGCCGACGCGCTCCTCGGCATCATGGCGCAGCGGCTGATCCGCGTCCTCTGCCCGAAGTGCAAGGTGGCGTACCACCCGACCGTGCAGGAGTTCAACACGATCGTCGAGGCCTACGGCGCCGACTATTTCGATCGCACCGGCGTCGACTACACGCCCGAGCTGACGCTGTACGTCCCGAACGAAAAGGGTTGCTCCAGCTGCACCATCGGATTCAAAGGCCGTATGGGCGTCCACGAGCTGCTCGTCGGTACGGACGAGGTGAAACGCGCCGTGCAGCGCCGGGCTCCCATCGACGAGCTGCGCAAGATTGCCCAGGATCAGGGCATGCGTACATTGTTGCAGGACGCGATCGAGAAGATGTTCAAGGGCATCTGCGACTACAAGCAGGCGCGGGCGATCGCGGTGAAATAGGTGTCGGGCCGCCCCTCCGGGTGGCCAGGCCAGCCAGAGGGCCCACACTCACTCGCTATCGACCAGCGCCACGATCGCCTTCGTGAACTCGTCGACGTCGAACGGCTTCGAGATCACGAGCTTGACGACGTCGAGGTCGAGATTCGTCAGAGCCTGCTGTGACACCGCGGAGACCACCGCGATCGGCACATTGATCTTGTTCTCCTTGATGAATTCGATGATCTGGAATCCGTTCAGTTCCGGAATCATCAAGTCGAGCAGGACCACCGAGTACGTCGTTGCCTTCAGTTTCTCGACCGCGTTACGCCCGTCGGGAGCGACGTCGACCTGGATTCCCTTGCGAACCAGGAGCTTTTCCACCAGCTTCCGAATGGCGGGATCGTCTTCGACAACGAGGGCGCGCCGCAGGGGCATGGTGCGGAATCTTAACAGTTGCGTTCCTAACCTTTCGGCTGGTGGCGCGTCTGACTGGACAAGATGAGACGGATGGCCGTGACTCTGATCCTGCTGATTTCGGTAGGGTCTCGCTACTACGAAGCGACAAAACACGCCGCCGTTACCGCCGTGGTGACCTCGATCCTACGGATGCAGTCGTACGCGCCGCTGACCCAGAGCAGTGTTGCGCGTCCGGTGGCAGCGGGTCGCGACCGCCGTCTCGTCACCTTCCGAAATGCCGTAGCGGATAAGATCGCCGCATGTTCAGCTTGCGTTCCGCCGTCGCTCTTGCTCTCTTCGCGTCTACAGTGCTCGCCGCGGACCCCAGCGCATCGGATCTCGACAAGCGTCGCAAGGCGTTTGGCGATCTTCTCAACGAGCAGTGGGAGTACGTGCTCCGTACGAATCCGGAGTTTGCTTCGTACCTCGGCGACAAGCGCTACAACGATCGTGTCAGTGACCTGTCCGAAGCTGCGGTCCGGCGCGATGTCGTTGCATCCCGCTCGTTCCTGAAGCGGGCCGAGGCGATCGGCATCCGCGGGTTTTCCGATCAGGAGACGATCAGCCACGCGCTGTTCACGCGAACGCTGCGCGAAGGGATCGAGGACGCAGAAATGAAAAACTGGGAGATGCCCGTCTCCCAGATCGACGGCATCCATCTCAACTCGGCGCAACAGCCGGTGTTCCTTCAGTTCGAGACTGTGAAGGATTACGACGACTATCTGCAGCGCCTCCGCAAGCTGCCGAAGCAATTCGACGAGACGATGGCGAACATGCGCAAGGGCATGCGCGATCGCCTCATGCCGCCGAAGTATCTCCTGGAGAAAGTGGCGACGCAGGCCGCAGGAATCGCGTCGCAGCCGGCGGAGCAGTCCCCGTTCGCGTTGCCGCTCCAGAACTTTCCGGCGTCGATCGGCGAGAGCGACCGGACGCGCATCCGCAACGAGTATCTGGAAGCGATCCGCGGCGGCGTGCTGCCCGCGTATCAGCATTTTGCGCAGTTCGTGAAAGACGAGTACGCGCCGCACGGCCGTCTCGATCCCGGTACCTGGGCCCTTCCGGATGGAGCGAAGCGCTACGCGGTTCGCGTCCGTCACTCGACGACGACGAACCTGTCCGTCGATGAGATCCATCAGATCGGTCTTCGCGAGGTCGCGCGCATCGAAGGCGAAATGCTGGTGATCGCGAAGACTCTGGGATTCAACGATCTCAAGACATTTCGCGAGTCGTTGAACTCCAATCCGGAGATCCACGCAAAATCGCGCGAGCAGATTCTGGAGCTGTACCGAAAGTACATCGACCAGATGTACGCGAAGCTGCCGCAGCTCTTCGGCCGTCTGCCGAAGGCGCGCGTCATCGTCGTTCCGGTCGAAGCATTCCGCGAGAAGGAAGCGTCGGGCGCGCAGTACGAAACGCCCGCGGCGGACGGCTCGCGACCCGGCCGCGTCGAGGTCAACACGAGCGAGGCTACCTCCCGCAAGACGATCAACATGGAATCGACCGCGTACCACGAGGGTGTTCCGGGGCATCACATGCAGATCGCGATCGCGCAGGAGCTGACGGGCCTTCCGGAGTTTCGCAAGAACGGCGTGAACTTCACGGCCTACGTCGAAGGCTGGGCCTTGTACTCTGAACGCCTGGGCAAGGAAGTGGGCTTCTACCAGAATCCCTACAACGACTACGGCCGGCTGCAGGACGAGATGCTGCGCGCGATCCGGCTCGTCGTCGACACCGGCGTGCACTCGAAGAAGTGGACACGCCAGCAGATCGTCGATTTCTTCCACGCGCACACCGGCGAGGACGAAATCGAAGTGCAGAACGAGACTGACCGCTACATCGTGTGGCCCGGCCAGGCCCTCGGCTACAAGATCGGACAGCTGAAGATCACCGAGCTGCGGGAGCGAGCGCGAGCGAAGCTCGGCGACCGCTTCGACATCCGCGGCTTTCACGACGAGGTGCTGGGCTCAGGACCGTTGCCGATGGAGGTGCTGGAGCAGCGCATCGACGCCTGGATCGCGAAGAGGTAGCCCGATACAGATCGCGAAGCGATCAGGTGGCCCCACACTCTGCGGCGTTACTTCAGCTTCTCGATCGCGCGTTTCGCGTTCTCGTTTTTCGGATCGAGCTCCACCGACTTGCGATAGCTCGCCAGTGCCTTTTCCTTCTCGCCGTTCGCTGCGTACGCCTCGCCGAGGCTGTCGTAGGCGTTGGCGTTGTTGGGGAAGGTGGTGACGTTGAGCGCAAAGACTCTGATCGCATCCGCGACGCGGCGATCGCGCAGCAGCGTGTAGCCGACCGTATTCAAGAGCGCGGGCGTGATCTGCTCCTTCGGATAGCGCTTCTGCTCGTCGCGAAAGACGGCGATCGCAGCGTCGGCGCCGTTCGCGCTGGCCTTGATGAGTGCGGCCAGCGGATTCGGATACAGCACGGTGTGAATCGCCGCGATCACGAGCCCGGGCTCGTCGCGCATCACGACATGGCCGCTGTTCGGCGTCACGATCAGAAGCGAGTCGGCGCGTTCGGTGACCCATGATCCGTACGTATCGACCGACGTGCGCCGCCACCTGTCGGGCCGATCGATCGAAGCCACGATGAGCGCCATCGGAACATTCGGCTTGCCGTACTTCAGAAGCTCGCGATAGCCGGAGGCGGCTTCCTTCTTGAGAAATGCCCACTCCGCGATCGGTCCGGGCGGCGCGCCCGCTAGCGATGACTCCTGCAGCGCCAGGTTCTTGTCGCGGGCCGGGTCGTTGTTGATGAAGACCTCGTTTAGCGGATCGACGAAGACGATGCCGTTCACCTCCGACGGATAGGTCTGGTAGAAAACCCGCGCCAGCGCGCCGCCATACGAGTGACCGACGAAGACGACCGGCGTTGCAACCTTCTCGTGCAGCAGCAGATCGTGCAGCTCGTGAACGATCGCGGCGTACGACCGCTCTCCGTCGACGAAATCCGATTGCCCGTTGCCCGCGCGGTCGTACGCGAAGACGCGTGCGAACTTCGCGACCTCCGGGATCACCGGATCCCAGCTGTCGAGCGTTGAGCGGAACCCCGCCTCGAACACGACCGTCGGTCCGGAGCCCTCAGCTCGCACCCGCACTTTGCGCGATCCGAGGTCGACGATGCGGGTGTCGGCGAGTGCGGTGATGGCGAGGAACGAGAGGATGGCCGCGAAGGCTGGTTTCATCGTTTCCACAGTCCCATCGACCCGATCCGAAGCGCGCGATTGAACTTCGCCGATGCGTTTTCCCACGCCACGACCTCGGTCAGCTCGACCAGCGCGTCGTCGTTAAAATGCTGCCGTAGCCGGGCGAACAGTTCATCGCTGACTTCACGGCCGGTGATCGTCATGGAGTCGGCGTACTCCAGCGCGAGCCGTTCGACGACGTCGAACAACGGCGACGTCGCATAGTCGTTGATGGCAAGCAGTTTTTCCTCCGACAGTCCCAGTTCGCTGCCGACCGCAGCGTTGATGTCCTGTCAGAACTCGCACCCGTTGAGAAACGCGACGCGGCGATTGATCATCGCCTGCAGCTTCGCGTCGACGAGGCCTGATCCGTCGATTCCGGTCCACATGGCGCGCGCGCCGCGAAAAATCGTCGGCCTCCGCGCGTACACGAGATGGTTCGCCAGCGGCGCGCCCCACTTCTTGCGCTGCGCTTCGAGCACCGCGCGCACCGGCGGCTCCGCGTCTTCCGGCTTCACTCCTTCGATCCGCGCCATGGCTGCCTCCGTCGTCATGCTATCGCTTCGGAAAGACGCGATACAGTCACGCCGAAGTGCCCGAGCTCCCTGAAGTCGAATCGTTCACGCGCTACTTCGCACGGCACGCGCTGCGGAAGCCGATCGCCCGCGTTCGCGTCCTCGACGACCGCATCCTGGGCCGCACGCGCAAGGCGGCGTTCGTGCGCGGACTTAACGGACGATCGTTCCGCGCCGTTCGACGTCACGGCAAGCATCTGTTTGCTGACGCCGGCGACACGTGGCTGCATCTGCACTTCGGGATGAGCGGCGATCTGTCCTTCTACACCGATGCCGCGCAGCCGCGGTTCGCGCGAATCGTTTTTGATTTTACGGACGGATCGCATCTGGCGTTCGAGGACATGCGCCTTTTCGGGCTCGCCGAGCTCTCGGCTGAGCCGGAGACGTTCATCCGCGAATCGGGACTGGGCCCCGATCCGATCGAGATCGGGCTGCGCGAGTTTCGCGCGCGCCTCCGGACCCGTCGCGCCGCCATCAAGGCGGTTCTTCTATCGCAGGATGTGATCGCCGGCGTCGGCAACCTGTACGCCGACGAGACGTTGTTCCGGAGCGGGATCGATCCGCGCCGGCACACCGATGCGCTGTCGAGCGGCGAAGTGAAGACGATCTTCACGAACCTTCGCCGCGTTCTCGACGACGCGCTCGCTTCGCGCAGCCGCGGGTTCATGGTCGAAGAACGGGATGAATCCGCCCCTTGCCCGCGATGCGGCGGGGTGATTGCACGGACAGTTGCCGGCGGGCGCACCACGTATTACTGCTCGAGCCATCAGAGGTGAAGAATGGGATCGGAAACCATCATCGACGTCATTGCGAAACAGGACTGGCTGGACTCCATCTCGGATCCGCTGCAGAAAGCGGTGCACGCAGCTTTTCCCGGAGAGGCTGGCCGGCAGATCAAGAACCTGCTGCACGGAACGTGGTTAGGTCATCCGCTCCATCCGGTTCTCACCGATATTCCGATCGGTGCCTGGACCGTGGCCCTGGTGCTCGACGTGATCGAGACGATGAGCGGCAGCGAGGGCGTGGCCACCGCCGCCGATGCTGCGATTGGCATCGGGCTTCTCGGCGCGATCGGATCGGCGATCACCGGTCTTACGGACTGGTCCGAGACCTACGATCGCCCCCGCAAAGTCGGCGTGATGCACGCGGCGCTCAACATCGGAGCGACGCTGCTGTACACGAGCTCGTTTTTCATGCGCAAGAAGCGCAAGACGCGGCCGGCCGCGGTCGCGTTATCGATGATGGGATACGCAATCTCGGGAGCCGCCGCCTATCTCGGAGGCCATCTCGTTTTCGGTGAGCAGATCGGCGTCGATCACACCGCGACGGCCGACGTCACGAAGCCGGAGAGGTTCACGAAGGTCATCGCTCTGGACGATCTCAAGGAGAACAAGCCGACCGAGGTGGACGCGGGTGGTGTGGCGGTGGTGCTGGTCAAACGCGGCGAGCGCATCTTTGCTTTGAGCAACACGTGCCCGCATCTCGGTGGGCCGCTCGCCAAGGGGAAACTCGTCGGCGATGCGATTCAGTGTCCATGGCATCAGTCCGAGCTCGCGCTCGAAGACGGCCATGTGGTCAACGGTCCGACGACGTTTCCCGCGCGATGCTTCGAAGTTCGCATCCGCGTCGGTCAGGTCGAAGTGCGTGCGGCAAAGGACGCCGGGTAGAACCGGTGTGGGCAGGAGGCAAGTTCATCGTGCCGCCCAACCCACACCGGTCCCTCGCTACGCTCGGGATGACATTGCTACTGTTCTGCTTTGCTCAGGCGTGCGGAAAGGCGAGTTTCGATCTCGCGCTCGAGGTCAACGGTCCGACGAGTTCGCGTGCGGCAAAGAAGGACGGCGAGTAGGGGTGTCATTCCGAGCGTAGCGAGGAACCGGTGTGGGCGGGCGGCACGTTCGTCGTCCCTCGCTACGGTTCTGCTTTGGCCAGGCCCGCAAGTGAAGCGGCGCGGTTCGGCGTGCGGAGAAGGGACTCGCGATACTGTGCCGCGGCGTCTTCCTTGTTTCCGGCGCGGAGCAACAGGTCGGCGTAGAGCTCGTGCGCGGGCTTGAAATCCTCCGGCGGACCCGACGGCGATCCCAGCCCCTCCTCGGCGTCGATCGCCAGTTGAGCCACGCGCAGCGATTCCTGTTTCTCGCCGCGCGCCGCGTAGAGCATCGCCAGCAGCTCGTTGCGCAGGACTTCGGCCACCTTGCGATTCATGTTGTGCATGTCGCCGTTCGCGGCCCGCATCATGCCGATGGCGCGCTGCGCTTCGGCGTACTCCTTCTGCTGCGCGGCCCGGACGCCCAGCGCGAACTGCACCGGCGTGTGCGGATCGAGCGCGTCCACGACGCTGAAGTCGCCCGTCTCGATCGCGTAGCGCGCCTGCATGTTGTCGCGTGCGTGATGTTCGCGTTGCCCCTCGTTTGGCTTGACGGCGACTTCGTTCAGCAGGCGCTTTGCGTCGTCGTAGCGATGCTGTTGCAGGTAGACGTATTGCAGCCACTCGAGACTGTGAAGGTCGCGCTTGTCGGTGGATGCCTTCTCTCTCGCCACCCAGTCCTGCGATAGCGCGTAGGCGGCCTCGTTCGATCGGGCGGCATCGGCCCACATGCCGAGTTGCAGAAAGATGTGCGACGGCATGTGCAGCGCGTGCGGCGCGCCCGAGGCGACGGTCGCATAACGGCGCGCTGCGCGCAGGCCGAGGGGTGCGTGAATGGGGTCGTCGTAGGCGTGGATGAGGTAGTGCAGCACGCCCGGATGATCGGGTCGCAATGAGAAGAGCGGCTCGAGAATCGCCGCGGCGCGGATTTGTTTGCGCGCATCGGATTCGTCGCGCGCGCGCGTTCCCAGAATCGACAACGCCCAGAAGACCTGCGCCTCGACGTCGTCAGGGTTTGCCTTCGCCAGCCGTTCCATCGACGCTTCGTATTTCGCCGGTCCGTCGCTGTACAACGTCGTGACGGCATCGAGGTAGGCGCGCTCGCGCTGGGTCACGTTGCCGTTGAACTTCGCCAGCGCTTTGCGGCCCGCGTCGGCGTCCGTCTCGTACCAGATCGGATGGTTGTACGTCATCGCTTCGCCCCAGTAGGCGAGCGCGAAGTTCGGATCGATGGTCTCCGCTTCGACGAATGCCTTCGCCGCCTGCGGATACGCGAAGTTGTGCAGCAGCAGAACCCCGCGCAGGAATGGCTCCTGCGCCCCCGGTTTCCCGGAATTCGGGAACGTGATTGAGCCGAACTGATCGGCCGCCTGCACTTCCAACGCGAGCAGGAGCATGGCTAGAACGACACGTCGCATGGCGCGATTATAGTGAGCTGATGCGGATTCGCGTCGGAACCAGCGGCTACAGCTACAAGGAATGGAAGGGGATCTTTTATCCGGAAGACCTTCCTGCCGCAAAGATGCTCGGCTTCTACTCCGAGCGGTTCGATACGGTGGAGATCAACAACACGTTCTATCGGATGCCCGAGGCGCCGATGGTGACGAAATGGGCGGCGCAGGTTCCGGACGGCTTCACCTTCGTCCTGAAAGCGCCGCAGCGGATCACGCATCAGAAGCGGCTCGCCGGCGCGGAAGACGACGTCGCACACCTCTTTGAAGTTGCCTCGTCTCTCGGTGACAAGCTCGGGCCGGTTCTCTTTCAGTTGCCTCCGTTCTCGAAGAAGGACGCTGCGAAGCTGCAGGCCTTTCTCGAGTGGTTGTCGGCCGGCCGGCAGGTCGCGTTCGAGTTTCGCCACCACTCCTGGTGTGACGAGGAGATCTACTCGATCCTTCGCTCGCGCGACGTTCCGCTATGTCTCTCCGATACCGATGAGTCAGGCGATCCGGAGAAGCTCGTGATCCCGACCGCAAAGTGGGGGTATCTCCGCCTTCGCCGCACGCAGTACTCCGACGCGGATCTCGAGGCGTGGGCGCGGCGGATCGAGAAGCAGCCTTGGAGCGAGGCCTACGTCTTCTTCAAGCATGAAGATGAGGCGAAAGGCCCGGCGTTCGCGTCGTCCTTCCGGCAGCAGCTCAACGTCTGATACCCTTTTTGGCCTTGTCTTTCCTGCGCAGCCTGACCGTGTTTACGCTGCTCGTGACGCTCAAGTACTTGAGCCGGATCTTCTACCGTTTCGATTTCGCGTGGGTGGGAGACGTCCCGCCCAATCCCTGGCGCAACCTTCGAATCGTCGCGTTTCTCAACCACACCAGTCTTTTTGAGCCCGTCTTCCTCGGCGGCGTTCCCAATCACTTCATCTGGCGTCTCGCGGCGCACGGCGTCGTTCCAGCCGCGGACAAGACCACGGGCCGCCCGCTCGTCGGTTTGATCTTCAAATTCGTGGCGCATCGCGTCGTGGCCATCACGCGGGAACGCGACCACACCTGGTTCGAGGTCCTCAACAGCATCGACCCGAACTCGATGGTGATCATCGCCCCTGAAGGCCGGATGAAGCGCGCGAACGGATTGGATCTGCAGGGCAACCCGATGACCGTGCGGGGAGGCATCGCGGACATCATGACGTCGATGAAGCACGGTCGCATGCTTCTGGCGTACAGCGGCGGTCTCCATCACGTCCAGGTGCCCGGGCGCATTCCGAACGTGTTCGCTACGGTTCGCATGCGGCTGGAGGCGATCGAGATGTCGGAGTACATCGACGAAATGACGAAGCGCGGCGGGGCGGACGAATTCAAGAAGAACGTGCGGCTCGATCTGGACCGCCGTCGTGATTTCTACTGTCCCGAAGAGGGGAAGATCACGACCGCTGTTGCGTGAGCAGCTCTTCGAACTCTTCGTGCGGCATCGGCCTGCTGAACAGAAATCCCTGGATGTAGTCACAGCCCATCTTGCGCAGCGCTGAGAGTTGCTCGCGATTCTCGACGCCTTCGGCGATCACCTTCATTCCAAGATCCTGCGCGAGCTGCACGATGTTCTCGACGATGACCACCGAGCGCCGATCGTGGGGAATGCCCTTCACGAAATCGCCCGGTAACTTCAGCCCGTCGAGAGGGAAGTGCAGCAGATGCGTGATCGAGGAGTGGCCGGTGCCGAAGTCGTCCAGCCAGATCTCGATGCCGAGGGTCTTGAGCTTGTCGAGAATATGCCGCGTTTGTTTCGGCCGCTCGATGTACGCGGTCTCCGTGATCTCGAGGTTGATCGTCCTGGTGTCGATGCCGCAGCCGCCGACGAGCTTCATGAGACGCGACGAGAAGTTCCCTTCCTGAAACTCGCGCGGGGAAAGGTTCACGTTGATCCGGACGTCCGGCGAGCCGTTGTTCTGCCAGTGCGCGGCGTTCTTGTACGCCAGCTTGATCATCCGTGAGTCGAAGCGAAAGAGGTCCGACCCCTCCTCGGCTCCGGCCGCAATCGACGCCGCCTCGCGCATCTGTCCATTTCCCCGCCGCGCGCGGAGGAGCGCCTCGGCTCCCATGATCTTTCGCGACTTGAGCTCGTGAATCGGCTGGTAGTAGAGCTCGAGCTCGTCTTTGTCCAGTGCGCGTTTGACGCCTGCGCGAGGGGCGGGTTTCTCCATGCATGCATCATAGAATCATCTGCGCCGCGTCAACGCCGCGCAGCGGCACTACTTTGGAAGAGATTCTCTACGTCGAGTCGCGCCGCGCTGCGCGCATGAAGCGCGTGCAGACTATGCAGCATGTGCTCGCGGCGATCGCGCTCATTACGACCGGTGTGGATCATCTCGAGCACAGCGAGCTGCTGGCGATCAGCGAGATTCTCACGGGCGCCCTTCTCATCGGTGCCGTCATCGCCGCGCGCGTGCGCCATCATCATCAGTCGCGCATCGCCTGGGTCGAGCTGACGGGTGCAGTCATGATGTTCGTGGAAGCGTTCGCCAAGACGCGGCAACGCCATCACTTTGCTTTCTACGTCCTGTCGTTCGTGCAGCCGGTCGTTCTGTTGATGTTCGCAGTATTCGACGCGCAGATCGCGACGCGGCGTTACATCCGGGTGGACGATCGCGGGGTAGAGTTGCGACTGAGGCTGCTCTTTCGGCGGCGTGTGGCGTGGGATGAGATCCCCGGCTATCGCGTTCTGGAGAATGAGATCGACTTCGGCGGCCGGCGCATCAAGCTGCGCGACATCGTCGATCAGGATCGCGCGAAGGAATGGCTGGTCGACGCGTTGCGCCGTCACGGAGTGGCCGAGTTACCGGCGTAGCAACTGCCACGTCGCCAGTGCGGCGCCGAGGAGAGCGACGGCGATGATCCACTTGTAGCGCAGAAGGATCGAGCCGAGAGAGGCCTGCTTCTGGCGCTCGCGAGACTGGATCAGCTCGTACTCGAGGTGCCGCTGATGCGAGGAGGCCAGCGTCTCGCCGACGTTGTCTTCGAACGAGCGGAGCGTCCGCGGCAGCTCGGACGGGACGGCGATGCCGCGCTGCGTGTCGATCTTGACGAGCGTCGATTGCACCGGCGCGACGACCTTCTCGCCGCGCGAATCCGTCGTGACGTCGTACGCGCCCTGATCGAAGTACAGAAGCGTCGGTCCGGCCTCGCTGTTCTTCACGAAGAGGACGTTCTCATCACCCTGACGGAACTGCGGGATGCCGACGGTTTCCTGCCGCGTCGAACCGACCTGACCGCCCGGCGTCACGATCGTGAGCTCGTTGCCGGCGGAACCTTTGATCGACTTCGAGACCTGGAACGTCGAATAGGTCAGGATCCAGCGACCCGTCGGATCAGGACGAGACTCGGTTTTGACGCACTTGCCGACCACGATTGCGCTGGCATTTTCGACCTTCTGCTCAAATGGGGCGGCAATCGCGAGCGTCGCGTAGGTAGCGGGCGCGACCGCAAGGAGGGTAGCCGTCGCCACGAGAGCGAGAAAGCGGTTATTTGGAGTCATCGGCTGCTGAATCCAAAGCAAGTGGTGAGCCACTTCATTCCAATTTCTTGGGGATGAACCCGCCGACGACATCGAGCGCCTCCCGCGACACCTGATGCCCCATCTGAAACTCGTGGTACTCGACGTCGACGCCATGCTGTTCCAGCACGCGCCTGGCTCGATGAGCGACGAGGACCGGGATCACTTCGTCGGCGATTCCGTGCAGCATCAGCACCGGAATCTCCGCGTTGAACGCAGGCAGGTCTTCTTCGTAGATCGCCCCGCTCATCACCACGATGCCGGCGAGCTTCTGCTTCGTGCGGAACCCCACGTCGATCGACATCAATCCGCCTTGTGAGAATCCGCTGAGAATGACCTTGCCGGACGGAGTCGGATATTTCGCGATCATCTCGTCGATGAAGTCGAGCAGAAGCTGCCTGGATTCCGCGATCGATTCGCGCTCCGCCGGCCAGCCGTCGAACCATGTAAACCCGAACGTCATCCCGGGCGCCGGCTCGAACGGTTTCGGCGCGTTGGGGAACACGAAGCGATATCCGTGGTCGATCATCGGGGCGATGTCCGCGAGGTCATTCGCGTCCGCACCGCGTCCGTGAAGCACGATCACGAGCGGCAGCTCGGCCGTGTCGGTTTTTCCGACCGGTGTTTTCAGAACGTATTTCAGTGTCATTTGGGTCGCGGATTCTAACGCGACCCGACAGCGCGGCGTCGGGGCAGGACATCCGGTTCGTAGATCAGGCCGTTCGGATGAAGCGCACCGATGGTTCCCGAACTTCCGCCGGGCATGAACAAGCGTCCGTCGAACAGCGTCACGATCGGCGCGTCGACGCGCGGAGCGGGAAGTGGCGCCGCAGATCGGAAGATGTTCGAGCGTGGGTCGAAGATCTCGGCGCTCGCGAGCGGCTTGTCGTCTGCGCCGCGTCCCGTGGCGAGGAGCACGGTGCCGTCGGGAAGCCGTGCCGCAACATGCGACCGACGAGCGGTCAGCAACTCAGGCCCGGCGACCATCGTGTCCGTGTCCGCGTCGTAGATCACCGAGCTGTCCAGCCAGTGCGGCCCGCATGTGTTAGGCGCACAGAATGCCGACGGGATGTTCACGCCGCCCGCGATCAACACGTGCGTCGCGTCGTATGCAACGGCTGTCCCGTCCTCGCGGGGCTCGTGAAAGCCGTCTGTGGACCTCGCGTCATGAAGGTGCCACGACGGATCGATTCGAAAAACTGCGTTCACTGAGTAGTTTCCTTTTGTGCCGCAGTAACTTCCTCCTGCGACGAGTAGAGACCCGTCCCGGAGCGGCGCCAGCGCGGAACCACCACGTGGCATCAGGGCGAACATCGCTGGTGTCAGCAACGGCTTCTGATAAAGCTGGCAGCCACCAGACAGGCATGCGGGACAGAGAACGGGAGTTCCTTTGACGCCGCCGATGATGGCGGCGCCAGAGGGCATCGATGGACCATCCGTGAACGTGCCGGTTGTCGGGTCGAAAATCTCGACCGTCAGTGCTACCTGATTGAAGATGTCGCCCGTCCATCCGGCGGCGATGAACACCGTTGCGTCATCGAGGAGGAGGGCCGTGTGGCCGTACCGCGTATGGTGCATTGCCCCTGTCGCCGTGAACGAGCCGCTCCTCGGATCGTAGATCTCGGCGCCCGCGATCGCTCCGGCAGTGTCCCGGCCCCCGGCGATGAGGACCCGTCCGTCCGCCAGCATTGTCGCGGTGTGCTCGACTCTCGGGCGCATACGGCCCGTCTCGATCCACCGTCCGGCCGTGAGAAGGCCCGGCGAACAGAGCAGAAGCAACGGAATGAGAGATTTACGCATCGCCATCTGTGATACGGCATGGAGAACACATGCGTCGTGTCTCCCTGTACAATGAACGGTCAAGCCCAAGGAGATTCTCGTGCATATCAACGACCTGCTCAAGATTGCCGCCGAACGCCGCGCGTCGGACCTTCACATCAAGGTCGGGTCGCACCCGGTGATCCGCGTCGATGGCGAGCTGACCCCGCTCGTCGAGCTCAAGCGTTTGATGCAGGAAGACACGATCGCGATGGCGTTCTCGATCATGTCCTCCCGCCAGAAAGAGAAGTTCAAGAACAACTACGAAATCGACATCGCGTACTCCGTCCCCGGGCTCGGCCGCTTCCGCTGCAACATCTTCCAGCAGCGCGGCACCGTCGGCATGGTTCTCCGCGTCATTCCGGTGAAGATTCTGTCGATCCGCGAGCTGATGCTTCCGGTCGTCCTGGAGAAGATCGCCGAGGAGCGCCGCGGCCTCATTCTGTGCACCGGCACCACGGGCTCCGGCAAGTCGACGACGCTGGCCGCGATGATCGACTACATCAACACGCATCGCACCGAGCACATCATGACGGTCGAGGATCCGATCGAGTTCCTCCACCGCGACAAGAAGTCGATCGTCAACCAGCGCGAGATCGAAGTGGACACCAAGTCGTTCTCGCAGGCGCTGCGCTCGGCGCTGCGTCAGGATCCCGACGTCATCCTCGTCGGCGAGATGCGCGACTACGAGACGATCGTGACGGCCCTCACCGCGGCGGAGACGGGCCACCTGGTGTTGTCGACCCTGCACACGATGGATGCCACCGAAACAGTCAACCGCATCATCTCCGTGTTTCCGCCGCACCAGCAGAAGCAGATCCGGCTGCAGCTCGCCAGCGTGCTGAAGGCGGTGGTGTCGCAGCGCCTGATGCCGAAGATCGACGGCAAGGGGCGCGCGCCGGCGGTCGAGGTGCTGATCAGCACCCCCTTCATCCGCGACTGCATCGTCGACAAGGACAAGACGCATCTGATCCACGGCGCGATCGCCGCGGGCACTTCGCAGTACGGCATGCAGACGTTCGACCAGTCGATCTTCAGCCTGTTCAAGCAGGGGCAGGTGTCGCTCGAGGAAGCGCTGCGCTGGGCGAGCAACGTCGACGAGTTCAAGCTCAAGGTCCAGGGCATTTCGACGACGTCCGAGATGAGCAAGGACCAGATGGCGAGCGCGGGCATGAAGAACCCGGAAATCTCCCGCTTCGG
>JBBRMQ010000038.1:0-23883 GCA_038230775.1 Thermoanaerobaculia bacterium
GAGCCGCGTCTTGCCGAGGCGGACCGCCCCAGCCAACAGCACGGGCCGATGAAAGTCGACGGGCGGTCGGAACGTCTCCGGATCGACGACAACGAGATAGTCGGTCTCCACGCCTTCGGCCGTGCGATGCATGAGTCTCTCGATCTCATCGACCTGGTGAATGCCGTGCGTGACCGCCTCTTCACCGGCACGAAGCGCGCGATGCAGCACCGGGGCGAGCTTCCGCTCCTCGGCGGACAGATAGCTGTTGCGTGACGACATCGCGAGACCGTCGTGCTCGCGGATCGTTTCGCCGAACACCAGCTTCACCGGAACATCGAGATCGCGCACCATCCGATCGATCACCGCGCATTGCTGCGCATCCTTGCGCCCGAACACGGCGATGTCGGGCTGCACGATGTTGAAGAGCTTCAGCACCACGGTCGCGACGCCGTTGAAGTGACCGGGCCGTCGCTGCCCTTCCAGCGGCTCTGCGACCGCGGCAACATGCACGGCCGTCGCGGAGTCGTGCGGATACATCGTTTCGACGCCGGGCAGAAAGAGAAGGTCGACGCCTTCGCTCTTCAGCATCTCGATGTCGCGAGCCTCGCTTCGCGGGTAACGTGCGAAATCTTCACTCGGTCCGAACTGCTTCGGGTTCACGAAGACGGAAACGACGATGAAATCCGCTCCGTTGTCACGCGCGACGCGGACGAGTGAGAGATGGCCCGGGTGCAGATACCCCATTGTGGGAACGAGTCCGACCACTCGATCCTGTGGGAGCGCTGAACGGACCTCGTCAATACTCTTCGCGATCCTCAATTGCAGTTCCGGCCTGGTTTCTGTGTGAGGACCGGCTTGAGCCGGTCACAGCGACCGGCTGAAGCCAATCCTCACACCAAACCAGCTAATTCACTTTCGGCATCGGCACCACCACCGAGTCGCCGTACAGCCTCTTCAGCTCTTCGGTGCTGCTCATGTGGAACGACTCGCTGCCTGCGTTCGGGAACCGGGCGCTGCGAACATCATCCAGGAACTTCCCGATGGCGGTCTGCATCGTCTCACGCACGTTGGCGTATTGCCGGACGAATTTCGGCGTGTGGCCGTCGTAGAGGCCGAGGAGGTCGTGGAATACGAGGACCTGTCCGTCGCAGGAGGGGCCGGCGCCGATGCCGATCGTCGGCACCGACACGCGATCGGTGATCATCGCCGCGAGCTCTGCCGGCACGCACTCCAGCACCATCGAGAAGCAACCGGCCTGATCGAGCGCGACGGCTTCATCGAGCAGTCGCCGCGCATCATCCGCGTTCTTGCCCTGCAGTTTGAATCCGCCCATGGTGTTGACGGACTGCGGCGTCAGTCCGATGTGACCCATCACCGGAATCTCGGCGTCGAGGATGGCGGCAATCGTCTTGAGGCGTCCCGGCTTCGCGCCTTCCACTTTCACGGCTTGCGCGCCGGCACGAATGAACTCGCCGGCGTTGCGAACCGACTCCTCGATCGAGATGTGGTACGAGAGATACGGCATGTCGCCGACCACAAGCGCGCGTGACGTGCCGCGCGCGACCGCCCGCGTGTGGTGCACCATGTCGGCCACCGTGACGTTCAGCGTGTCGGGGTAGCCGAGGACGACCATGCCGAGGGAGTCGCCGACGAGGATGATGTCGGTGCCGGCGGCGTCGACAACTTTCGCGCTCGGGAAATCGTACGCGGTGAGCATCCCGATACGCTGCACGCGCTTCATCGCGCGGATGGCCGGAACGGTGACTCGTTTCTCGCTCAATTTGCCTCCTCTGACCGAGGAGGACAAGTGTGCTGAGGACTGAGGACTGAGGACTGAGGACTGAGCCAACCACCGTACCCGTGGATTTGACTCAGTCCTCAGCCCTCAGTCCTCAGCCCTCGGCCAACGTCTTCGTCTCGGTCCGTGCTACTTCAGGATCCAAGCGGTACGTAGTACTGCGTGCCTTTTTGCGCGTTTCGAATCTGCTCCACGAGCTGTTCGAAATGCGCCGGCGTATTCACGAAATCGATCTCGTTCGTATTCACAACCAGCAATGGCGTTTCGCCGTACCGGTAAAAGTAGTGCGAATACGCCTCGCTGAGCTCTTGCAAATATTGTGGCGAGATCGATTTTTCGTAAGCACGCCCGCGCTTTTTCACGCGTCTGAGAAGTGTATCAAGGTTCGCCTGCAGGTAGATGACCAGGTCCGGCTTCGGCACCGTTTCGTACAGGAGCTCGTACATCCGGTTGTAAATCATGAGCTCGGAGTCGTCGAGAGTCAGGTACGCGAAGATCTTGTCCTTGGGGAAGGTGTAGTCCGAGAGGATCAGCTCGGTAAAGAGGTCCTGCTGCGCGATCGAGCGCTGCTGGTCGTAACGGGAGAGCAGGAAGAAGAGCTGGCAGCGGAAGGCGGCGCCGCGCTTGTCCTTGTAGAAATCGTCCAGGAACGGGTTGTCCGCGTCCTCGAGGACTCTCGTTCCACGGAAGCGATTCGCGAGGAGATTGACCAGCGACGTCTTGCCGACACCGATGGGGCCCTCGATGGCGATGTGTCGCCATGGCAGAGGCGGCATTGATCGGAAGGATAAACGACGTTTGTGGTAAAACGCGCGTCCCATGTTGTCGATTGACGAATACCGCCTCGACAACGGCCTCGGCGTGGTCCTCAACGAGGATCACTCCGCGCCGCTTGTCGCCATCAACCTCTGGTACCACGTGGGCTCCAAGAACGAGCGTCCCGGCCGCACGGGGTTCGCGCACCTGTTCGAGCACATGCTGTTTTCCGGCTCGCAGCACGTCGAAAACAACGAACATTTCCGCTACGTGCAGTCCGTGGGCGGCGTTCTCAACGGAACGACATTCTTTGATCGCACCAATTACTTTGAGACATTACCATCTAACTATTTAGCGCTCGGTTTATGGCTGGAATCGGACCGGATGGGCTTCTTCCTGCCGGCTCTGACCCAGGAGAAGCTCGACATCCAGCGCGAGGTGGTCAAGGAAGAACGCCGCCAGCGCTACGATAACGTTCCCTACGGCACCGCCTTCGAGCGACTCCTGCACCTGGCCTTCGATCCCGACTATTCGTATCACTGGCCGACGATCGGCTCGATGGACGATCTCGGCGCCGCGTCGCTCGATGACATCCGCCAGTTCTTCTCGACCTGGTATCGCCCCAACAACTGCGTGCTGACGATCGTGGGCGACTTCGCGCCTGCGGAAGCGAAAGAGCTCGTGGCGAAGTATTTCAGCGACATCGCGCCCGGCGACAAGTTCCCCCACTTCGACCTGCAGCGCAAACCCCTCGGCGGCGAGCGGCGCGAACAGTTCGCGTCCCCGGTGCAACTGCCGCGCATTTACCGGCTCTACCACCTGCCGAAGATGGGCGAGCCCGGCTGGGTCCACGCCGATCTCCTTTCCACTGTTCTCGCTTCGGACAAAGCGAGCCGCTTCGAGAAGGCGCTCGTTCTCGAGCAGCAAATCGCTACCGACGTCGCCGCCTACGTGCTGCCGACTGAATCGACGGGCATGCTGCTGATGCAGGCCACGGCAAAGGAAGGCATCTCCATCGACCAGCTGGAGCGCGCGATCGACGATCAGATTGCGCGCGTCGCGAAGGACGGTGTCACGGAAGACGAGCTCAATCGCGCTCGCACGCGCGCGGAAGTCGACTTCGCTCACCAGCTCGAAAACTACGACGCCCGCGGCGATCTGATCGGAATGCTCGCCACCTACTTCGGCGACGCACGGATGGTCGACCGCTGGCTCGAGCCGTACCAGCGCGCAACGAGCAGCGACCTGGCCGAAGCGGCGCGGCAGTATCTCGTGCCGGAGAATCGCGTCACGAGCCTGTTCGTTCCGGAGGCCGCATGAGCGACTTCCGCGCGACTGCCCCGCAGCCCGGCCCGCCGCGTCCGTACCAGTTTCCACACGTCACCAGAAAGACGCTGCCCAACGGATTACACATCGTGGTTGCTGAGAATCACGCCGCACCGCTGGTGGCGGCGCGCGCGATCATCCGCTCCGGCGCCGATCACGACACACCGGAACAGGCGGGCCTGGCCTCGCTCACGTCCGAGTTGCTCGACGAAGGCGCCGGCTCGCGCGACGCCGTCCGCATGGCCGAAGACACCGGTCGCCTCGGCGCTTCGATCGGTTCAGGCGCCGACTGGGACGCATCGTACGTATCCGTTGACGTCCTCGCGCGCAACGCGAACGCCGCACTCGAGATCTTCGCCGACGTCATCCGCCGTCCGATGCTTCCCGCGGCGTCGCTGGAGCGATTGCGAAGCGAACGGCTGAACGAGTTGATCCAGCAGCGCGATGAAGCTTCGGCGATCGCGGGCAAACGTTTCTCGAATCTGCTCTACGCCGGCGGCACGTACGGCAACTCCGTCGTCGGCAATCCGGAATCGGTCGTCAACATCAAGCTCGACGACGTACGCCGCTACTACCAGTCGCAGTACGTCGCGAACAACACCACGGTCGTGGTGACCGGCGACATTGATGCCGACACGATCGTCGCGCTCATCGAGCGTCTCTTCACCGACTGGCCGAAGAAAGCCGATCCGAAGCCGCCAACCATCAAGCCGGCGAAGTTCGAGAAATCGAGCATCTATCTGATCGACCGTCCCACCGCCGTCCAGTCCGAGATCCGCGTCGGCCACCTCGGTGTCCCCCGCGCGACCGAAGACTACTTCCCGCTCACGGTGATGAACGCGCTGTTAGGCGGCGTCTTCAACTCGCGCATCAATCTCAACCTGCGCGAGAAGCACGGCTACACCTACGGCGCGCGCTCGGCGTTCGCGATGCGGCGTCAGGCCGGACCCTTCGTGGTGAGCGCGCCGGTGCGCAACGAGGTCACGCTCGAGGCGGTGAGCGAGGTTCTCTCCGAACTGCGGCGCATCCGGACCGGCGACGTCGACGCGCAGGAGCTCGGCGACACGAAGGCATACCTCGCCGGTGTCTTCCCGGCGACCGTCCAGACGGCGAGCGACATCGCGGGTCGGCTGCTCGACATGGATCTCTACGGATTGCCGCACGACTACTTCGACAAGTACCGCGAGACGATCACCGCGGTGAGCAAGGACGACGTCGAGCGCGTGGCGAAAAAGTACATCGATCCCGATCGCATGATCATCGTCATCGTCGGCAACGTGAAGCAGATCCAGGAGCCGATCGGCACGCTCGGCTATCCGGTGCAGCACCTGGATATCGACGGCAACGCGTTGCCGGTGGCGTGATCTGGAGTCGCTTCTGTGTGAGGACCGGCTTCAGCCGGTCACGACCGACCGGCTAAAGCCGGTCCACACACAGAAGCAGAACATCCATCTATCGCGACGCCTCGTCGCAATGACCTACCGCTGGATCGCGTACGAGACCTTGAAGAACAGCGATCGATCCGCCTTCACGAGGTTGTTCGTCTCCAGCAGCACGCGGTTGTCGCCGTAGCCCACGAAGAGCACGGTCTGCCAGTTGATGCGGTACGTGTACAGAATCGAGCCGAGGAACGAGCCGTCGCGTGACGGATTCGGGAAGGTGTACAGCGCCGGATCGTACGTCGTGCTGACGTACTGCCCGATGAGGCGCACCAGCGAATTCGCCGAGAAGCTGTACGTGGTCTTCAATCGTTCCACGTTCGCGGTGTAGAGCCGGCCGCCGGTCACGTCCAGCCACTCGCGATTCAGCGTCAACTCGAGAGTGAGGTTGTCGACCGGACGCACGGTCGGTCCGAGGCTCAGCGAGGCACCGTGACCGACTCGCCCGTTTGCGAAGTCGATCTGCTGACCCGCGGTGCCGGCGAACACGATGCGCGTGAAGCGCCGCGACGGATCGAATTGCGCCTGCCACGCGAGATACGTCTGGTCGCGTCCGTTGACCGTCTCGTGACGCAGTGCGGCAAACGCCTGCAGGTTCTTCCTGCCGTTGAGATTCACACCCGGTGCGATCCGCCGAAAGATCGTGTGATTGTTCAGATCCATCTGCTGGTCGACAAAAATGTATGGCCGGATGAAGCTCACCGTGCGCTCCGGATAGAAGTCGAAGCCAACGATGCCGTCCACCTCGCGATACCCGGCCTGCGGCAGAAAGCCGAGATCGGCGCGGAATGGCTTCCCGACCTCTTTGGCCTCGATGAACGTGTCGTACTTTTTCTTCTGGTGGCCGTAGCCCGCGTAGAACGCGTGCGATGTTGCCTTCGCGCCGTTCCATGCGCTCGACAGATCCAGCCGCAGCGGATTGCGGTTGTCGCTCACCAGGACTTCGCCCGTGATGGTGTCGCTGTCGTTCGGACGCCATTGAAAATCGGGGCCGAGAACGCGATTGTGACCGCCGCCACGGATCTCGCGATCGGTGAAGACGCCGCCGACGAAGAACTTTCCGAAGTCATGGCGGATGCGGCCGATCGCGTCCGTCGACTTGAAATCCTGCGGCGCGAATCTCGAACCGAGCGGTCCCGGAATGATCGTCAGACCGCCGCCTTGATCTTCGGTCACGAGGACCGTGTACGCCGAGTTCCCGATTTTCCCCGTACTGCGCACGCCGTAGCGCGGATCAGTGATGTTGCGTGTGTACGCGACCTGCAGCGGCGTATCGAACAGATCGAAGCCTTCGAGGAAGAACGGGCGCTTTTCCGGAAAGAACACGGCGAAGCGCTGATTGACCGTGATCTGCGCGACGTCGGCCTCGACCTGCGAGAAGTCGGGGTTGATCGTCATGTCGATCGCGTTGTTCGCGGTCGGCGTCCACTTCACATCCAGTCCCGCGTCCTTGTGCAGCGGCTCATTGCGCAAGGGCGATCCGAGGTCGCCCCGCGGAGTGGCGACCTGCTGGGCAGTGACGTACGGGGCGGCGACGAAGTGTCCTGCTTCCGGAAGACCCGTCAGGCCGATCAGCGGATGCATGTGGCACATGTAGCAATTCGAGCCGCGCGGCACGGGCCCGCTCTGGAACGCGTACCGGAACTGGCGCGGATAGTTGCGCCAGATCAGAATGTTCCACGTCTGCGGATCGGAGTGCGTGTAGCGCAGTGACGAGAACGGGATGCGGTACTCGGCGCTCCAGCCGCCGGAATCGATCTTCGCCGCCGTGTCGTAGAAGTAGTCGGGCGAGAAGTCCTCGTTGAAGTTCGCATCGTTGAAGATGCCGTCGCCCTGGATGCCACGCGGATTCACGCGCAACTCGATGGCAGTGCGCTTGTCGTTGCGTGTATCGAGAAAGACCGCGATGTTGTCGTCGGTCCCGATCACGTTGTCGCGATCGACGTACGGCGCGCGGATCTGCTCCGGGTGCGGGTCCTCACAGCGGATGCCGACGTAGAAGTACTTCTCGTCGTAAGTGATGTACGCGATCGTCTTCACCTTTGGAGGCGTGTTGTCGCCGGGCGAGGTCTCGTAGAACTGATCGATCTTCGCAGCGCCCTCCCACCCGGGATCGGAGAGGTCGCCGTCGATGCGAATCGCGCCAGTGGTGCGATGAAGGTTCAGTGGCGGCGGCGCGGGCGGAGCATCGGCAAGAAGCACGGTGGCGAACGTCAGCAGTGCGACGGCGAACGCGGCTCTCATCATTCGTACGAAAACTCTACGTACCTTCGACGGCCGAGGTTTCACGTTGGTTAGCAACGGCGACAGCGGCAGCGGCTGTCTCGGCGAGAAGAAGCAGGGCGGAGAATCCATGCATCAAGCCAAAACGCCGGCGAACAGGATCGGTTGCAGCCAGCGCGCTGATCGGGATGACGGAACTGTTTCGGACCGCGCGGATGCGCATGTCGACGATCGCCTGCGTGGACGCCAGAACGATCGCCGCCAGAAAAAGAGCGGGTCGCAGGTCGCGGGTCGCGGGTCGGTGAAGAAGCAGTAGCACGAGCGGCGCGGCGATCGACAGATAGTGCCACCGCGTCAGCATCACGCCGACGACATTCGCCGCCACCGTGCTGTTTGGTGATGCCGAGAACGCGGCTGGAGTGGCGATCAGGAGAAGGCACACCGCGGTTCCAAACCACAATGCGGCGATCAGTCTTTGAAGAGCGTGCGTATCGACTCCTCGTACGGCGCGCGAAGCACTCCGCGATCCGTGATGATGGCGGTGATCAGGCGGGCCGGTGTCACGTCGAACGCGGGATGGCGGACGCGGATGCCCTCCGGCGCCATCCTCATCCCGCCGATATCCGTCACCTCGGCAATGCTCCGCTCCTCGATCGGAATCGACGCTCCGGTCGAAGCGTGAATGTCGATCGTCGACACTGGCGCCGCGACATAGAACGGAACCTGATGTGCGTTGGCGAGTACGGCGACGGTATAGGTGCCGATCTTGTTCGCTGTGTCGCCGTTCGCGGCGATGCGGTCGGCGCCGACCAAAACAGCGTCGAACGTCCGCTGCTGGAAAAAGTGGCCCGCCATGTTGTCGGTGATCAGCGTGACGTCGATGCCGTCCTGCTGCAGCTCCCACGCGGTGAGGCGGGCGCCCTGCAGAAACGGGCGCGTCTCGTCGGCGAACACCGCGACCTTCTTGCCCTGTTCGATCGCCGCGCGCACCACGCCTAACGCGGTTCCGTAGCCCGCCGTCGCCAGCGCACCGGCGTTGCAGTGCGTGAGAATTGTGGTTTTCGATCCGAGGAGATCGGCGCCGAAGCGGCCGATGCGGTGGTTGGCTTCGACGTCTTCCCGGAAAATCGCTTCCGCCTCCGCGACCGTGCCTTTCGCTCGCAACATGCGATCGACGGCCCAGGCGAGGTTCACCGCCGTCGGCCGCGATGCCTTCAACTCCGTCGCCGCCGCGGGGAGGTCGTCCGCGAGGGCCATTCCGAACGCCGCCGCTACGCCGATCGCCGGCGCGCCGCGAACCACCATGTCGTGAATGGCGACAGCCACTTCGTGCGCATCACGACATGTGACATACACGACCTCGCGCGGAAGTTTGCGTTGATCGAGCAACTCGAGCGCACCACCGCGCCAGCGGATGGGTTCGACGGACATGGGTCGATATACTAGCTGTACGTCAGGATTGCGGACTGAGGACTGAGGGACTGAGCCTCCACGCCGCCTTGGTGGTTGTGACTCAGTCCTCAGTCCGCAGTCCTCAGTCCTTTCTCCGGAGGCATCATGATCAAAGTGGGCGTCAACGGCTTCGGCCGCATCGGACGCAACGTCGTGCGGGCTGCGCTCGATGGCAAACATGACATTCAATTCGTGGCGGTGAACGATCTCACCGACGCGGCGAATCTCGCCTATCTCCTGAAGTACGACTCGGTCCACCGCACGCTGGAGAACGACGTCAAGAACACGTCGAACAGCATCAGCGTCGATGGCCATGAGATTCGCGTCTTCTCTTCCCCCGATCCCGCCGACATCCCCTGGTCCGACCTCGGCGTCGAGATGGTCGTCGAATCGTCGGGCCGCTTCACCTCCAGGGACAAAGCCTCGCGTCATCTCAAGAAGAGCGTCGAGCACGTGATCATCTCCGCTCCGTCGAAGGATGCGGACGTCACGCTCTGCATGGGCGTCAACGAGAAGGAGTTCGATCCGAAGGCGCACAAGATCGTTTCCAACGCGTCGTGCACCACCAACTGTCTCGCGCCCATTGCGAAAGTGCTGCACGAGCACTTCGGCATCGAGACCGGGATCATGACCACGATTCATTCCTACACGAACGATCAGGAGATTCTCGACCTGCCGCACAAGGATTGGCGGCGCGGGCGCGCGGCGGCGCTGTCGATGATTCCGACGACGACCGGTGCAGCGAAGGCGGTCGGCCTCGTGCTGCCGGAGATGAAGGGCAAGTTCGACGGGATCTCCGTGCGCGTCCCGACCCCGAACGTGTCACTCGTCGACCTCACCTTCCGCACTTCCAGGGCGACGAATGCCGATGAGATCAACCAGGTTCTGCGCGAAGCGTCCGCCGGCGATTTCAAAGGCATCCTCACCTACTCCGATGAGCAGCTCGTCTCCATCGATTTCAATCACAACCCGCACTCGTCCATCGTCGACACCACGTTCACGCGCTCCGTCGATCCGCACATGCACAAGGTCCTCGCGTGGTACGACAACGAGTGGGGCTACTCGAATCGCATCGTCGATCTCATTGCGTACATGGCACGCGTGAAGCAGGGTTCCCTCACCGCCCGATGATCCAGATCCGGACCATCGATCACCTGCCGCTGCGCGGCGCGCGCGTGTTCTATCGCGTCGATTACAACGTGCCGCTGGAAGACGGGCGCATCACCGATGCGACGCGCATCGAAGAAACGCTGCCGACGATCAGGCGCCTGCGCGACGCCGGCGCCTCCCTCGTCATCGCCAGCCACCTCGGGCGGCCCAAAGGCGAGCGCAAGGCGAAATACTCGCTCGCCCCGGTGCGCGAGAAGCTGGCGGCGCTGATCTCGACGCCCGTCCTGTGGGCCGAGGATGTGAACGCGGACACTTCGAAGCTGAAGCCGGGCGACGTGATGCTGCTCGAGAATCTGCGCTTTTATCCCGGCGAAGAGAGCAACGACCGCGGATTCGCCGAACAGTTGCGCAAGCTCGCCGATGTCTACGTCAACGACGCGTTCGGCGCATCGCACCGCGCGCACGCTTCGATCGAAGCGCTCCCGCGGCTTTTCGGCGCGGCCAAGAGCGCCGGCGGACTTCTTCTGGTGAAAGAGATCGAGTTTCTGCAGAAGATCACCAACGTCTCCGAGCGGCCGTTCGTGGCTTTGTTAGGCGGGGCGAAGATCGCCGGCAAGATCGAGCCGCTCGAGGCGCTCGTGAATCTGGCCGACGCGGTGCTCATCGGCGGCGGCATGGCAAACACGTTTCTGGCGGCGAAGAAGACCGCGATGGGCGGCTCTCTGGTCGATGCGGACTCCATCGAAATCGCGACGCGCATCCTGCAGGGCAAGCATCGCGCGCACGTGATGCTGCCCACCGACCTGGTGGTGGCTGATTCGATGGAGCAGCCCACGAAAATCGAGACCGTTGCAGTCTCCAGCGGGTTGTCCGCGCAGCAGAAGGCCTTCGACATCGGGCCGCAGACCATCGCCGCGTTCGGCGCCGAGTTGAAGAAGGCTCGAACGATCTTCTGGAACGGGCCGATGGGCGTGTTCGAAAAGGAAGCGTTCGCCGACGGCACGAAGGCGATTGCGCGCGCGGTCGCGGAGGCCAACGCCACGACCGTGGTCGGAGGCGGCGAATCGGTCGAGGCGGTGAAGGCGTCAGGATTCGCCGATCGCATCAGTCACATCTCGACCGGCGGCGGCGCGTCGCTGGAGTTCATCTCCGGGACAACGCTGCCCGGAATCGAAGTCCTGCGGGTGTCCTGATGGCGCAGGAAATCGAAGTCAAGTTCGCGCTCCGGGATCGCAACGAGCTGATTCACAAGCTGAGCGACGCCGGCGGCCAGCGCCTCTATCCGGAGACGTTCGAAGACAACATCGTGCTCGATCGTCGCGGAGAATTGCGAACCAAGGGTGCGCTGCTGCGCGTCCGCAAGTTCGGCAAGTATTCGATCGCGACGTACAAAGGGCCGATGTCGATCGAAGGGGGCATCAAGTCGCGCGAAGAAGTGCAGACCGGCGTCGAGAGCTTCGAGCTCGCCATCCAGCTCTTCGATGTCCTCGGTTACAAGCCCGTCTTCCGCTACCAGAAGTTCCGCGAAGTGTGGCGCGTAAAAGAGGTCGAGGTCGTCCTGGACCGCACGCCGATCGGCGACTACTTCGAGATCGAAGGGCCAATCGATATGATCCGCGATGTCGCGTCGCAGCTTGGCATGAACATGGACAACGCGATCCGCAGCACGTACGCGGATCTCTACCGCCAGGCACGCCGCACGCGCGGCGATCTGCCCGAGAACATGGTCTTCTCGCCGGAGGCATTGTGAAGTCGCAACAACTGTCATGAAAGGCATGATCCTCGCCGCGGGCTTCGGCACGCGGCTGCGGCCGTTCACGTACGCCGTGCCCAAGCCAATGGTGCCGCTTTGCAATCAGCCGCTGATTGGATGGACGGCCGAATCGCTGATCGATGCCGGCGTGCGCGAGCTCGTCGTGAACGTGCATCACCTTCCGGCGGCGATCGAGCAATACCTTCCGTCCGAGTTTCCCGATGCGAAATTCGACTTCTCATTCGAAGAAGAAATCCTCGGCACCGGCGGCGGCATTCGAAAAGTGCAGCCGCTCCTCGAACACGACGTCGATTTCTTTCTCGTCAACGGCGACACCGTGCAGTTCCCGCGCTATGGCGAGCTGCGCGCGGCACGCCAACGGATCGATGCTCTCGCCGCGCTCACGTTGCGGCATCCGCCTGTCGGCGATCACTTCACGCCGGTCTGGTTCGACGGCAAGACCATCACCGGTTTCGGCGAGGGGCGCGGCGAAGCGCTGATGTTCTCCGGCTCGCATCTCATCAGCTCGCGTGTGTTCGCCCATCTCCCGCCGAACGAGTTCTCCAGCATCGTGGACGAGGTCTACCGGCCGATGGTCGAGTCGGGGCGAGAAAATCTCGCCGGGATCGTGAATGACGGCGTGTGGTTCGACATCGGTACGCCGCAGCGATACATGAGCGCCTCCAGCGCGCTTCTCGATCTCATGATCCGCGGCACCGTCGAGCCGCGCAAAGGATCGCGCATCGCCGGAGACTCACTGCTGCACGAGTCGGCCGAAGGAAAGGCCGTGCACTCCTCGATCGGGGCCCGCACCGTAATCGAGGGCGACGTTCGCGAGAGCGTCATCTGGGACAACTGCCGCATCGGTCGGGGAGTCACGCTCGAGCGCTGCGTGGTCGCTCACGGCGTCGAGATCACCGGCGACGCCAACTTCTCCGACGTCATGATCTGCCGCAGCGACCGCGCGATCCCGATGAAGCCCGAGTATCGATTGGAAAACGATCTCGTGATCGTGTCGATATAGAATCCGCGCCGCTATGGCGAACCGCACATTCACGATCCTCAAACCGGACTCCGTCCGCAAGGGCAACTCCGGCAAAATCATCTCCCGCCTCGAATCGGAGGGCTTCAAGATCCTCGGCCTCAAGAAACTGGGTCTCTCACAGCGTCAGGCTGAAGGCTTCTACGCCGTCCATCGCGAGCGCCCGTTCTACAACGACCTCGTGAAATACATGACGTCGGGACCGGTCTACGTCGCCGCGCTGCAGCGTGACGACGCCGTCACACACCTGCGGCAGGTGATGGGCGCGACCGATCCGAAGAAGGCCGACAAAGCGACGATCCGCGCCGAGTTCGGCGAATCGATCGAGCAGAACGCGATTCACGGGTCGGACTCCGACGACAACGCGCGCCTCGAGATCGCCTACTTCTTCGCCGAAAGCGAACTGACGTGAGAGACGACTGAGGACTGGCGGCCTGAGGCAGAACCGAAAGCAGAATGCAGAATGCAGAATGCAGAATGCAGAATGCAGAATGCAGAATGCAGAATGCAGAAACTCGAGATTTTCTGCATTCTGCATTCTGCATTCAGCTCTCTGAAGTCGAGGACCGGTTGCCCAGTTCTACGTCCTCACATTGCAATCAAATTCGCCTAATTCTGGTTATTTGTGGTCAATGGCGAAAGCTCTTCTTGTCGTAACTCTGGCGTTTGCCATCGCTTGCGATCGAACTCCCATGACCTCGAACCGACCATCTGCAGTGCAGCAATCTCTGCCGCAGCACCACACCATTCACGTCGTCGCGCTCGGCGATTCCCTCGCGTACGGCACCGGTGATGAGAGCGGCAAAGGTATCGCCGGCCGACTCGATCCCGCGACCTTCACCACGCTGAATCTAGGCGTCAACGGCGCGCAGACGAGTGATCTCATTGGCAAACTCGGTCAGCAGCGTTTTCGCGACCGCATCGCCGATGCGGACGCGATCCTTCTATCGATCGGCGCGAACGATCTCTGGCGCAGCGAGAGCGTGCGGCAGGAAACGCTTCGCGATCCGGTCCCTGTGGCGTCGCAGGTCCTGGACCGCATCTCCGACATCGTCAGCGATCTGCATCAGAGCGCGCCCCATGCGCGCATCCTCGTCCTCGGCGCGTACAACCCCGTGCCGAAGCATCCGATGGCGCCGCTCATCAACCACTATCTCGAGATCTGGGACGCGACGCTCGCGAATCGTTTCAAAGATGATCCTCTCGTCAGCGTGGTGAAGATGGACGACATCGTGACGCCGAAGCGCTTGAGTCGCTACGATGGCTTCCATCCCGGCGGCGCGGCGTACGAAGACGCGGCCAACCGGATCGCGACGCTACTGCGCCACGACAATCGCGGATAGGCCCGCGGTTTCCAGCCGTGTGCGCATCCGGATCGCCTCATCACGGGTTGTGAAGGGACCGATGCGCACCAGATAGAGGTGCGTGTGGTCGATGTACGCCTTCTCGCCGAGCTGCGTCAGCTGATCCTTGAGCAGCTTCGCGTTGTTTTCCTGCGCGAATGCTCCGACCTGCACGACGAATCCGGTGCCGTTCGTCGTGGGAGTGGGGCGGCGAGCACTCTCGCTCGCCGGCGTCCTGGTGGCCGGTGCCGGCCCCGGCTGCACCGGCACGGTCTCGATCCGTTTGCCGTCAGCAGAAACCTGGCGTCGCGTTTCGATGCCGGCGTGTTCCTCGACGACGCTCACGCTATCAACGACCTCCGCCACCGACGCCGCAGGCGTGTCCGGCAGCGGCTTCAATTCGGGAACGCTGACGACGTACGGCGCGGGCGGCTCGCGGTCTCCCTTGCCCAGCTTTACGATCGCCAGCTCCACACTGCCGATGCCCGGCTCGACCAGCCCGATGCGCTGCGCAGCGGCGTAGGACAAGTCGATGAGACGATCGTTGATGTACGGTCCGCGATCGTTGATGCGAACGCGGACGCTCTGCCCGTTCTTCGCATTTCTCACGTCGACCACGGTGCCGAACGGAAGCGTGCGATGCGCCGCCGTGAGCTGCATCGGATCGAAGATTTCGCCATTCGCCGTTGTTCGCCCCGCGAACTCCTGTCCGTACCAGCTCGCCGTGCCTCGCAACGGCTCGTTCGGCGGCGCCTGCTGCGGCACCGTTGTCGCGCAGGCGATCACGAGAAAAAAGAAGATCGCCGTGCAACGTTTCAAACGTGCACCTCGGCCACGTCCTTCTCGACTTGGTGGCGGGCGATGACCGGATCGATCTCATCGTTCAGAAATCGCTCCGTCTGCTGCCTCGCGAGCCCCGTGTAATCGTCGGCCCGCGACATCGCGGCAATCGCCTTGCGATCGATGCCGAACAGCGGGTCGCCACCGATGCGCTCAAAGAGATCGTTGTCGCGCGCCCCGCTCTTCAACGCGTCGGCTGCGGCCTGCGAGTGAACGCGCACGCGTTCGTGCAGCACCTGACGGTCCCCTCCTCGCCGGACGCCCTCCATCATGAGGTTCTCGGTCATCAGGAACGGCAGCTCGCGTTTCACGTTGGTCGCGATGACGTCCTCGTGCACGACCATGCCGCCCACGATGTTGTCGAAAATGAGAGCGATCGCGTCGGCGGCCAGGAACGCCTCGGGAATCGCGATGCGGCGATTGGCTGAGTCGTCGAGCGTGCGCTCGAACCATTGCGTCGCCGCGGTCAGCGCCGGATTCAGTGCATTGACGATGAGATGTCGCGCCAGCGCGTCGATCCTCTCGGCCCGCATCGGGTTGCGCTTGTACGCCATCGCGGAAGATCCGACCTGCTCCTCCTCGAATGGCTCTTCGATCTCGTGGAGGTGCTGCAGCAGGCGCATGTCGTAGCCAAACTTGGAGGCCGACTGCGCCAGACCGGAAAGCGATGCGACGACCTGGGCGTCGACTTTGCGCGAGTACGTCTGTCCCGAAACGGGAACCACCCGCGGCAGACCGACTTTCTCTGCAACCAGTCGCTCCAGCCGTTCGACCTTGCTCGCGTCGCCTTCGAAGAGATTGAGAAAGGACGCCTGCGTTCCCGTCGCGCCTTTCACGCCGAGAAGCGCGAGCTGCGACTCGCGGAATTCGATCTCGCGAAGGTCGAGCAGAAGGTCGTGCAGCCACAGCGTCGCGCGTTTTCCGACCGTCGTCAGTTGTGCCGGCTGGAAGTGGGTGAAGGCAAGTTGAGGCGTTGCGCGCCACTTCCATGCGAAGTCGCGCAGCTTCGACATCACGTTCACCACGCGCCGCTTCACGATCTTCAACGCTTCGACCATCTGCAGGATGTCGGTGTTGTCGGTGACGAACGCGGAGGTGGCGCCGAGGTGGATGATGGCTTTGGCGGAGGGGGCCTGGAGACCGTAGGCGTAGATGTGCGACATCACGTCGTGCCGGATCTCGCGCTCGCGTTTCTCCGCGTCGTCGTAGTTGATTTCGTTCGCGTGCGCGCGCAACTCCGCAATCTGCGCGTCGCTGATCGGAAGTCCGAGCTCCTTCTCCGCCTCGGCCAGCGCGATCCAGAGACGGCGCCACGTCCTGAATTTGAAATCGGAGGAGAAAAGGTACGACATCTCTTTGGATGCGTACCGTTCGTTGAGAGGATTCGACGCGGAGTCGCGTTTCACGTTCAGATTATATCTGCCTGCTTTCCGCCCCGTGAGGCGAGCCTGCCACCTATCTGCGCGAGGACTGCTACTTCTTCTTGGATGCGCGCTTGGCTCGAGGCCCGGAGTTGGCGGCCACCGCAGACCGGATCAGTTTCTTGAACGCGGCTTCGTTCAGCTTCTCGCCTTCATGAATGTCGATCGCTCGGCGCGCGTTTCCCTCGAGACTCGAGTTGAAAAGCTTTCCGGGGTCCGGCAGCGACGCGCCTCGAAAGAAGGTGAGTTTCACGACTTCCTTGTACGATTCACCAGTACAGACGCCACCGTCATGAGACCAGACCGGAGTGCCGCCGGAACTGGGCTTCTCCCATTTCCACTCCTCCTCGATCTCGGGGTCCGCATCGTGGATGAGCTTGCGAATGCGGGTGAGCGTCTCGCCCCTCCAGTCTCCGAGCTCCTGAATCTTCTTCGTGATTTTCTTCGAAGCGGTTGCGCTGTCCGGTGCACGTTTCGTTGTCATGATCTCTCCTGTCTAGCTTGACGAAACCACGATGCTACAAATAACATAGTCCAGAAGGGATCTCATGATGACATGAGCAAAAAGTTACCGGTTGCGGTCGCGTTGTCGTTGCTGCTCTTGATATGTCCCTTAGCGCTTGCTCGCGAAGTCTACGTGATCGATGTGGAGGCCCTCGGGGCGCGCCTGGCGAGCGAGTGCAGTTCAGTTGCATGGGAGGCCGATACCGTATTTCTGAATCGCGGAACAACGGACGCGGTAGTCACGCTTCTGGGCGTCTCCAACGGGCCGAGGAGGCCAGTAGCGACGCCAACGACGATCACCGTTCGAGCGGGTCGAGCCACGTCGATTCGACAAGAAGTCGACATTTTCTGGGGTCCCAGTAGTCACGACGAAATCTGGATGTATCGACTGGACGTTCCAGACGACGTTACGGTCAACACCGAGCTATTTCCCTCCGCAGACTCCGAAACTTGCGGCCCCGGTTCCAATTTCGTCATACAAAAGTTCGGCAAAATCGAATTGCCGACGTTCGAGCATCTGGTTGCCGCCAACGAGCGACAGACGATCACCGGTCTCACCCTCGGCGCCCTCGAGAGCCACATCAATGTAGCGGTTTTCAACGCCGGTGCGGTTCCCGCTAGCGCGAAGATCGAGATTCGACGTGCGTGCGACGGTTTGCTGATCCAGCAATCCACCTCGAGTATCCCGGCGAATACCATCCAGCAATTCACGAACTTCTCCGGGGCCGTTACAGGGAGCGAATGTCCGCCGCCCACATTCGGTCCATTTGGATCGAATGGCCTTCACAATCTCGCTTTCGCTACCGTAACCGTGGATCAGCCAAGCCTCAGCTGCGCGTCGATCGTTGTTAATACACAGCCGCCGACTTCCGGCCTGCAGGTCATGAGCGCGCACTGATGGACGTTCGATCATGGTAGCGATGATGATGGTGCGCGACTCCTCTTGCAGCATGGCGGAGGGTGGACCTCCGACGTTGTGTCGATGAATACCTGAAATGGAGCTTGGCGCAGCGAACAGCACCCCGTGTTGGCCAACTGGCGACGCGTTTACGAATATCGCGCTTCACACTCTCGAAAAAATTCACAGCGGCTTGCGGGGTCACGCTGACCGTGTATATGAAGCGTCAACAGATCGATCGAGCCAAAGGACTGCTCGCGGTCGCCTACCTCTCAGTAGACCGAGGGATTTGGCTCGGTCCGTCTGTTGCGGTACGCGTTTCAATAACATGTCGGCATGTCTTCGCAGCGGTCCGGTCAGAATCGAACGGAGCCCACTCACGAAGTTGCTCGGGGTCCGTCAGCGCCTTCCAGACCTTCGCGGGAGAGTGCCGCAGTTCGCGCACGAGAATGAGCGTCCACTTCTCTCCATCTTTTCGGACCTCCGCGCCAAAAGCGTCATGCGGCGAATACGGCTCGCGACCACTCATCTCTTCTTCCTTCCTTTCACCGAGGACTCCTTCTCCATCTTGTCCAGATGTTTCTCGAGAGCGTCGATGTGCCTGGACCAGAGCCGCCGGAACGGCGCCAACCACGCGTCGAGCTCCTGGAGCGGTTTGGGATTGAGGCGATAGACCCGCCGCTGCGCTTCCACGCGCGACTGTACGAAGCCGCTCTCGCGCAATACTTTGAGGTGCTTGGAGACGGACGGTTGCGGCAGACCAAGGTGGTCGATCAGCTCGCTCACCGAGCATTCGCACGAGGAAAGCCTGCTCAGGATGGCGCGGCGGTTCGGTTCGGCGATGACTGCGAATGCGGATTCCACGGAACGTATATTCCTATACGATCATATGCCTGTCAAGAGATATACAAGACGTGACCAGTTGCGCTTCGACGCTCACGACCGTTCGTCGGTTAAACTTTCCGCATGACCGCCGCACGGGCGACACACATCACGTTCAAGGCCGTTACGCTCGTCGCCGGAATTCTCGCCGTGATCTTCGTCAGCTCGTTTTTCTTCAGCGGTCGCGGCACGGCGGAACTGCAGCTCTCACGCAAGCGTGTCGCGGATCTGCAGAGCGACATTCGCCGCCTCGAAACCGAAAACGCGCGGCTGAAAAACGAGATCGAGAGCGTGCGCCGTTCGACCTTCGCCGTCGAGCGCATCGCGCGCGAAGACCTCGGCATGTCCAAGCGCGGCGAGATCGTCTACCTGCTGCCGAAGAAGTAGCTAGTCCCGCTCGTTGGCCGCCAGGCAGTGCACGCTGCCAGGGTTTACCGGAAGGATCCGTCCCGTCGGCAACTCGACGCGCCACGCGTGCCGTACGTGCCACGCACCGTTCCTCGCGTACATCCCGAATGGAACGAGATACGGATCCGCGGTGCCGTCGCGCGTGCAGCGGCCTCCTCCGATCAGCAACTCGCCGCGCGACAGCTTCGGCAGCGCCACATCGGAAACATAGTTGACGTCCGAACCCGTCCGGCTCGTGAACCGCTCGACCACTATTTTCCGGTTTTCGCCGGAACAGACATACGCCACGCCGAAAACATCTCCCGGCAACGTCCACTTTGAAATCGCCTTCCAGCCCTTCAACGTATCCGACGGGTGTCCGATGCAGTCGGCCATGGCGCACGATGCCACCAGCATCACGACGAAGGCGAACGTCGATCTCATGGCGCTTTCACGATCGCCGCAGCGCGATCGACTTCAGCGGCATACGCATCGATCACGCGTGCAACCGTCTCGACCTGCGGCGCGACATCGGACCATTGCCGCTGTTCGATCGCCTCGCGGACGCCCGGCACGGTCTTCACGCCGTATCCGGTGTAGAAGCCGGGGGCGTAGATCTGATGGCGGAACCACGGACGCCGCGGCAATCCCTGCTGCGTGAGAAGCAACTGTTCGGCGTGCATCAGCGACCGGTCGAGCGCTACCTGCTGCGCGGAATCCTGCGGCAGCGTTTTCGTGGCACGTGCGTAGTCGTGCGCGCTGCGATCCAGCCGCGCCACCGCATTCTGAAGCGGCGCGAAGTTCAGAAAGGGCACGGCCTCCTGAGCTTTCGGCGGTTGCAGCGAGCGCTCCGCATCGTCCGCCAGGTCGAATGCGTTCTCGCGGAGGAAGCGGTTGCGCGCCTCGGTATCCACGCGCATGCGTTCCGCGAGCTTCGTCAGCTCCTCGACGTATCGCTTCATCGTTTCGGCGAACGTCGTGAACTCCATCGGCAGCACGTCGGCATTCGCCAGCCGCAGCATGAGACGGCCGTTGGTCTTCGCCTGCGCCACGCCGTACTCGAAGTTCGGATCGATGAAACGCGTGTAGTGATCGAACGAGTCGTAGATGGAGTGATACGAGCCACCGCCCGACTCGCCGCCGTAGCCGACGCTCAGCGAAGCAATGCCGGTGTGCTGCAGGAACGGCGTCCAGTCCGATCCCGATCCGAGCGCGTCGAGACGAATGAGCTGCCGATCCCGGAACTCTTTGCGCTCTTCTTCAGACTTCAGGGTGATGAGCTCGTGGGCGCGCATGCGCTCGAGCACCGAGACACCCTTCTCCGGATCTTTGACGTCGCGCGCGACCTCGGTCACCAGGCGCTCCAGCGTGTGCGAGCCGCCAGTCTCGAGAAATCCGCGCGCGTTCGAATCGGAATTGATGTACACCGCCGCGTGCTGCCGCAGTTCGTCGGCGTGCTCCTCAGCCCACTCAGTCGAGCCCAACAAACCCTCTTCCTCGCCGTCCCATGCCGCGTAGATCATCGTGCGCCGCGGGCGCCAGCCGCTCTTCGCCAACTCGCCGATCGACCGCGCTTCCTCGAGTTCGGCGACGAGACCGCTGATCGGATCGTTCGCGCCGTTGACCCATGCGTCGTGATGGTTGCCGTGGATGACCCACTCATCCGCGCGGTCCGTTCCCGCCAGGCGCGCGATCACGTCGCGGATGGTCACCGTTGTCCAGTTGAACTCGAGGTTCATGTGAACCCGCGTGGGCCCGGGGCCGAGGTGGTAGGTGGTCGAGAGGGCGCCGCGCCAGTCGGGAGGAGCGACCGGTCCGCCTAACGTACGCAGCAGCGGCAGCGCGTCGCTGTAGGAGATCGGCAGCACCGGAATCTTCGTGATGACGTCCGAATCCTTGCGGTCGATTCGCTTGGCGCTTGCCGTCGCGCCCACGCCGGGCGTCAGCGGATCGCCCGGATGCACCGGCATGTCCATCACCGAACCGCGCTGCGCGCCGTTGTCGTTGCGATACGCGCCTTTCGGATAGACGTCGCCCTGGAAGTAGCCGTCCTCGTGCGGATCGGAGTAGATGATGCAGCCGATCGCGCCGTGCTCGGCCGCGACCTTGGGCTTGATGCCGCGCCACGATCCGCCGTAGCGCGCCAGCACGATCTTGCCTTTCACATCGACGCCGTTCCGTTCCAGTTGCTCGTAATCGGCAGGAATGCCGAAGTTGACGTACACGAGATCGCCGGTTACGTCACCGTCGATCGAATACGCGTTGTAGGTCGGAAGCTGTTCGTCGGCCTGGTTGGAGGTGCGATCCTGCGCCAGCGCGGGCTCGGACAGCTTCAGCGTGAAGCGTTCGGGTGCGATCATCTCGACCACGCGCTTCTTCGGCGTGGGAAACAGGACCTGAAATTCTTCGATCGAGGTGTCGTAGCCCCACGATTTGAACAGCGACGCGATGAACTCTGCGTTGTCCTTGTCGTACGGCGAGCCGATGTGATGCGGCCGCGCGCTCAACCGCTGCATCCAGTTGCGCAGGTTGTCGCGATTGAGTTTCGCGTCGAACTGCGCTTCGAGCGCTTTCTCCTTCGCGGCGTTTGGTGCGGTGAAGCCGAAGATCGGCTTGTCATCCGCCGTTTGCGCGAAGGTGGTGGCGGTGAAGAGAACGAGCGTGAGGGAAAGGACGCGTCTGTTCATGAGCGCGCATTGTAGAGTAGGTATATGAGAGCCGCCTCTGTGTGAGGACCGGCTTCAGCCGGTCGGCCGGCTGAAGCCGGCCCTCACACAGAGGCCGCCCACACAACCATGTGCGGGATCAACGCAATCTTTGCCTACAAGGGCGCAGCGCCGCCCGTCGATGAGATCGAGCTTCTCGCGGCGCGGGAGTGCATGCGATCGCGCGGCCCGGACGCGGCGACGCTCTGGATCTCCGACGATCAGCGCGTCGGTTTCGGTCATCGGCGCCTCGCCATCATCGACCTCTCGCCTGGAGGCGCCCAGCCGATGCGCCGCGGCGACAGCGTCATCGTCTTCAACGGCGAGATCTACAACTTTCGTGACATCCGCCGCGACCTTGGCGCCGACTTCACCTCGGAATCGGATACCGAGGTGTTGTTGCGGGCGTATCAGAAGTGGGGGCCGGAGATGCTCGGCCGGTTGCGCGGCATGTTCGCGTTCGCGCTCTGGGATGAGACCAGACAGCGCCTGTTTCTGGCGCGCGATCCGTACGGCATCAAGCCACTCTATTATGCTGATGACGGCGCGACGATCCGGGTCGCCAGCCAGGTGAAAGCGCTGGTTGCCACGAATCGTGTGGCGAAAAAATTTGATCCAGCCGGCGCCGCCGGCTTCTTTCTTCGCGGCACCGTACCCGAGCCGTTCACGATGTACCGCGCGATCCGCGCGCTGCCCGCGGGCTCGTATTGCTTCGCCGACGAGCGTGGCTTGAGCACGCCGGTCTCGTATTTCTCGATCGCGGGTACGCTTCGCGATGCGCTCGATACGCCGGCTCCCGGCGATGACATCGTGCACGACGCCGTCCTCGAATCAGTGAAGTACCACATGGTGGCGGACGTCCCCGTGGGCGCGTTCTTGTCGGCGGGCATCGATTCCACGGCGATCGTCGCGTTCGCGCGCGAGAGCGGTGCGACCGATGTGCAGACCATGACGCTGCGATTCGAGGAGTATCGCGGCCGCATCAACGACGAGGCCCCGCTGGCCGCGGAGGTCGCACGGCTGTACGGCGTGCCGCACTCGATCCGCGATCTCAGCCGCGACGAGTTTCTACGCGAGATGCCGCGCATCTTCGACGCCATGGACCAGCCATCGATCGACGGGTTCAACAGCTACTTCATCAGCAAAGCCGCGCACGACCTCGGGTTGAAGGTGGCGATGTCGGGCACGGGCGGCGATGAGCTTTTCGGCGGCTACACATCGTTCCGCGACATCCCCCGCTGGATGCCGCTGACCCGCGTCCTGGCACGCGTGCCGAAGCTTGGCGATGCGGTGCATCGCACGAACGCGGCGCTGGCAAGACGCAGCCGCCATATCAGCCCGAAGATGGGAGAAGTGGTGCGGTACGGCGGCTCGTACGCCGGCGCCTACCTCGTGAAGCGCGGACGCTTTCTGGCGGAGGAGCTGCCGGCAGTGTTAGGCGCGGAGATCGCGCGTGAGGGCCTGGAACGGCTCGACATGCTCGGCTTGATCGAGCGCGCGGTGACGCCCGATCCCGGGACGCCGTACGCGCGCGTCGTCGCGCTCGAGTCGTCTTTCTACCTTCGCAACCAGCTGCTTCGCGACATGGACTGGGCGTCGATGGCGCACTCGCTCGAAGTGCGCGTCCCGCTCGTCGACGCGCATCTCCTTCGCAAGCTCGCGCCGATCCTTGTGCGGCGACGCGGCCGCGGAAAGGAAATCCTGGCAAACGCGCCGCGCCCGCCGCTGCCCCCCGAAGTGCGCAAGCGTCGCAAGACGGGTTTCACGCTGCCGATCCGCGAATGGCTTGCATCGCAGGAGCATGGCAAACGCGGATGGGCGCGGAAAGTCTATGAAGTGATGTTTGGTGCGGATCGCGGGTATTGGTAGTGGTAAATGCGTTTCGGGATGGCTGAAATTGAATGAAGAAGTTCGAATTTCGAATGAAGAATTAGGACACGATTTCTCAATTCTTCATTCGACATTCGAACTTCTTCATTCAATTTCAGCCAGCCCGACACGCATTTTCCACTACCAATACCC